>NZ_JADCLB010000007.1:0-149897 GCF_014982245.1 Enterobacter cloacae complex sp. P6RS
GAACTGCCAGGCATCAAATTTAGCGTGCTGATATGGCTCAGTTGGTAGAGCGCACCCTTGGTAAGGGTGAGGTCCCCAGTTCGACTCTGGGTATCAGCACCACTTTATACTTAGGTTAAAGTTCGGCAAGAAGTAACAGAATTTGCCTGGCGGCTTTAGCGCGGTGGTCCCACCTGACCCCATGCCGAACTCAGAAGTGAAACGCCGTAGCGCCGATGGTAGTGTGGGGTCTCCCCATGTGAGAGTAGGGAACTGCCAGGCATCAATTAAGTGAAGAGGCCATCCGAAAGGATGGCCTTTTTGCGTTTCTGCGCTGCACAAACCGTAGGCCGGGTAAGGCGAAGCCGCCACCCGGCAGAGCAAACGACTAATGAATTACCTGCGATAAAAATGCTCGCGTACGTTCTGACTTCGGATGCGCAAAGAACTCATCCGGCGGTGCCTGCTCAACAATCTCGCCGCGGTCCATGAAGATCACCCGGTCGGCCACGGTTCTCGCGAATCCCATCTCATGCGTGACGCACAGCATCGTCATGCCGGATTGGGCCAGCCCAATCATGGTATCCAGTACTTCTTTCACCATTTCGGGATCCAGCGCAGATGTCGGTTCGTCAAAAAGCATGATTTTGGGTTTCATGCACAGCGAACGGGCGATAGCCACGCGCTGCTGTTGCCCGCCCGAGATCTGACCTGGAAACTTATTGGCATGCTCCGCGATACGTACGCGTTCAAGGTAGTGCATCGCCAGCGCCTCCGCTTCCTGTTTCGGCATCTTTCGGACCCAAATCGGCGCAAGCGTACAGTTCTGCAGAACGGTCAGGTGTGGAAACAGATTAAAGTGCTGAAATACCATTCCCACTTCCTGACGCACGCGTTCGATATTGCGGATATCTTCATTCAGTTCAATACCATCAACCACAATGCGCCCTTGTTGATGCTCTTCAAGATGGTTAATACAGCGAATGGTTGTGGATTTACCTGAACCGGAAGGGCCGCAAAGGACGATGCGTTCGCCCTGCTTTACCTTAAGATTGATGTCCTTCAGGACATGAAACTGTCCATACCATTTATTGACGTTTTCCAGCGTAATCATCGCGTTGGCGGTTGTCATAGTCATTTGGCTCATAATTTCCTCAGTGCGGTGTACGCCCGGTGTTGAAGCGCTTTTCCAGATGCTGGCTATAGCGCGACATGCTAAAACAAAAGATCCAGTAGATCAGAGCGGCAAAGACATATCCCTCGGTGGACATACCCAGCCAGACAGGGTCAACGGTTGCCTGCTGCACGCTGCTAAAGAGATCGAACAATCCGATGATGATCACCAGGCTGGTATCTTTAAAGAGAGCAATGATCGTATTGACCAGACCAGGGATAACCAGCTTGAGCGCTTGCGGAAGGATCACCAGCCCCTGCGTTTTCCAGTAACCGAGCGCCAGCGATTCCGCCGCTTCGTACTGGCCTTTAGGCAATGCCTGCAGGCCACCGCGTACAACTTCAGCGACATAGGCGGACTGGAAGAGAATCACTCCGACCAGGGCACGGATCAGCTTGTCGATCGTTGTACCTTCCGCCATAAACAGTGGCAGCATGACCGACGACATAAACAGTACGGTGATAAGCGGTACGCCGCGCCAGAACTCAATAAAGATAACGGAGAGCACGCGTACGACCGGCATTTTTGAACGGCGACCCAGGGCGAGTAAAATGCCCAACGGTAGCGCGCCGGCGATCCCTACTGAAGCGATAATCAACGTCAGCGTCAGACCACCCCACTGGCGTGTTTCAACGCGTTCCAGCCCCAGAAAACCGCCATACAGCAGCACCCAGACAATAATCGGATAAACCACCGCCCAGACGGCAATATAGCGTCCACGGTGAGGCAGCTTTTTCCAGAACATGACTGCAACAGAGAGCAGGCCGATAACCAGCGCCAGATTAATCCGCCAACGCTGTTCGTGCGGATACAATCCATACATGAACTGACCGAAGCGCTCATGAATAAACACCCAGCAAGCGCCGGCTTTTGTGCAATCAGCTCGGGTTGAACCGACCCAGTTGGCCTGTATAACCGCCCAGTTCAGCAGGGGAGGGAGCAATTCCCACATGAGCCACAGGCAGACAATCGTCAGCAGGCTATTACTCCAGCTGGAGAAGAGATTCTTGCGTGCCCAGAGAATAAAACGTCCACCCGTCGAGCTGGCAGGGCGCGAGGAGTGCGACAGTATCGCTTTTGTCATCATAGATCCTTAGCGCTCGACCAGTGCTATACGACGGTTATAAAGGTTCATCAGCAACGAAATGGCCAGACTGATGATTAGATAGACGGACATGGTGATGGCAATGGTTTCTATGGCCTGTCCGGTCTGGTTAAGCACGGTTCCGGCGAAGAGAGACACCATATCCGGATAACCAATGGCAGCTGCCAGCGATGAGTTTTTGACAATGTTGAGATACTGGCTGGTCAGGGGCGGAATGATCACCCGTAAAGCCTGCGGAATAATGACCTGGCGAAGCGTCACGGTATTCGGCAAACCGAGTGAACGTGCCGCCTCGTGCTGCCCGTAAGGCACGGCCTGGATCCCGGAGCGGATGATTTCCGCAATAAACGCGGAGGTATAAATTGAAAGCGCCAGCGTGAGTGCTGCCAGTTCAGGAATTAACACCATACCACCCTGGAAGTTGAACCCGCGTAGGTGAGGAATATCCCAGTGCAAGGCTGCACCAAAAAGCCAGTGAGCAACTAACGGTAAGCCAACAATCAGCGCAGCGGCAACTGGCCATGTTTTACGAAGCTGTCCGGTTTTAATCTGATGCTTACGGTTATAGCGGAACAGGCCGACGGAAATCGCGAGCGCAACAATAATGGCGACGATAAAGGCGTAAATCCCTTCGGCCACCTGCGGAGAGGGAATGTATAACCCACGATTACTCAGGAAAAACAGCTCAAACGCATCGACGGCCTGGCGGGGACCGGGAAGATTACGCAGCACCGCGAAATACCAGAAGAAGATCTGCAGCAGCGGTGGGATGTTGCGAAACGTCTCAATATAGATGGTGGAAAGCTTTCGCAGCAGCCAGTTTTCAGAAAGACGCGCCAGCCCAATAAAGAAGCCCAGGATGGACGCGAAGACAATACAAAGTGCCGATACCAACAGCGTATTCAGTAAACCGACCACAAACACGCGTCCGTACGTGTCACCCTCCTGATAGTCGATAAGGTGCTGAACAATCCCAAAGCCCGCGCTGCGATCCAGAAACGCAAAACCGGAGGTGATACCGCGATTATTCAGGTTAGTGATGGTGTTATGGATGAGATACACGGCGATAAGAACAACCGCAACAATAGCAATAATCTGGAATAGCCAGGCGCGGACCGCGGGATGAGAAAAGGATAGCGATCCTTTTACGGCTGAGCGGCGATGGGACATAAAGAAACCTCAGTAACCATGACTCTGGAGTGGGCACTGCCCGAGCAGTGCCCGTTACAGCTATGACTTAACGTACTGGTGGCGCGTACTGAATACCGCCGTTATTCCAGAGATTGTTCTGGCCGCGTTTGATCTTCAGCGGGCTTTCCGATCCCACGTTACGCTCGAAGATCTCAGCGTAGTTACCCACCTGTTTGATGATGTTGTAAGCCCACTTGTTATCCAGCTTCAGATCCTTGCCGAAATCACCTTCTTTACCGAGCAGGTGCGCCATATCCGGGGTGGAAGGATTCGCCGCTTTCTCATCAACGTTTTTCGAGTTGATGCCCATCTCTTCTGCATTCAGCATGGCAAACAGCGTCCAGCGAACGATAGAGAACCAGTCTTCATCGCCACGACGCACAACCGGTCCGAGAGGTTCTTTGGAGATCACTTCAGGCAAGACAATCCATTCCGCCGGATTGCTCAGCTTAATGCGTAAGGCATACAGCTGTGACTGGTCAGAGGCCAGGGTGTCGCAGCGACCGGATTCCAGCGCTTTGGCTGATTCATCCGAGCGGTCGAAAGTCACAGGGGTGTATTTCATCTTATTTGCTTTGAAATAATCCGCGACGTTCAGCTCGGTATCGGTACCCGCCTGGATACACACGGTGGCGCCATCCAGTTCTTTGGCGCTTTTCAGGCCCGCTTTATTGTGGGTCAGAAAGCCGATGCCGTCATAATAGGTCACGCCCGTAAATGACATTCCCATACCTGCATCGCGGGAGGAGGTCCAGGTGGTGTTACGCGAGAGCATGTCAACTTCGCCGGACTGCAGCGCCGTAAAGCGCTCTTTCGCCGTCAGCGGGGTGTATTTTACTTTGCTGTCATCACCAAAAACCGCTGCTGCGACGCCACGGCAGACATCCACATCAATACCGGTAAATTTGCCGTTCGCATCGGCATAAGAGAAGCCAGGCAGACCGTCGCTGATACCGCATTGAACAAAACCTTTCTTTTTAACGGCATCCAGCGTCGTTCCCGCATGGGCTTGACCGGCTATGGCAAACAACATGCCTGCAGCGGTCAGGCTGGCTATCATCGTCTTTTTCATAATGGATCCTGTGTGGCGAAATTTATTGTTATAGAAGCGTTTTTAAGCGCTTAACCTGTCTGTGGCATTGGCCAACGTTTATAAAGCAAACGTAATGCCAGCTTTTGAGTTCAGCGAAATAAGAGAAAACTGAACGCTTAATGCAGAGTGTAGACAGGCTTAAATAAAATGAGCGCCCCGAAACAGTGCGAAATTACAACCTGTGCCACAAATTGGAGCAAAAGTTTTTACCGGGATGAAATAAAAAGAAGAGATAGTTTCTTAGGTGAATATTGGCAGAGTATTCAATAGTATTAATGTATGAAAATCATCAGAGATAAGAAAAAGGTGTTGATAGCGGTTGGTTGAAATGAAATATAAGAATAAATGCGGAACTTTTTTATTTATTAGAAAATGGTGCACTCATTAAAAGCAAAAGCGCGGCCGGAGCCGCGCTTTCTGAACAGATGTTACTTCGTCAGGGCAACAATACCTAACGTTAAACCCGCTACTGCGGCAGCGCCGCCGGCGATGGCACCCGCTGTTTCCCAGTTGTCCTGGGTGGTGCCTTTCATACAGGTATTGGTATGAACCAGTCGGCCCTGATCATCGTAAACCGGTACACAAGGAGAGTCGTGCGCGCAACCAGCAAGCAGCGCAGCGAGAAGTGCAACGGAAATGAATCTTTTCATGATGTTACCTCAGTATTATTTCTTATTCGCTACAAAGCCAGGAGGGCTATTAACGAACTGGAGATTATTTTACCACCAGGGTAAGTTCCCGTTACACGTGGAATAATCTCAAATTATGTAGTTTGTAAAAATCATGGAGAAAAAGCGTTTTCTGGATAAATTCATGGAGAAATTATGGAGTCGCAACAGGGCGCTTTTACTTAATGCAAACTCATAAATTTTTAATATGCGACTCAATAATGACTAATCCATTGTTTATATTAAAATAAAAAAGGCACCAAACGGTGCCTTCAGGGATACGTTAATCCATATGGTTGGTAAACCGTCTCCGGACAACCACAAAGAAAACGGGCACAAAGAAAATAGCCAGAAGCGTTGCGGAAAGCATGCCTCCCATCACACCCGTACCGACGGCGTTTTGCGCGCCGCTCCCGGCTCCGGTGCTAATTACCAGCGGCATGACGCCAAGAATGAAGGCCAGGGAGGTCATCAGGATCGGGCGAAGGCGCATTCTTGAGGCTTCCAGCGTGGCCTCAATGATACCTTTACCTTCTTTATCCATCAGGTCCTTAGCAAATTCGACGATCAGGATGGCGTTTTTCGCCGATAACCCAATCGTCGTCAGCAGGCCGACCTGGAAATAGACGTCATTGTTTAACCCGCGCAGCGACGCTGCGAAAAGAGCCCCGATGACGCCTAACGGCACAACCAGCATGACAGAGAAGGGTATGGACCAGCTTTCATACAGTGCAGCCAGGCACAGGAACACCACGATCAGTGAAATGGCGTACAGTGCAGGCGCCTGGTTACCGGAAAGGCGTTCCTGATAAGACATTCCCGTCCAGTCATAGCCGATGCCGGAAGGCAGTTTTGCCGCCAGGCTTTCCATCATCACCATGGCCTCACCGGTACTTTTCCCTGGGGCTGACTCACCGAGGATCTCCATGGACGGCATGCCGTTATAGCGTTCCAGACGAGGAGAACCGTAAACCCAGTGAGCGCTGCTAAAGGATGAGAACGGCACCATTTCCCCATTCGCGCTGCGCACGTAGAGATTGTTGATGTCCCCCGGCAACATACGGAATTTCGCATCCGCCTGGACGTAAACTTTTTTCACGCGGCCATGATCGATAAAGTCATTCACATAGGTACCACCCAATGCCGTCGATATCGTCTGGTTGACGTCAGAAATGCTAATACCCAGCGCCTGCGCTTTCTCCTGATCGACATCCAGTTTGAACTGCGGTGTATCCTCCAGGCCGTTAGGACGCACGCGAACCAGCAGGTCAGGGTGCTCTTTCACCATGCCGAGCAGCTGATTACGCGCCTGCGTCAGCTGGGTATGCCCCAGGTTTGCCTGATCGATAAGTTCAAAGTCGAAGCCCGTTGCGGTTCCCAGTTCGATAATGGCAGGCAGGTTAAACGGAAATACAAGGCCGTCTTTAATCTGGCTGAACGCTTTTGTCGCTCGGCCCACGATGGCCTCAACGCTATTTTTCTCCCCAGAACGTTCTTCCCAGGGTTTTAGGCTGACGAAGGCGATACCGGAGTTCTGGCCCTGACCGCTAAAGCTAAAGCCGTTAACGGTAAAGACGGATTCAACGTTCGCTTTCTCTTGGGTCAGATAGTAGTCCTGAACCTGGTCGAGAACCTGCTGAGTACGCGTCTGGGTCGCACCCGCCGGGAGTTGAACCATCGTCATAAATACCCCCTGATCCTCTTCAGGCAGGAAGGAGGTAGGTAAGCGCAGGAACAGCACCGCCATCCCACCGACAATAAGGACGTACACCACCAGATAGCGGCCGGTCTTACGCAAAATACCGCTTACGCTGTTGCTGTAGTGCTCCACGCTCTTATCAAAGAGCGCATTGAACCAGCCAAAGACCCCCCCTTTCTTCTCATGATGATCGCCAGAGACGGGCTTAAGCAGCGTTGCGCAGAGTGCGGGCGTCAGGATCAGCGCAACCAGCACGGAGAGCGCCATGGCTGAAACGATAGTCAGCGAGAACTGGCGATAGATGGCGCCCGTCGAGCCACCAAAAAAGGCCATCGGAACAAAGACCGCCGAGAGAACCATCGCGATCCCCACCAGCGCGCCCTGGATCTGCTCCATCGACTTCTGCGTGGCCTCTTTGGGCGGCAGCTTGTCCTCGACCATCACGCGCTCAACGTTCTCGACCACCACGATGGCGTCATCAACGAGTAGCCCTATCGCCAGTACCATCCCGAACATCGTCAGGGTGTTGATGGAGAAACCGAACGCTGCAAGAACCGCGAAGGTACCCAGCAGAACCACCGGCACCGCGATAGTCGGAATGAGCGTCGCGCGCAGGTTTTGCAGGAACAGATACATGACCAGGAAGACCAGAACGATCGCTTCAAACAGGGTCTTCACCACTTCATGAATAGAAATTTTCACAAAAGGCGTGGTGTCATAGGGATAGACGACCTTCAACCCCTGCGGGAAGAACTGTTGCAGTTGCGCCAGTTTGCTCTTGATGGCTGCCGCGGTATCCAGCGCGTTTGCCCCGGTTGCCAGCTTAATCCCAAGGCCGGTTGCTGCCTGCCCGTTGATTTTGGTCACCATATTGTAGTTTTCGCCGCCGAGCTCAATGCGAGCGACATCCTTCAGGTGAACCATCGAGCCGTCCTGGTTCACCTTGAGCGTCACGCGGCCAAACTCTTCCGGTGATTTCAGGCGAGTTTGCGCGATGATGGAGGCATTCAACTGCTGTCCAGGAACCGATGGCGTACCGCCCAACTGACCTGCCGCTATCTGGTCGTTCTGCGTTTTCAGCTGGTTGATAATATCCAGCGGCGTCAGCTGGTATTTATTCATCGCGTTGCTGTCGAGCCAGATGCGCATCGCATACTGGGCGCCAAACAGCTGAACGTCGCCGACACCCGTCGTTCGGCTGATAGCATCTTTGACGTTCGAGGCGACATAGTCGGAGATATCATCCTGAGTGAGGTTTTTGTTGTCCGAAACAAAACCGGCGACCAGCAGGAAGCTGCTGCTGGATTTCTCAACGCCAATCCCTTGCTGCTGTACCTCTTGCGGCAGCAGCGGCATGGCGAGCTGCAGTTTGTTCTGCACCTGCACCTGGGCGATGTCCGGATCCGTTCCTGACTCGAAGGTCAGTGTGATGGTGACATTACCTGCTGAATCGCTGGTGGAAGACATGTACATCAGGTTGTCGATACCGTTCATGTTCTGTTCGATAACCTGGGTCACGGTATCCTGCACCGTCTGGGCATCAGCGCCGGGGTAGGTCGCAGAAATCGCCACGGCTGGCGGAGCAATCGTCGGATACTGGGCGACGGGCAGTTTGAGAATGGCCAGCCCGCCTGCAATCATCAAAATGATGGCAAGTACCCAGGCGAAAACCGGCCTTTGAATAAAGAAATTAGCCATGTCGTCGTTCCTTAACTGGCGGGAGTCGTGGTGGTATCTGGCGTGGCGACGACGGTAGCCCCTGGTCTGACTTTCTGTAATCCGCTGACAATCACGCGGTCACCGTTTTTCAGCCCTTCCGTCACAAGCCAGCGGTCGCCAATGGCCTGAGGCGCAACGACGGTACGTGATTCAACCTGGTTTTTATCATTAACCACCAGCACGGTTGCGTCGCCTCGCGGCGTTCGGGTCACGCCCTGCTGCGGAACCAGAATGGCATCTGGCTGTGTGCCTTCATCAATGCGGGCGCGAACGAACATCCCCGGTAACAGTAGGTGTTGAGGATTCGGGAAAATGGCGCGCAGCGTGATTGAGCCGGTGCTTTCATCCACCGTAACGTCGGAGAACTGCAGGGTGCCTTTCAGCGGATAGGGCTGACCATTCTCCATCAGCAGCTCAACGCTGCTGGCCGTGTCGCCTTTTTGCAGGCTCGTCTGCTTCAGGCGCATAAATTCATTGCTCGACTGGGTCACATCGACATAAATCGGATCAAGCTGCTGGACCGTCGCCAGCGCTGCGGCCTGCCCGTTCGTCACGAGCGCCCCTTCCGTCACGCTGGATTTGCCGATGCGGCCATCGACAGGGGACGTTACTTTGGTATACGCAAGGTTGATACGTGCGCTTTCAACGCCCGCTTTTGCGGCGACAACGCTGGCATCTGCCTGCTGGGCCGTGGCCACGGCCTGGTCATACTCTTGTTTACTGACATACTGTGTTCCCACCAGTGGGAGATAACGTTTCACCGTCAGGTGTGCAATATTGGCCGCCGCCTGCGCCTTTGCCAGTTCGCCTTTCGCGCTGTCGTAAGCCGCCTGATAGGTCGCAGGATCAATTTGATAAAGTGAGTCCCCGGCTTTTACATCGCTACCTTCCGTGAAGTTGCGACGCAGAATGATACCGCTAACCTGTGGACGAACCTCCGCAACGCGGAACGCATCTGTTCTGCCCGGGAGTTCAGTTGTGACGGCCAGCGGCGCACTTTTCACGATATGAACGCTGACCTGAGGCGCCTGTGCATGTTGTTGTTGATTTTCCTGACCATCGCATCCGGTGAGCAGTACAGCGCAGACAATGAAACCGGCTAAGGGTAAACGTCTGAAATGATTCGTCATGACTGTTCCTTTAAATACCCATTAACCGATGTTTGCCGTAGATCGGTAGTGGGGCAGAGGGAAAAAATAAAATGTAGCTGCGTATAATAATGAGGGTATTTAATGTTTTTTAATTTATAAGTGCGAATGACGAGGCCTGAGAGGAAAATCAGAATCAGTCCCGTAGAAAATACGGCTATACTTCTGCCCGTTAAATCAGGCTAATAGAGCTTAACCGGTAAATTTATTCGTTCCGTGAATTTAATTCCGGGCATGTATTTAGATTGTTTATAGATTAAGTAAATTGACTTTTTTTGTGCAAAATTAAAACGGCTTTTAGTGAATACTTCCAGCCATCCGAACCTGATGTTATGTATATACCCTGCGAGTAAAGAGTAGCTGTCAATGGCGCGTAAAAAGAAAGAAGAGGCTCAACAAACCCGACAGCAGTTGATTGAGGCGGCTATCGGGCAGTTTGCGACGCGAGGCGTAGCCAGCACGACGCTGACGGATATCGCCGATGCCGCAAAGGTTACGCGTGGTGCTATCTACTGGCACTTTACCAGTAAAGCAGAGATATTTAATGCCATTTGGGAACAGCAATTACCGCTACGTGACATCATTCGCGACAGGCTTTCTCTCTCCGAAAATGATGATCCGTTGTTAATACTTCGTGAGCAATTCATTACTGCGCTTCAGTATATCGCACGCGAACCCCGTCAATGTGCGCTATTACAAATTTTGTATCATAAATGTGAATTTACTAGCGATATGATTTCAGAGGATGAAATTCGGAAACGTATTGGGTTCAATTATGATTCTTTGCGCGTTACGCTGGAAAAATGTATTTCTCGAAACATCATTTCGTCGCAGGTGAACGTTGAGCTGACCATGATCGTATTCCACGGTTTTTTTAGCGGCATCATTAAAAACTGGTTAATGAATACCGACAGTTTTAATCTTTATCAGCAGGCGCCAGCCCTGGTCGACAGTATTCTGGCGACACTCCCTCTCTTGCGCGTGTCGCCTCATAATGATTACGGCTCAGCGCCTGGCAACATTTCACCCCGTGCACAAAGCGCCTCGATGGTCTGCGCGCTGGCGGGTTTACCTAACAGGTAACCCTGTAAGGTATTACAGCCCAGCTCCGTCAAAAAGGCTTGCTGCGCTTCGGTTTCCACACCTTCGGCCACGACTTTCAGGTTGAGCGTTTTCGCGAGGGCCACAATCGCAGAGACAATGGTGGCATCCTCGCTTTCACCGCTTAACTCTTTCACAAACGCTCTGTCTATCTTCAGTTCACAGGCCGGTAAACGCTTGAGATACAGCAGGCTCGAATATCCGGTCCCAAAATCATCAATCGAGGCTTTCACCCCAGCATCCGTCAGCTCTGTCAGCACCCGCACGCTCTCATCGGGGTTGCTCATCGCCGTAGTTTCCGTGACTTCCAGGATCAACATTTCCGGCGGGACGTGATGGCGCTCCAGGCAGTCGAGCACTGTTTTAACCAGCGAGGGCTGTTCGAACTGCAGCGTCGACAGGTTTACTGCCATTGACCAGTTTCGATGCCCTTGCAGATGCCATTCTCTCAGCTGGCGACAGGCTTCATTGAGCACCCAGTTACCAATAGGGATGATAAGCCCGGTTTTTTCCGCCAGCGGCAGGAAAAGATCCGGCGTCAGTAAACCCTGCTTCGGATGCTGCCAGCGCAGCAGCGCTTCAAACCCGAGGAGAGGGCCCGCGGGCGCGTGAAACTTTGGCTGATAAAGCAGGCGCAGTTCATTACGATCGACGGCCATCCACAGATCGTTCATTAACTGAAGATGGGTCTGCGCCAGAGTGTTCATGGAGGGCTGGAAAAAGTGATAGCCGTTTCGGCCCATATGCTTGGTGTGATACATCGCCGCGTCGGCGTTAAACATCAGCTCACGTTCGGTTTTGCCGTCGTGAGGGTACAGGGCGATACCAATGCTAAGCGTTACCATCAGTTCATAGGGTTCGAGAGTGAACGGGCTATCGATCGCCCGCACCAGCGAATTTGCCAGCGAGGCCGCATCGTCCGGACCTTCTCCCTCAGCCAGCAGAACAAACTCATCGCCGCCAATGCGTGCAAGGGTAAACTGGCCCTTCAGGAGATGCAGCAGACGCTGCGTAACGGCGACCAGCAGCCTGTCACCGACATCATGGCCGTAGGCGTCATTGACAGCTTTAAAACCGTCGAGATCCATGAACATCAGGGCGAAATGGGTACCTTCACGGTCAGCTTTGCTGATGGCCTGATCGAGCCGGTCCTCCAGCAGGATACGGTTGGGCAGACGCGTCAGCGTATCGTGCAGCGCCAGCTGCGCAAGTTCCCGGTTCGCTTCTGCCAGCGACGAGGCCAGAAGGGCGGTTCGTGCCTGCAGGCGGGCATCCAGCATCGACACCAGCAGGGTGATCCCAAGAATAGAGAGCGCGACGACGCTGACCAGCACGGCCAGCCAGCTGCCGTTAATACCCTGATGGTGAACCATGGTGGACATTGGAAACTGCGCGGCCTTCATCCCGGCGTAGTGCATACCGGCGATAGCAATTCCCATCGTGATGGCGGCACCCAGGCGCATCGGCACCACCTGAGCGGCTTCGTGACGCAGGCGGAAGGTCAGCCACAATGCTGCAAGCGAAGCGGCAAGCGCAATCACGACCGAAATGGCCACCCACAGCGTGTCCCAAACGATCCCCGGCCTCACCTCCAGCGCCGCCATACCGGTGTAATGCATGGCAACAATACCGATTCCCATCACCAGAGCGCCGGGAAGCAGGCGGCGCATGCGCAGCTGTTCACAGCTGACGAGCCATAGCGCAAACAGTGACGACCCCACGGCGATGACCATGGATAAAATCGTCAGGGTCGCGTTGTAGCTCATGCTCATGGAGAGATCCATCGCCAGCATGCCGATAAAGTGCATGGCCCATACGCCAATGCCCATTGCAACACCGCCTCCCGCCAGCCAGATGCGCGCTGCGATGCCCTGACTTCCGGCGACGCGTGCAGCCATATTCAGCGCGGTGTAAGCAGCAAGGATGGCAACAGCAAAGGAGAGGGCTACAAGGATAGGGTTGTATTGGCTAACCAGCATGGTCGGTTCTACTCGAGTATGACGTTACGCAGGAGAGGTTGAGAAGGGCGAGACATTATCACCGTCAGGTAACGGCTCAAAGGGATTTAAATCCCCGTTTTTAGTGGGTAATACGGGGAGGTTGGTGACGGCAGGGAGTTAATCGAGTTCTGAACAGTTCACTAATTTCAGCGGATTGACGGAGTTCATATTGCGGCACTTGTCGGTTTCGGTGCTCATCAGTTCAATCCACTGCATCAGGAGGGCATCGAATAGAAAAACGGAGATTGCAAAGACGACCAGCCACCAGTATTTACGAATCATTGTGTCATTCCGCGAGAAGAGAGCCACTGAAATGGTGGAAATATACACGAAAAGAAGCGGTTTAAAAGCGGGATAAGCAAAGGTTTACAAAGCGTTGACGGTGAAAGAATAAGACAATAAAAAAGGCGCATCCCCATGCCAGGTAGCGCCTTTTTAAACAAGCAGTTAGCTAATCGAAATTAGTTCATGCCGTATTTTTTCAGTTTCTTACGCAGAGTACCACGGTTGATACCCATCATCAGCGCAGCGCGGGTCTGGTTACCGCGGGTGTATTGCATCACCATGTCCAACAGTGGCTGTTCAACTTCAGCCAGTACCAGCTCATACAGGTCATTAACATCCTGACCATTCAGTTGAGCAAAATAGTTCTTCAGTGCCTGTTTAACCGAGTCACGCAGGGGCTTTTGAGTTACCTGATCCTGAGAGTTAACGGTAGAAACGGTCAGTACGTCAGAATTTACGCGTTGTTCGAACATAGTTCTGTCAGCTCTTTATTTCATTACGCAAGATTTTCGAAGTATGCCTCCAACGCCTCCAGCTGTTCGCTGGCATCCTCAATGGCGTTGAATGTGCGCCGAAACTGGTCATCTGGAGCGTGCTCCTGGAGATACCAGGAGACGTGTTTACGCGCAATTCGGTACCCTTTTGCCTGACCGTAGTGGTCATGCAGTTCCCGAACATGCGAACAAAGCAAGCGCTTTACCTCTGCCAGAGGCAGTGGGGCAAGCAGCTCCCCAGTGTCCAGATAATGCTGGATTTCCCGGAAGATCCAGGGTCTTCCCTGAGCTGCACGTCCTATCATCAGAGCATCAGCTCCCGTATAGTCGAGTACAGCCCTGGCTTTAAGCGGGTCAGTTATGTCGCCATTCGCGATAATCGGAATGGAAACCTTCTGCTTAACTGCCCGAATGCTGTCGTATTCAGCTTCACCATTGAACAAACAGGCGCGAGTGCGTCCGTGGATGGTCAGGGCCTGAATACCACAATCTTCGGCCAGTTGGGCAATCTCTACACAGTTACGGTGTTCCGGCGACCAACCCGTGCGAATCTTCAACGTAACAGGAACGTCCACTGCGCTGACAACCGCCGTCAGGATAGCTTTCACCTGGTCGGGGTATTGCAGAAGGGCTGAACCTGCAAGCTTGCGATTCACCTTTTTGGCCGGGCAACCCATATTGATATCAATAATCTGGGCACCACTTTCCACGTTAATACGCGCGGCATCTGCCATCTCTTCAGGCACGCTTCCGGCAATTTGCACGGTGCGAATACCTGGTTCATCAATGTGCACCATCCGAAGGCGGGATTTATCGCTTTCCCAAACCTGCGGGTTAGACGACATCATCTCGGATACGGTTAAACCGGCTCCCATCTCATAGCACAGCGTCCTGAACGGCCGGTCGGTAATACCTGCCATTGGGGCTGCGATCAGGCGATTTCTAAGCTGGTGGTGTCCGATGCGCATGAGTTAAGAAATGACCATACTGTGACTGCAAGGCGGCGTATATTACGCATTTTTTGCACGAGATGAAAGGCCAAACTTTGAACAATCCACTGTTGTAGATCAAGGAATCGCCGCGCAATCTTTTCGTTTAAAATTATTCATGATTGAAATCATTGAGTTATGCGCTGATGGCTATTTTATGTGCGCTTACAATTTCCCGTAACTTCTCATCATTTCTGAATAAATGCGACAGATGAGCGGGATAATCTGCTGTTTTTAACAGCAGATTTCCCCACTTCTTTGCGATCTGCGTCGCATTTTAGAACATGATCTCAGGGCAAAAAATAGACGTTATTCGAGGATAACACGACCATGGAGGGACTGTACCGGCCGGTTATTATCGTGATGCATTGTGTGGGTGAATTTCTCGAGCTGACCGGCGGAGACCGTCAGAGGATGCTTAAGCACGATCCAGGTGACGCCTTCCGAACACGGTGGCGTTGTCAGCGAGCCGCTAAAGCGCCAGTACGTTTTATCTTCCGGCAGCAGCTTATTCAGGTTGAGCTCCTGCTTGATGGAGACGTTCAGCTCAGCCTGCTGAGGCATAACGTCCCACAGTTTATCAAGTTCACGGTTCTCTGCCCCTTTGTCGAACATGACCGCGACCACCGCCAGTTCCCCCTTCGCATTTTTATGCACAAGGTGCATTTCCATCGCGTAATGCTTGCCATGCACGGTGTTTTCGCTCGGCGCGTGGAAGTGGAACTGCTGTAATGCCCAGGTTTGCTTATCCAGCGTGATAGTGTCGCGAGTGTCGGCCTGCTCGCTTGCCTGAATGGTATGGCCATTATTTGTCAGCGTCACAGGGCCGTCAACGTAGTGCGTTTGCAGCGGGGAAAGATGGGCGTTAACGGTGGAATCGATGTCAATCGGGGACTGGTTCATCCCGCTTTGGCAGGTCTTGTAGGCCTCATCCAGTTCGCCCCAGTGCTCAGGTGAACTTTCTCCTTTGTAGCTCCAGTGTGATGCGCATGCTGAAGCCGAGATCATGCTCAGCGCTAACAGCGCTGCCTTGCTATAAACGTGTTTCATAATATTCTTCCCGTGAATTTTTATTATCCAAATCAAAATTTATCAATATGATTTGTAGGGTTATTTTACCGGAGGCAGGCCAGGTGCGGGAGGAATATTCGAGGAGAAAAGGCGTGGTCAGAGGACCACGCCAAATACTTATTTTTTACGACCGGTAATGCGGCACCACTCTTCTTTCTCGACGACCGGGTCGAGCGCAAAGAGATCGGCGTAGGCTTCGCAAACGCTCTCCGCCTGGCTTGCCAGGATGCCTGAAAGTCCCAGCAGACCGCCCTCAACCGGCAGCACGCTGATTAATGGCGCCAGTTCACGCAGTGGGCCCGCGAGAATGTTTGCGACCACCACATCGGCTTTAATGGCTTCTGGCTGCGCTTCCGGCAGGTAGAGCTCCAGACGATCGGAGACGCCGTTACGCTCGGCATTATCGCGGCTGGCCTGAATGGCCTGCGGATCGATATCGATCCCGATGGCTTTCGCCGCGCCCAGTTTCAGAGCGGCAATCGCGAGGATCCCGGAACCGCAGCCGAAGTCGATCACCGTCTTACCTTCCAGATCCAGACCATCCAGCCACTGCAGGCACAGAGACGTGGTTGGATGGGTGCCGGTGCCAAACGCCAGGCCTGGGTCAAGCATCACGTTCACCGCGTTTTCATCGGGAACCTCGCGCCAGCTTGGGCAGATCCACAGACGTTTGCCGAACTGCATCGGGTGGAAGTTGTCCATCCACTCGCGTTCCCAGTCTTTGTCTTCCAGCTGTTCGATTTTATGCGCGAAGCCTGCTCCCAGCAGCGGATGGTTTTCCAGAATCGCCACCACCTCTTTCATGTCGGTTTCGGCATCGAACAGGCCGATCACGTCGGTATCACCCCACAGGCGCGTTTCGCCCGGCAGCGGTTCAAAGACCGGCGTGTCGTGCGTGTCCTGAAAGGTGATGGAGACAGAGCCGGCTTCCATCAGCGCATCGCTTAGCTCTTCGGCGTTCGCGCCGGTTGTGTTCAGTTTTAGTTGGATCCACGGCATGGCAAAACTCTTTATTTATCAGTAGAAATCATAGCGGGTTGTGGGGCGGGCTGACCGAAACGGTTCCCCACCACAAACGCCAGTAAACTTAGCAGTAACGAAGGCACAATCGGATGGAAGCCCAGATACTGAATCTTAAATGTCGCAAGGATGGCATACAGCACACCGCCAACAATCATCGCGCTCAGCGCGCCTGCAGCGTTCGCGCGTTCCCAGTAAAGACCTAATACCAGCGGCCACAGGAAAACGGCTTCAAGCCCACCAAACGCAAGCAGGTTCAGCCAGATGATCATCTCCGGCGGACGCCATGCAGCTAACATCAGCAAAGCTCCTAACACCAGCGTAATGACGGCAGACATCCGCTTCAGGCGACGTTCATTTTCAACCTGCTCAGGGCGCAGGTTCAGATAGAGATCTTTAATGATCGTAGCGGAACTTTGCAGTAACTGGGCGTTAATGGTCGACATAATGGCGGCCATTGGCGCTGCGAGGAAAATGCCGGCGGCGAAGGGCGGCAGCACTTTAACCATCAGCGTCGGGATCACCAGATCCGGCACGGTAAGGTCGGGAATCACCGCGCGCCCTAATGCACCTGCCAGGTGCATACCAAACATCAGGACCGCGACTACAATCGTCCCGATGATGATGCCCTTGTGAACGGCTTTACTGTCTTTATAGGAGATACAGCGCACGGCGGTATGCGGCAGACCAATCACCCCGAAGCAGACTAACACCCAGAACGAGGTCATAAAGGTCGGCGAGAGGATATCATCCGCGCCCTGCGGTGAAATCAGTTTCGGGTCAATCGCTTCCAGGGTTTCCACCGCATGAGTGAGTCCACCCGCGGCATGAACAATCCCCACCAGCAGAACAATCGTGCCGATGAGCATGACCATTCCCTGCAGCGTATCGTTCAGCACGCTGGCGCGGAACCCGCCAAACGCGGTATAGAGCGCGATGCTTACCCCGAAGATAAGCAGGCCTGTCTCGTAAGGGATCCCGGCCGCCGTTTCCAGCAGGCGTGCCCCGCCGATAAACTGTACGGTCATCGCGCCAATAAAGGCTACCAGCAGGCTTAAGCTCGCCAGCCACACCAGTAAGCGGCTCTGGTAACGGGCAAACAGCATGTCGTTGAGCGTGACGGCATTATAGCGGCGCGCCAGAATGGCAAATTTCTTACCAAGAATACCGAGGGAGAGCCAGACGGCAGGCAGCTGGATCATCGCCAGCAGTACCCAGCCTAACCCGTACTTGTAGGCCGCACCGGGGCCGCCAATAAACGAGCTGGCGCTGATATAGGTCGCGGTCAGCGTCATTGCCAGCACAACGCCGCCCATCGAACGGCTGCCGAGGAAATACTCGTTCAGAAAAGCACCGGTCGTTCTTTTGCGCATGGCGTAAATGGATAAACCAAACACGACCAGCAGGTATGCGACAAGCGGCAGAATGACTTCAAGCTGCATCATCGTCCTCCAGCGGAATATCGCGATAGATGAATTTCACCATTGCCCAGCACAGCAGGATAAACACCAGCGGTACCAGCAGGCAGGCCATTTCGAACCAGTGCGGCAGGCCGGTGATGCCAATAGCGGAGTCAGGTAAGTAAGCAGTTACTAACCATGCAGCAAGATAGAGAAGGGTCAGCCACAGCGCCCAGCGCGCTTCTTTATGGGCCTGAACAAAACGTTTGTCCATTTTTTGTCCCTTGTGGATGCAGAAAGCGGGGATTGTACATGATGGGGCTTTGCGATCCCCAGAAATAAAAAAGGCCGGATAATCCGGCCTTTTAGCAACACAGCTCTCTTACTTCTCGTTCAGGCCGAGTTTTTTCTCCAGGTAGTGGATATTCGTTCCACCATTCTGGAAGTGCTCGTCGCTCATGATACGCATCTGCAGATCAACGTTGGTTTTAATACCGTCGATGATCAGCTCCTGCAGGGCGTTCTTCATGCGGGCAATGGCCACGTCACGGTTTTCGCCGTAGCAGATGAGCTTGCCGATCATTGAGTCATAGTACGGCGGTACGGTGTAGCCGGCGTAGATATGAGACTCCCAGCGCACGCCAAAACCACCCGGCGCGTGGAAACGCGTGATTTTACCCGGGCTTGGCAGGAACGTGTTCGGGTCTTCGGCGTTGATACGGCACTCTACCGCATGGCCTTTCACCACAACTTCTTCCTGCTTGATGGACAGAGGCTGACCGGCTGCGATACGCAGCTGCTCTTTGATCAGGTCAACGCCGGTGATCATTTCGGTAACCGGGTGTTCAACCTGAATACGGGTGTTCATCTCAATGAAGTAGAACTCGCCGTTTTCGAACAGGAACTCAAAGGTACCCGCCCCGCGATAGCCGATATCAACGCACGCTTTGGCGCAACGCTCGCCGATGTAGCGACGCAGTTCCGGGGTAATGCCCGGCGCTGGCGCTTCTTCGACCACTTTCTGGTGACGACGCTGCATGGAGCAGTCACGTTCTGCCAGATAGATCGCGTTACCCTGACCGTCAGCCAGCACCTGAATTTCGATGTGGCGTGGGTTTTCCAGGTATTTTTCCATGTACACCATGTCATTGCTAAAAGCGGCTTTCGCTTCAGCTTTGGTCATGGAGATGGACTGCGCCAGTTCAGCATCGCTGCGCACAACGCGCATACCGCGACCGCCGCCGCCGCCGGACGCCTTGATGATAACCGGGTAGCCAATGCGTTTAGCATGAGCACGGTTAGCATCCATGTCATCGGTCAGAGGGCCGTCAGAGCCTGGCACGGTTGGAACACCGGCTTTTTTCATTGCGGTGATTGCAGACACTTTGTCGCCCATCAGGCGAATGGTGTCGGCTTTCGGACCGATGAAGATAAAGCCAGAGCGTTCAACCTGCTCAGCAAAGTTGGCGTTCTCAGAGAGGAAGCCGTAACCCGGATGAATTGCCACCGCGCCGGTGATTTCAGCGGCGCTGATGATAGCCGGGATGTTCAGATAGCTTTTTACGGACGGAGCCGGGCCAATACAGACCGTCTCATCCGCCAGCAATACGTGTTTTAAATCGCGATCCGCGCTTGAGTGCACGGCCACGGTCTTGATGCCCAGTTCTTTACAGGCACGAAGAATACGCAGTGCAATCTCGCCACGGTTGGCGATAACAATTTTATCCAGCATGTTCGCCTCGTTACTCGATGACGACCAGCGGCTCGTCAAATTCAACCGGCTGACCACTTTCGACCAGAATCGCTTTCACAGTACCTGACTTGTCAGCTTCGATCTGGTTCATCATTTTCATCGCTTCAACGATGCACAGGGTATCGCCTACGTTGACTTTCTGACCCACTTCGATGAACGCCTTCGCGTCCGGGCTCGGGGTGCGGTAGAAAGTACCAACCATTGGGGAACGTACGATGTGACCACTGATTTCTGCTGCAGCGGCAGGTGCGGCTTCAGCTGCTGCTGGCGCAACGGCTGCGGAAAGCGCAGGCTGCTGCACTGGCGCAGCGTAAGCTTGCTGCATTACCGGGAAGCTAGCGGCTGGGGCTGCACGGCTGATGCGTACAGACTCTTCGCCTTCAGAAATTTCCAGTTCGGAGATGCCTGATTCTTCAACCAGCTCGATCAGTTTTTTAATCTTACGAATATCCATGAGTGGGTTCCGTACTCTTGTTTAGTGTGATTGTGACAAGCGTTTTACCGCTGTCTGTAAAGCGTATGAATAGCCGTCTGCGCCCAGTCCGCAGATAACGCCAGCAGCGATATCCGACAGATACGAATGGTGGCGGAACGGCTCTCGGGCGTGCACGTTACTCAGGTGGATCTCGATAAACGGGATACTCACCGCGAGCAGTGCGTCGCGGATAGCAACACTGGTGTGCGTAAACGCGGCCGGATTGATCAGGATATAGTCCACAGTGTCTTTAGCCTGATGAATACGGTCGATGATTGCGTACTCCGCGTTTGACTGAAAATGATCCAAATCCACATTCAGCGAGGCTGCTTCCGTGCTCAGACGGTTAACAATTTCGCTCAATGTCAGCGTGCCGTACTTCTCTGGCTCACGGGTGCCGAGCATGTTCAGGTTCGGTCCGTTTAAAACTAAGATGTGGAACTTATCAGTCATTCTGCCGCTATCTCCTGCGATTTTCGGGTAAAAAACAAAATATACCGTCGAAGCGCAAATGTCACCTTTTCAGAGGCCTAAAACCGCTGTCAGGCGAACCAAGGTCGCACATTATAACGATTTCGTAGCATTTGGCAGCTAAATACTGGTCTTATCAGGGAAGATTATCAACCGCAATCCAAAAAAGATTTGCGGTTGAGAGGTAATCTGCGGGAAAACGCACAGTTTCGCGAACTATCGCAACCACTGGCGGAACTTCTTGTAACGCCATGCTAAAAGCGCCACGGCTGCCAGCGCGTAAAGGACCGGCTGCGGAGAGAGGATCTTCACCGACCACAGATAATGAATGGGGGCGAGGATCGCGACAAGATAGACGAAGTTGTGAAGCAACTGCCAGCGACGGCCCAGCTTTCGCTGCGCATATTGCGTGGATGTCAGCGCTAACGCCAGCAGGATCAGCCAGCTAACAATGCCCAGCATCAGGTAAGGGCGTGTTACCAGCTCGCGGCCAAGCAGTGTCAGATTGTTAATTCCCAGTTCCAGCAGGGCGTAACTGGTGAGGTGCAGGGTCGCCCAGGCAAAACACCATAGCCCCAAAAGCCGACGGGTGCGTATCAATAATGGCTGTTTAGCGTAGCGCGCCAGCGGCGAGACGAGCAAGGTGGCCAGCAAAAATTTCAGAGCCATCCGACCGGTAAAATGCTGGATATCCTTTGCCGGATCGGCGCTAAAGAGGCCCTGGCTGGCCGCCCAGAACAGCCAGATAAAAGGAAGTATCCCGGCTAAATGCAGCAGCACTTTCAGCCAGGTAATCTGCTTTGCCGTTAAACGCACTCAGAAGTTCTCCCGTAAATTGAGGCCACGGTAAAGGGATGCCACTTCATCCGCATACCCGTTAAACAGCAGCGTGGGCTGGCGCTTCACGTCCAGCGCGCCGCCGGAGCCAATAAAGCGTTCCGTCGCCTGCGACCAGCGGGGATGATCGACATGCGGGTTCACGTTGGCGAAGAAGCCGTATTCACCCGGCGCCGCCAGGTTCCATGTCGTCGGCGGACGTTCGCGGGTCAGCTTAATGCTGACGATCGATTTAATCCCTTTGAAACCGTATTTCCACGGCACGGTTAAACGGATGGGAGCACCGTTCTGCGGCGGAAGCGCCTTGCCGTAAACGCCGACGGTCAGGAGGGTAAGGGGATGCATGGCTTCGTCAAGACGTAACCCTTCAACGTATGGATACTCCAGCCCGCCGCCGATGAACCGGTCTTTCTGGCCCGGCATCTCGTCCGGGGCGTAGCGCGTCTGGAAGGCGACGTATTTTGCGTTGCTGGTGGGTTCAACCATCGCCAGCAGCTTATGCAGCGGGAAGCCTACCCAGGGCACCACCATCGACCAGGCCTCTACGCAGCGCATGCGATAGATACGCTCCTCAAGCGGGAAGCGGGTGGTCAGATCGTGATGGTCCAGCGTCAGAGGTTTTGCCACTTCACCGTCGATTTTCAGCGTCCACGGATCGGTTTTCATGCTGCCAGCATTGGCGGCAGGATCGGCTTTATCCAGACCAAATTCGTAGAAGTTGTTGTAGCCGGTGACTTTATCTTCCGGCGTGAGCGCCAGCGTGTTTTGCCATTCTGCGGGTTTGGTAAAGGTAAGCGGGGCACCGGAAGGCGCCTTAGGGCGATCGTTGCCTTTAAACCAGTCGAGCAGGTCGGCGTGTGCAGCTGGAGAGAGCGTCAGTGCCGTGGCGCTGATGCCAAGCATTTTCAGGATCTGGCGGCGCTGTAACATAAAGACAGACTCAGACGTTACGTCGGCTTCCGTCAGTTTTCGGTTTTTCATGGCATCCTCCGTCATGCGTTTTTCTAAGCATGACGGAGGAGAAGCGTTAGCGCGAATATGTCACGAAAATTTGAAGATTAGGCGATTTTCACCAGCGCGCGGCCGTGGAACTGGTTATCCATGATCTTACTGGCATATTCAGGTGCCTGGCTGAGCGTAATTTCGGTAGCGCTCTGGGTATAGAACGATTCCGGCAAATCGCGCACCAGACGCTCCCATGCCTCTGCACGGCGAGCCGCAGGCGTCATCACGGAATCCACGCCCTGCAGGCGGACGTTACGCAGAATAAATGGCATGACGGTCGTTGGCAGGGCAAATCCCCCGGCCAGGCCGCAGGCTGCCACGCAGCCGCCGTAGTTCATCTGCGCCAGGACTTTTGCCAGCACCTTGTCACCGACGGTATCCACTGCACCTGCCCAGACCTGTTTTTCCAGCGGGCGGGTCTCGGCAAACTCATCGCGGCCAAGAATGCGGCTGGCGCCGAGCTGGCGCAGATAATCATGCGTGCTTTCACGGCCAGAAACCGCCGCAACCTGATAACCCAGCTTGTGCAGCAGCGTGACCGCCGTGCTGCCCACGCCACCGCTGGCCCCGGTAACAACAATTTCACCCGACTCGGGGCGAACACCCGCCTCTTCCAGCGCCATCACGCACAGCATGGCGGTAAAGCCTGCGGTACCAACGATCATCGCTTTGCGACCATCTATGCCTTTCGGCATAGGCACCAGCCAGTCGCCCTTCACGCGCGCCTGCGTTGCCAGCCCGCCCCAGTGATTTTCGCCCACGCCCCAGCCGGTGAGCAGCACCTGCTGGCCCGCATGAAAACGGGGATCTTCGCTGCTATGAACCCGGCCAGCAAAATCAATACCCGGCACCATAGGGAAATTTCGGATGATTTTACCCTTGCCGGTGATCGCCAGCGCATCTTTATAATTTAAACTGGACCAGTCGATGTCGACGGTGACGTCGCCTTCCGGCAGGCGAGTCTCTTCTACGGCCTGTACTGAGGCAAGCGTTTTGCCGTCCTGCTGTTCTAAGATTAAAGCCTGCATACGGGGTCCTCACGGCTCAGATGATTGGAAAAGAGTTCCTGAAGACTATACTCGCTCAGGGTAAAGCAATGCCGATTTAACGCAATAAATTGCCAGATACGCCAGGTTTGGTAGTATGCCGCATTTGAAATGCAAGTTAGCGCTTACTCGCTACCCCATCAACCCACGGAGTAATCTCAAGGATGCGATTAACGACGAAGTTCTCGGCTTTTATCACCCTGCTGACGGGGCTTACCATCTTCGTCACGCTTCTTGGTTGCTCTCTGAGCTTTTATAACGCCATTCAGGACAAACTGGTCAACCGGGTGCAGTCCGTTGCGTCGGTCATTGATACGCGTCTGTTGACCACTCCACTTCCTGAGCTATCCCGGGAGCTGGATGAGTTGATGGTGCCGGTTGATATTATTCAGGTCGACATCCAGCAGGGAAAGCATCCGGTTTTAAGCCATGAACGACAGGACAGCTATCGACCTGCGGGCGTGGTGAGTCAGTATCGGGAAGTAACGGTACACTCCCTCAAAAATCCGGGGATGACCATACACATGGTCTACCTCGATCCGATGGCCAGCTATTTCCGTTCTATGATGACCACCGCGCCGCTCACTGTTGCCGTCGCCTTCATTATTTTGCTGATTTTTCTCGCGGTCCGCTGGCTGCGCCGCCAGCTTTCAGGCCAGGAACTGCTGGAGATCCGCTCCGTGCGTATCCTGAACGGTGAACGCGGCCCGCAGGTTCGCGGCTCGGTCCATGAATGGCCCTCACGCGCCAGCAGCGCGCTGGATACGCTGCTCTCAGAGATCCAGTTTGCCAGCGACCAGCGCAGCCGAATGGATACGCTGATCCGCTCTTATGCCGCGCAGGATAATAAAACCGGCCTGAACAACCGCCTTTTCTTTGACAATCAACTCGCCACGCTGCTCGACGACCCGGAAAAAGTGGGCACGCACGGGGTGGTGATGATGATTCGCCTGCCCGATTTCGATCTGCTGCGCGACACATGGGGCCAGCGGGCGGCGGAAGAAAATCTCTTTACGCTGATCAACCTGCTCTCCACCTTTATTATGCGCTATCCGGGGGCGCTGCTGGCCCGCTACCACCGCAGCGACTTTGCCGTATTGCTGCCGCATCGCACGTTGAAGGAATCAGAAAGTATTGCCAGCCAGCTACTTAAGGCCGTCGACGCGCTGCCGCAGAGCAAAATGCTCGACAGAGACGATATGGTCCATATGGGGATTTGCGCCTGGCGCGGCGGACAGTCGACAGAGCAGGTGATGGAGCATGCGGAAGCGGCCACCCGCAACGCGGTATTGCAAGGGGCGAACGGATGGGCGATCTATGATGATTCGCTGCCTGAAAAAGGGCGTGGAAACGTGCGCTGGCGTACTTTGATTGAGCAAATGCTGAGTCGCGGCGGGCCGCGTATTTATCAAAAACCGGCGGTCATGAAGAACGGTTTTGTCCACCACCGGGAATTGATGTGCCGTATTTTCGACGGGACGGAAGAGGTTATTTCTGCTGAATATCTGCCGATGGTTCTGCAATTTGGGCTCTCCGAAGAGTATGACCGCCAGCAAATTACACGCTTGATTCCATTTTTATCATTCTGGCCTGAAGAGAATCTGGCGTTACAGGTTACCGTTGAGTCATTAATACGCCCGCGTTTTCAGCGCTGGCTGCGTGATACATTAATGCAATGCGAAAAATCGCAACGCAAACGCATTATTTTTGAACTTGCTGAGGCGGATGTGGGTCAACACATCAGCCGGTTGCGTCCAGTGGTCCGTTTGATCAACGCGCTCGGTGCCCGTGTCGCGGTAACGCAGGCGGGTTTAACGCTGGTCAGTACCAGCTGGATCAAGGAGCTGGATGTGGAGCTATTAAAGCTACATCCGGGGCTGGTAAGGAATATTGAGAAGCGCACGGAAAACCAGCTGCTGGTTCAGAGTCTGGTTGAAGCGTGTAAGGGAACGCGAACACAGGTATTTGCCACAGGCGTGCGCTCCAGAGGCGAATGGCAGATGTTAACAGAGCGCGGAGTGACGGGCGGTCAGGGCGATTTTTTTGCCGCCTCTCAGCCGCTTGACACCAACGTGAAAAAATATTTGCAAAGATACTCTGTTTGACCTGCCGTTTACGTTGTTTTCACGTAGAATATCGCGCCTGTAGCTTTGAGTATGTCGAGCAAAAAGCCAGTGAACGACCTTTAATGGGTTACAAATATCAGTGAGGAACACGACTGTTTACTCAGCCCTGAGGGAGTCAGGGGATGAATTTGTAACAACAGGAAACGTACTGCACAAATTTTCACCGTTGCAGATGATTTTTGCGCCTTGTCGCTGCTGCGTGTGGTTGGTAAAGTAAGCGGATTTTGTTTTCCGCCCCAGCTTTCAGGATTATCCCTTAGTATGTTGAAAAAATTTCGTGGCATGTTTTCCAATGACCTGTCCATTGACCTGGGTACCGCGAATACCCTCATTTATGTAAAAGGACAAGGCATCGTATTGAATGAGCCTTCTGTTGTGGCCATTCGTCAGGATCGTGCAGGCTCGCCGAAAAGCGTGGCCGCAGTGGGTCATGACGCGAAGCAGATGCTGGGTCGTACCCCTGGCAACATCGCCGCTATTCGCCCAATGAAAGACGGCGTTATCGCTGATTTCTTCGTGACTGAAAAAATGCTTCAGCACTTCATCAAGCAGGTTCACAGCAACAGCTTCATGCGCCCAAGCCCGCGTGTTCTGGTGTGTGTGCCGGTTGGCGCAACCCAGGTAGAACGTCGCGCAATCCGTGAATCTGCCCAGGGTGCAGGCGCACGTGAAGTGTTCCTGATTGAAGAGCCAATGGCTGCGGCAATCGGTGCGGGTCTGCCTGTTTCTGAAGCCACCGGTTCTATGGTGGTGGATATCGGTGGTGGTACCACTGAAGTGGCCGTTATCTCACTGAACGGCGTGGTGTACTCCTCCTCCGTACGTATCGGTGGTGACCGCTTTGATGAAGCCATCATCAATTACGTGCGCCGTAACTACGGCTCTCTGATCGGTGAAGCCACCGCAGAGCGTATCAAACACGAAATCGGTTCTGCGTATCCGGGCGATGAAGTGCGTGAGATCGAAGTGCGTGGCCGTAACCTGGCGGAAGGTGTTCCACGCGGCTTTACCCTGAACTCCAACGAAATTCTGGAAGCACTGCAGGAACCACTGACGGGCATCGTGAGCGCGGTAATGGTTGCGCTGGAACAGTGCCCACCAGAACTGGCGTCCGACATCTCCGAGCGCGGTATGGTTCTGACCGGTGGTGGTGCGCTGCTGCGTAACCTCGACCGCCTGTTGATGGAAGAGACAGGTATTCCTGTCGTAGTTGCAGAAGATCCACTGACTTGCGTCGCCCGCGGTGGTGGCAAGGCGCTGGAAATGATCGACATGCACGGCGGCGACTTGTTCAGCGAAGAGTAGTCATGGTGAAAGGGTAGCGAATCGCTACCCTTTCTCTCTGACACGAGAATACGCATAGCCTATGAAGCCAATTTTTAGCCGTGGCCCATCGCTACAGTTTCGCCTCATTCTGGCGGTTCTGGTTGCGCTTGGCGTCATTATTGCCGATAGCCGCCTCGGTACGTTCAGCCAGATCCGAACGTACATGGATACCGCCGTCAGTCCTTTCTACTTTATATCAAATGGTCCCCGTGAACTGCTCGACTCCGTTTCTCAAACGCTGTCTTCACGAGACCAGCTCGAACTTGAAAACCGGGCATTACGCCAGGAACTGCTGTTGAAAAACAGCGAACTGCTGATGCTGGGGCAATACAAGCAGGAAAACGCGCGTCTGCGTGAACTGCTCGGCTCGCCGCTGCGTCAGGACGAGCAGAAGATGGTTACCCAGGTGATCTCCACCGTGAACGACCCTTACAGCGATCAGGTTGTGATCGACAAAGGGAGCGTGAACGGGGTGTATGAAGGTCAGCCCGTCATCAGTGATAAGGGCGTAGTAGGCCAGGTCGTTGCTGTCGCCAAACTGACCAGCCGCGTGCTGCTGATTTGCGACGCCACCCACGCGCTGCCGATCCAGGTCCTGCGTAACGATATCCGCGTGATTGCGGCCGGTAACGGCTGCACGGACGATCTGCAGCTGGAACATCTGCCTGCTAACACGGACATCCGTGTCGGCGACGTGCTGGTGACGTCCGGTCTCGGTGGACGCTTCCCTGAAGGTTACCCGGTTGCGGTGGTCTCTTCGGTTAAGCTGGATACGCAGCGTGCATACACTGTGATTCAGGCCCGTCCAACCGCCGGTTTACAGCGTCTGCGCTACCTGCTGCTGCTCTGGGGTGCCGATCGTAACGGTGCTAACCCGATGACGCCTGAAGAGGTGCATCGCGTGGCGAATGAACGCCTGATGCAGATGATGCCGCAGGTTCTTCCGCCAGCGGACTCTATGGGGCCGCCTGCGCCCGTGCCTGCGCCGGCAACCGGGTTAACGCAGCCGCAGCCTGATGCGCCGCCACCGCCTAAACTCTCTTCGGGAGGGCAGTAGTGGCAAGCTATCGTAGCCAGGGACGCTGGGTCATCTGGCTCTCGTTCCTCATTGCACTGTTGCTGCAGATTATGCCCTGGCCGGATAACATTCTCGTTTTCCGGCCAAACTGGGTCTTGCTCATTTTACTTTACTGGATCCTTGCCCTGCCGCATCGCGTAAATGTCGGCACGGGTTTTGTGATGGGTGCCATACTGGATCTCATTAGTGGCTCTACGCTGGGCGTGCGCGCCCTGTCCATGAGCATTATTGCGTACCTCGTCGCACTGAAATTCCAGCTCTTCCGTAACCTCGCGCTCTGGCAACAGGCCCTGGTCGTGATGCTGTTGTCGCTTGCTGCGGATATCGTTGTTTTCTGGGCAGAGTTTTTAGTGATCAACGTCTCTTTCCGACCGGAAGTGTTCTGGAGTAGTGTAGTAAACGGTGTGCTCTGGCCGTGGCTATTCCTGCTGATGCGTAAGGTTCGCCAGCAGTTTGCTGTGCAATAAAAGGTTTCTATGACGTCTCTGTATCTTGCTTCCGGCTCCCCGCGCCGTCAGGAACTCCTGACGCAGTTAGGGGTCTCTTTTGAACGCATCGTGACCGGCATTGAAGAAAAACGTGCTGAGGGCGAAAGTGCTCAGCAGTACGTGTCTCGCCTGGCACGCGAGAAAGCGCAGGCGGGCGTGGCCTGTGTGCCGCGCGATCTGCCCGTGCTGGGAGCAGATACCATCGTTATCCTTAACGGTGAAGTCCTCGAGAAACCGCATGACGCCGACCATGCGGCGCGCATGCTGCGCAAGATGTCCGGGCAAACGCACCAGGTGATGACGGCCGTCGCGCTGGCGGACAGCCAGCACGTGCTGGATTGCCTGGTGGTTACGGATGTCACGTTCAGAGTGATTACCGACGACGAGATCGCCGCTTATATTGCCAGCGGTGAACCGATGGATAAAGCAGGTGCATACGGTATTCAAGGGTTGGGTGGCTGTTTTGTCAGGAAGATTAATGGCAGCTATCACGCCGTAGTCGGCTTACCGCTGGTGGAAACGTATGAGTTGCTGAGCAATTTTAACTCACTGCGTGAGGGAAGGGATAATTATGACGGCTGAATTGTTGGTAAACGTAACGCCATCGGAAACCCGTGTGGCCTATATTGACGGTGGCATTCTTCAGGAAATTCATATTGAGCGTGAAGCGCGGCGCGGAATAGTAGGCAATATCTACAAAGGTCGTGTCAGTCGTGTACTACCGGGTATGCAGGCGGCTTTTGTAGATATTGGACTGGATAAGGCGGCATTTTTACATGCCTCCGACATCATGCCGCACACCGAATGCGTCGCGGGCGAAGAGCAAAAGCAGTTTGCCGTGCGCGACATTTCCGAGCTGGTGCGTCAGGGTCAGGACTTAATGGTGCAGGTGGTGAAAGATCCCCTTGGCACCAAAGGTGCCCGTCTGACCACCGACATTACCTTACCTTCCCGCTATCTGGTCTTTATGCCCGGCGCGTCGCACGTGGGCGTTTCGCAGCGTATTGAGAGCGAAAGCGAGCGCGAGCGGCTGAAGAAAGTGGTCAGTGCCTACTGCGATGAACAGGGCGGGTTTATTATCCGTACCGCTGCAGAAGGGATCAGCGAAGAAGACCTGGCGTCGGATGCGGCTTACCTGAAGCGCGTCTGGACCAAAGTGATGGAGCGTAAAAAACGCAACCAGACTCGCTACCAGCTGTACGGTGAGCTGGCGCTTGCGCAGCGCGTGCTGCGTGACTTTGCCGATGCCCAACTCGACCGCATTCGCGTGGACTCTCGCCTGACGTATGAAGCGCTTCTGGAGTTTACCGCTGAATACATCCCGGAAATGCCGGGCCTGCTGGAGCATTACACCGGGCGTCAGCCGATCTTCGATCTCTATGATGTCGAAAACGAGATCCAGCGAGCGCTAGAACGCAAGGTCGAACTGAAGTCCGGCGGCTATCTGATCATCGATCAGACCGAAGCGATGACCACCGTCGATATCAATACCGGCGCGTTTGTCGGTCATCGCAATCTGGACGACACCATCTTCAACACCAACATCGAAGCCACGCAGGCGATTGCGCGTCAGCTTCGTCTGCGCAACCTCGGCGGCATTATCATCATCGACTTTATCGATATGAGTAATGAAGACCATCGTCGTCGTGTGCTGCACTCGCTGGAGCAGGCGCTGAGTAAAGATCGCGTGAAGACCAGCATCAATGGCTTCTCGCAGCTAGGCCTGGTGGAAATGACCCGGAAACGGACCCGCGAAAGCGTGGAACATGTCCTGTGTAATGAGTGTCCAACCTGCCATGGACGCGGAACGGTAAAGACGGTGGAGACGGTCTGCTACGAGATCATGCGTGAAATTGTCCGTGTCCATCATGCCTACGACTCAGACCGTTTTCTGGTCTATGCTTCCCCTGCGGTGGCTGAAGCCCTGAAAGGCGAAGAGTCGCACGCGCTGGCGGAAGTGGAAATCTTTGTCGGCAAACAGGTAAAAGTACAAATTGAACCGCTCTATAACCAGGAGCAGTTTGACGTCGTAATGATGTAAAACGCAGTACGCTGCGTGACGAAAGCTGACAAGGAGAGATGCGTGAGGCGATTGCCGGGGATTTTAGTGCTTACAGGGGCAACGCTGGTCGTGATTGTCGCGTTGCTCGTGAGCGGGCTACGCCTCGTTTTACCGCATCTGGACAGCTGGCGTCCGCAGCTGCTGGCGAAAATCGAATCCACCACCGGCGTGCCGGTCGACGTAAGCCAGGTTAGCGCCAGCTGGCAGAATTTTGGCCCGACGCTGGATGTCCGTGACATCAAGGCCAGCCTGAAAGATGGCGGTCATCTCAAAATCAAACGCGTAACCCTGGCGCTGGACGTCTGGCAAAGCCTGTTGCATCTGCGCTGGCAGTTTCGCGATCTCACCTTTTATCAACTCCAGTTTCTGACCAATACGCCGCTGACGGGCGGTGATAACAATCAGGGCCTGGAAGCCAACCGCTTCAGCGATCTCTTCCTCCGCCAGTTCGATCATTTCGATCTGCGCGACAGCGAAGTGAGCTTTATTACCCTTTCTGGCCAGCGCGCCGAACTGGCGATCCCGCAGCTGACCTGGCTTAACGGCAAGGATCGACACCGCGCCGAGGGGCAGGTCAATCTTTCCAGCCTGAACGGCCAGCACGGCGTCATGCAGGTGCGTATGGACTTGCGTGACGATGACGGCCTGTTAAACAACGGCAAAGTCTGGCTGCAGGCCGACGATGTGGATGTAAAGCCCTGGCTCGGCGACTGGCTGCAGCAAAACATGCAGCTGGAAACCGCCCGTTTCAGCCTTGAGGGCTGGATGACCCTGACGAAAGGGAAATTTGCCAGCGGCGATATCTGGCTGAAGCAAGGGGGCGCGAGCTGGAAGGGTGAAAGACAGCAGCATCAGCTTTCCGTTGATAACCTCACCGCGCACGTGACGCAGGAAAAAGAGGGCTGGCAGTTCGCCATCCCGGATACGCGCATCACGATGGACGGCAAGCCGTGGCCGCGCGGTGCGCTGACGCTGGCCTGGATGCCGGAGCAGGACGTGGGCGGCGCGGCGAATAAACGCAGCGATGAGCTGCGCATCCGCGCCAGCAACCTGGATCTGGCGGCCATTGAAGGCCTGCGCTCCATGGCGGCAAAGCTCTCTCCGGACCTGGGCGAGATCTGGCTGGCAACGCAGCCGAGCGGAAAAATTGATTCTCTGGCGCTGGATATCCCGCTTCAGGCGACGGAAAAAACCCGTTTCCAGGCAACATGGAAAGATCTTGCCTGGAAGCAGTGGAAGATGCTGCCGGGCGCGGAGCATTTCAGCGGCAAGCTGGAAGGCAGCGTGGAGAACGGCAGGCTGACGGCCGATATGCACAACGCTAAAATGCCTTACGAGACGGTCTTCCGCGCGCCGCTGGAAATTGAACAGGGCAGCGCGGTGCTTAACTGGCTCCGTAACGATAAGGGCTTCCAGCTTGATGGTCGCCATATCGACGTCAAAGCCAAAGCGGTACACGCGCGGGGTGACTTCCGCTATTTACAGCCGCAGGGTGACGAACCGTGGCTGGGCATTCTGGCCGGGATCAGTACCGATGACGGTTCTCAGGCCTGGCGCTATTTCCCGGAAAATCTGATGGGTAAAGCGCTGGTCGACTATCTGAGCGGCGCAATTCAGGGCGGTCAGGCGGAAAACGCCACGCTGGTCTACGGCGGTAACCCGCATCTTTTCCCGTACAAACATAATGAGGGGCAGTTCCAGGTGCTGGTGCCGCTGCACGACGCCACCTTCGCGTTCCAGCCGGGCTGGCCCGCGCTGAAAAACCTGGATATCGAGCTTAACTTCCTCAACGACGGATTATGGATGAAGGCGGACAGCGTTGCGCTGGGAGGCGTAACGGCCAGCAACCTGACGGCCAACATCCCGGACTACTCAAAAGAGAAGCTGCTGATTGATGCCGACATCAACGGCCCGGGGAAAGCGGTGGGGCCGTACTTTGAGGAGACGCCACTCAAAGAGTCGCTGGCGGCGACCCTTCAGCAGCTCCAGCTCGATGGCGATGTGAATGCTCGCTTACATCTTGATATCCCGCTGGACGGTGAAATGACCACCGCCAAAGGTGACGTCCGTCTGAAGCACAACAGCCTGTACATTAAACCGCTTGATAGCACCCTGAAAGACCTCAGCGGACAGTTCAGCTTTGTGAACGGTAATTTGAAAAGCGAGCCGCTGACCGCCAGCTGGTTTAATCAGCCGGTGAATATCGACTTCTCAACAGCCGAGGGGCAAAAGGCTTATCAGGTGGCCGTTAATCTGGACGGCAACTGGCAGCCGTCGCGTATGGACGTCCTGCCGAAGCCGATTGAGGCGTCAGTAGCGGGCGCGGTCGCCTGGCAGGGCAAAGTGGCAATCGACCTGCCTTATCACGCGGGTGCACACTATAAGGTCGACATTACGGGTGACCTGAAGAATCTTCAAAGCCAGCTGCCTGCGCCGCTGGATAAACAGGCCGGACAGCCGCTGCCGGTGAAGCTTAACGTGGATGGCAATCTGGACAGCTTCGCGCTGACCGGAAGTGCGGGCGGAACAAACCACTTTAACAGCCGCTGGCTGCTTAACCGCAAGCTTACCCTCGACAGAGCCATCTGGACGACGGACAGCAAAACCACGCCGCCGTTGCCTGAGCATGCGGGCGTTGAGCTGAATCTCCCGCCGATGGACGGTGCGGAGTGGCTGGCGCTGTTCCAGAAAGGCGTTGGGCAAAACGTTGATGAGGCCGCCCAGTTCCCGCAGACCATTACCGTACGCACGCCGTCGCTGATGCTGGGCGGACAGCAGTGGAACAATCTGAGCATTGTCTCCCAGCCAACCGCTAACGGCTCAAAAGTGGAGGCGCAGGGCCGGGAAATCAACGGCACGCTGACCATGCGCAATAACGCGCCGTGGCAGGCAGCGATCCGCTATCTCTACTACAATCCGGCTGCCGCGAGTAAAGATAAACCGGCGAATACATCGCCGCTGAGTAATACTACCCGCGTCGATTTTAGCGGCTGGCCCGATCTGCAGCTGCGCTGCGCGGAGTGCTGGCTGTGGGGGCAAAAATATGGCCGTATCGACGGTGATTTTGCCATCCAAGGGAATACGCTCAAGCTCTCCGGCGGATTGATCGACACCGGCTTTGGCCGCATGACGGCGGGTGGAGAGTGGGTGAATAACCCGGGCGAGCAGCGCACGTCCCTGAAGGGCGACATTAAAGGCAACAAGCTGGATGCGGCAGCCAACTTCTTTGGCATCAGCACGCCGCTGCGCGGCTCCTCGTTTAACGTTAATTACGATCTTCACTGGCGTGCCGCGCCGTGGACACCGGACGAAGCGTCACTGAACGGTATTCTGAAAACACACTTTGGCAAAGGTGAAATCGCCGATGTGAGCACGGGGCGTGCCGGGCAGATCCTGCGCCTGCTGAGTTTTGATGCGCTGCTTCGCAAGCTGCGCTTCGATTTCAGCGACACCTTCAGCGAAGGTTTCTATTACGATTCCATCCGCAGTACGGCGTGGATCAAGGACGGCGTTCTGCACACGGACGACACGCTGGTGGATGGGCTGGAAGCGGACATCGCCATGAAAGGCTCGGTCAACCTCGTGCGTCGCGAGCTGGATATGGAAGCCGTGGTGGCGCCGGAAATTTCCGCCAGCGTGGGCGTGGCGGCGGCCTTTGTGGTTAACCCGATTGTCGGTGCGGCGGTGTTTGCCGCCAGTAAAGTGCTGGGGCCGCTGTGGAGCAAGGTCTCCATTCTGCGCTACCGCATTACCGGTCCGGTGGATAAACCGCAGATTAACGAGGTGCTGCGCCAGCCGCGCAAAGATGCACAGCAATGATTTGACGTGGGCTGGTAATTGCCTCACTCTCAATAAATACGATCTTTATACCGCCACGGGCGGCAACGAACGAGTAGCAATACGATGAGTCTGAACCTGGTAAGTGAACATTTGCTCGCAGCGAACGGCCTGAGCCATCAGGACCTGTTCTCCATTCTTGGTCAACTGACCGAACGCCGTCTCGACTACGGCGATCTCTATTTCCAGTCGAGCTATCACGAATCCTGGGTTTTAGAAGACAGCATCATCAAAGATGGCTCATATAACATTGACCAGGGCGTCGGCGTGCGCGCCATCAGCGGCGAAAAAACCGGTTTTGCCTATGCCGACCAGATTAGCCTGGCCGCGCTTGAGCAGAGCGCTCAGGCCGCGCGTACCATTGTGCGCGATACCGGCGACGGTCGCGTAAAAACCCTGGGTGAAGTGCAGCACTCCGCGCTTTATACCAGCATCGACCCGCTGCAGAGCATGAGCCGCGAAGAGAAGCTGGACATCCTGCGCCGCGTGGATAAAGTGGCGCGCGCTGCCGACAAACGTGTTCAGGAAGTCTCCGCCAGCCTGAGCGGTGTGTATGAACTGATTCTGGTGGCGGCAACGGACGGTACGCTTGCGGCCGATGTGCGTCCGCTGGTGCGTCTCTCCATCAGCGTGCAGGTCGATGACAACGGCAAACGCGAGCGCGGCTCAAGCGGCGGCGGCGGTCGTTTCGGCTATGACTGGTTCCTGGGTGATGTTGACGGCGAAGCGCGCGCTGACGCGTGGGCTAAAGAAGCCGTGCGCATGGCGCTGGTGAATCTTAATGCTGTTGCGGCGCCGGCCGGGACATTCCCGGTGGTGCTGGGCGCAGGCTGGCCGGGCGTGCTGCTGCACGAAGCGGTGGGCCACGGTCTGGAAGGCGATTTTAACCGTCGTGGGACGTCCGTGTTCAGCGGCCAGATCGGACAGCTCGTCTCCTCTGAGCTTTGCACCGTAGTGGATGATGGCACCATGCTTGACCGCCGCGGCTCGATTTCTATCGACGATGAAGGTACGCCAGGCCAGTACAACGTGCTGATCGAAAACGGCGTTCTGAAAGGCTACATGCAGGACAAACTCAACGCGCGCCTGATGGGCGTAGCGCCAACGGGTAACGGCCGCCGTGAATCTTACGCGCACCTGCCGATGCCGCGCATGACCAACACCTATATGCTGCCGGGCAAATCCACGCCGCAGGAGATTATCGAATCCGTGGATTACGGTATCTTTGCGCCAAACTTTGGCGGCGGCCAGGTGGATATCACCTCCGGTAAGTTTGTCTTCTCGACTTCAGAAGCGTATCTGATCGAGAAGGGCAAAGTGACCAAAGCGGTGAAAGGCGCGACGCTGATTGGCTCCGGCATTGAAGCCATGCAGCAGATTTCCATGGTTGGTAACGATCTGAAGCTGGATAACGGCGTGGGCGTCTGCGGTAAAGAAGGCCAGAGCCTGCCGGTTGGCGTGGGTCAGCCAACGCTGAAAGTGGATAATCTGACGGTGGGCGGCACGGCCTGACCTGAGCAAACATAAAAAATGGCGCTACAGATGTAGCGCCATTTTTTTAACGTAAGTTACCCAGCGGGATCTCCGGATCCGGCTCGTGAGTAATGCGGTTACGCAAGTCACGTCGAATGATTTCGATCGACCAGAACCAGACCAGATGACCCACGATCTCTGACACGTGTTCATACCAGGGCAGATCAAACAGCGGTGGCGTCAGCCCCATCAGCGGGAAGGAGAGCATGTGTACAAAAAGCTGTGCCAATGCACCCGCCAGCAAACCCTGCCAGAGTTTAATTTTCGGGAAGACTTCAGCAACGACACAATACCCAACCGCGAAGACGATTGAGAAAATAATATGCGTTACGCCGACCCAGTTAAATATATGTCCGGCAAAGGTATAAACTGCTGCGTTAGGATCAACTACGCCCAGCCAGTCGCGTAAAAAAACATAGGGTGGATTTAAAAAATTGCGGGAGCAATCTATCTGGCCTGCGGCTCTTATTAATTGCTCAGGGCCGCATGCGCCGGTAAATAAATCGGTGGGACTGCGTGGCGGGAGTGGCACCTCGGCTCCCCATTTGACAAACGCGGAGACAATTCCTGCAATTAAGCCAATGAACGCGGCGAGTCCGTAGCGCCTGCGTGACGGCGGTGTTTGTTCAAATAGATTCATTTCGTTTCCTTGTTTAACGTCATCCTGCGAAATACATTTTATTATTCAAATCAGCAACAAAATAATAACAGTCTGAATGTCAGACTGTTTATAAGGTAAAGGGCAGGCGGCGGCAGTGTCAATTCGCTATTCCTGATAGAAGCTAAAGAATATTCCTGGATGAAGGCCGGCTTCATCCTGAAATATTAATGGCGCGGATATTTCAGAAATTAATTATTTATTCCTTTCTTCTTCCGCGCATTCCCTGAAACAGCTCTGCTACGTCGACAAAATAGTCCGTCAGATAGTTAATACAAACCTGCACCTTCAGCGGCAGCTTGTCCTTCTCGGTATACAGGGCGTAGACCGGGCGTGGATCGGACTGATAGCGCGGGAAGAGGATCTCCAGCACGCCGCTGTTGATCTCATTGATCACCCACATCAGCGGCACGTAGGCGATCCCGGCGCCGGCCACCAGCCAGCGCGAAATGGTCATCGGATCGTTGGTGACGAACCGGCCTTCCGGCAGCAGCCTGGTGGAGATCCCTTCCGGAGCAATCAGCTCAAATTCATTATCGGGGCGGACGCTGTACTCCAGCCAGGAGTGGTTAGCGAGATCGGCAGGTTTCTCCGGCACACCGTACTGCGCCAGATAGCTCTTCGAGGCACAGACCACCATCGGCATGCTCCCGAGGCGACGCGAGAACAGGCTGGAGTCCTGCAACGCGCCAACGCGGATCACCACGTCTAATCCATCGGCGATCAGGTCTGGGGCAGGGATGCCCGTCACCAGATTGACGGTAAGCCCAGGGTACTCTTTCAGCATGTCCGCCGTCATGGCAGCGAGAACATTTTGTGCCATAGTTGAAGAACACCCTATACGCAGCGTGCCGATGGGCGTGTTGTTAAAGGCATAGAGTTGTTCGTGAACATCCTGCACTTCATGCAGCATGCGGCGACAGCCCTGATAGTAAATTTTACCGGCTTCCGTCAACCCGATGCTGCGGGTGCTGCGGTTGAGCAGCTTAACCTGAAGCTCATCTTCCAGTTTGGACACCGTCTGGCTGATGGATGAGACGCTCATCTGAAGCTGGCGCGCAGCGGCGGTAAATGAGCCGAGTTCAACCACTTTGGCGAAGACGGACATGCGTTTTAAACGTTCCATTGTTCACTCTGGCTTAAAAGTGATTTAGATCACATATGATAGATAACAGCATAACAGTTACGTTAATATATTATTAATTACATAACGGCTGCGCCATTCTCGCCCTGCGTTTCTAGCTCTCCTGCGATGGCGTGCGCTAAAAAATTCTGAAGCCTGCACTCTCTCTTATCAAGGTCAACATGAGTCTGTTTCCCGTTATCGTGGTGTTCGGTCTGTCGTTCCCACCGATATTTTTCGAGCTTCTTTTATCACTGGCGATCTTCTGGCTGGTGCGCAAGGTGCTGGTCCCGACTGGGATCTACGATTTCGTCTGGCACCCTGCATTGTTCAATACCGCGCTGTATTGCTGCCTGTTTTACCTGATATCGCGCATGTTTGTCTGAGGTTGATGTGAAAACGCTAACAAGAAAAATCTCCCGCACCGCCATTACCATGGCGCTGGTTATCCTCGCGTTCATCGCTATTTTTCGCGCCTGGGTTTATTACACCGAATCACCGTGGACGCGTGACGCGCGCTTTAGCGCCGATGTGGTGGCAATTGCCCCCGACGTGGCCGGCCTTATCACGGCGGTTAACGTTCACGATAACCAGCTGGTGAAGAAAGATCAGGTCCTGTTCACCATCGACCAGCCTCGTTACCAGAAGGCGCTGGAGGAAGCAGAAGCAGACGTGGCCTATTACCAGGCGCTGGCCGCAGAGAAACGCCGTGAGGCAGGCCGTCGTAACCAGCTTGGCGTTCAGGCCATGTCCCGCGAAGAGATTGACCAGTCCAACAACGTGCTGCAAACCGTGCTGCACCAGTTAGCGAAAGCGCAGGCAACGCGCGATCTGGCGAAGCTCGACCTGGAGCGGACCGTTATCCGCGCGCCGGCCGATGGCTGGGTGACCAACCTGAACGTCTATGCCGGGGAGTTTATCACCCGTGGCTCAACCGCCGTGGCGCTGGTTAAACAGAACTCCTTCTACGTGCTCGCCTATATGGAAGAGACCAAGCTGGAGGGCGTTCGTCCGGGTTATCGCGCAGAAGTCACGCCGCTTGGCAGCAACCGCGTCTTTAAAGGTACTGTCGACAGCGTTGCCGCAGGGGTAACCAACTCCAGCAGCTCTAACGATGCCAAAGGGATGGCGACGGTGGATTCTAACCTGGAGTGGGTGCGTCTGGCGCAGCGCGTGCCGGTACGTATTCATCTGGATGAGCAGCAGGGCAACCTGTGGCCAGCGGGTACCACGGCGACGGTGGTGATCACCGGAGAAAAAGATCGGGATGCCAGCCAGGATTCCCTCTTCCGTAAAATTGCCCATCGCCTGCGCGAGTTTGGTTAATCGCCATGGGTACCTTTTCCATCGCCAGTCAGCACATTCGCTTCGCCGTGAAGCTGGCGTGCGCCATCGTGCTGGCGCTGTTCGTTGGCTTCCACTTCCAGCTTGAAACCCCTCGCTGGGCGGTGCTGACCGCCGCGATTGTCGCGGCGGGCCCTGCCTTCGCCGCGGGTGGAGAACCCTACTCTGGTGCGATCCGCTATCGCGGGATGCTACGTATCATCGGGACGTTTATCGGCTGTTTCGCGGCGCTGACCATTATTATTCTGATGATCCGCACGCCGCTGCTGATGCTAATGGTCTGCTGCATCTGGGCGGGCTTCTGCACCTGGGTCTCGTCTCTGGTAAAAGTCGAGAACTCCTACGCCTGGGGGCTGGCGGGCTATACCGCGCTGATCATTGTCATCACCATCCAAAGCGAACCGCTGCTCGCGCCGCAGTTTGCCGTGGAGCGCTGCAGCGAGATTGTGATTGGTATTGTCTGCGCGATCGTGGCTGACCTGCTTTTCTCCCCGCGCTCGATCAAGCAAGAGGTGGATCGCGAGCTGGACGCGCTGATCGTTGCCCAGTACCAGCTGATGCAGCTGTGCATTAAACACGGCGACAGCGAAGAGGTGGATAAAGCCTGGAGCGGACTGGTTCGTCGTACGCAGGCGCTGGAAGGGATGCGCAGCAACCTCAATATGGAGTCGTCTCGCTGGGCGCGGGCGAATCGCCGCCTTAAAGCCCTGAACACCGTCTCCTTAACGCTGATTACCCAGGCCTGCGAAACCTATCTTATCCAGAACACCCGCCCGGAAGCAGTCACCGACACGTTCCGTGAGCTGTTTGCCGAGCCGGTAGAGACCGTGCAGGACGTGCATAAGCAACTTAAGCGCATGCGCCGGGTGATTGCCTGGACCGGGGAGCGCGAGACGCCGGTGACGATCTACACCTGGGTTGGGGCCGCAACGCGCTATCTGCTGCTTAAGCGCGGCGTGATCGGTAACACCAAAATCAGCGCGGCGGAAGAAGAGGTGCTCCAGGGCGAAGTGGTGATCAAGGCGGAGTCTGCCGAGCGCCATCACGCGATGGTCAACTTCTGGCGTACCACGCTTGCCTGTATGCTCGGCACGCTGTTCTGGCTGTGGACGGGCTGGACGTCCGGCAGCGGCGCGATGGTGATGATTGCCGTCGTGACCGCACTGGCGATGCGTCTGCCTAACCCGCGCATGGTCGCCATTGATTTCCTCTACGGTACCATCGCCGCGCTGCCGATAGGCGCGCTCTATTTCCTGGTCATCATCCCGTCGACGCAGCAGAGCATGCTGCTGCTCTGTATTAGCCTAGCGGTGATGGCGTTCTTTATCGGCATTGAAGTGCAAAAGCGCCGCCTGGGATCGCTGGGGGCGCTGGCGAGTACGATTAACATCATCGTGCTGGATAACCCGATGACCTTCCACTTCAGCCAGTTCCTCGACAGCGCGCTGGGTCAGCTGGTGGGCTGCTTCCTGGCGATGATGGTGATTCTGCTGGTCCGGGATAACTCGCAGGCGCGGACGGGGCGCGTATTGCTGAACCAGTTTGTATCGGCTGCCGTGTCGTCGATGACTACCAATACCGCGCGTCGTAAAGAGAACCACCTGCCCGCGCTCTACCAGCAGCTGTTTTTACTGCTGAACAAGTTCCCGGGCGACATAGCGAAGTTCCGCCTGGCGTTAACCATGATCATCGCGCACCAGCGTCTGCGCAACGCGCCGGTGCCGATCAACGACGATCTCTCGGCCTTCCACCGTCAGCTGCGTCGTACCGCCGACCATGTGCTTTCCGCCAGCAGTGACGACAAACGCCGTCGTTACTTTACCCAACTGCTTGAAGAACTGGATATTTATCAGGAAAAACTCAAGCACTGGCAAGCGCCGCCACAGGTGACCGAGCCGGTAGGGCGGCTGGTGTTTATGCTGCATCGCTACCAGAATGCCCTCACGGATAACTGACTGAAGTAAAAAAACCGACGCCAAAAGCGTCGGTTTTTTTGTGGCTATACTTATTCCAGCACGTACTTACATTCAGGAAGGGAGGACACATGACGACTCAGGCGCTTCAGGACAACACCCTTTTTCAGACCGGCTATCTGGTCGACGGCATCTGGAAAACGCTGGACACAACGTTTGATGTGCTGAACCCCGCGACCGGTGAGGTCATCGCTAAAGTTGCGAAAGCGGGTAAAGCGCAAACCGAAGAAGCGATCGCAGCGGCCACCAAAGCCTTCCCGGCATGGCGTGCCAAAACCGCGAAAGAGCGTTCGGCGATTCTGTACCGCTGGTACGAACTGATTATTGAAAATAAAAGCTGGCTCGGGCGGTTAATGACCACCGAGCAGGGCAAGCCCCTGAAAGAGGCGGAAGGGGAAGTGGAGTATGCCGCCAGCTTTATCCAGTGGTTTGCCGAAGAGGCCAAGCGCGCGAACGGTGAGATTATTCCGCCAATCAAGCCCGGCTCGCGCATTCTGGCGACCCGTGAGCCCATCGGCGTGGTCGCGGCCATCACGCCGTGGAACTTCCCGATGGCGATGCTCACCCGCAAGCTAGGCCCGGCGCTGGCAGCCGGGTGTACCGGTGTCATCAAACCGGCCAATAACACGCCGCTCAGCGCCTTTGCGCTGCTGACGCTGGCAAAACAGGCGGGCGTGCCCGACGGTGTGCTCAACGCGGTGGCCGGAAATACCCATGAAATCAGCGATGCGATCATGGCCAGCCACGACGTGCGTAAAATCTCCTTTACCGGTTCGACCTCCGTCGGCAAAACGCTGGTGCGCAACGCCGCAGAAACCATGAAAAAAGTCTCGATGGAGCTGGGGGGAAATGCTCCGTATATCGTCTTTGAGGATGCCGACATCGAGGCTGCGGTAAAAGGCGCGATCGCCAATAAATTCCGCAATGCCGGGCAGGTCTGCGTCAGCGTGAACCGCTTCTACATTCAGGAAACCGTCTACGACAAGTTTGTGAATAAGCTCGCAGATGCGGTTAATGCCCTTAAGGTGGGGAATGGCCTTGAGGACGGCGTCGTCGTCGGACCGCTGATTGAATCCGCCGCGGTCGACAAGGTCCGTGAGCATGTTGAAGATGCTGTCACACGAGGGGCGACCGTGCTGGCGGGCGGCAAACCCCATCCGCTGGGCGGTAATTTCTGGATGCCAACCGTGCTGGGCGACTGTCACGAAGGCATGAAGCTGGCAGAAGAAGAGACGTTTGGTCCGGTTGCGGCGTGTTTCCGCTTCACCTCGGAAGATGAAGTCATCCAGCGTGCGAATAACACGCCTTACGGGCTGGCAGCTTACTTCTACACCCAGAACCTTTCCCGGGTTTTCCGCGTTTCACAGGCCATCGAGAGCGGGATGATTGGCATTAACGAGTGCGCCGTTTCCACCGAGCTGGGGCCTTTCGGCGGCGTAAAAGAGTCCGGTCTTGGACGTGAGGGATCCGTGCTGGGGCTGGAAGAGTATCTGGAAGTTAAAACCCTGCATATCGGGGGATTATAATAGACTGGGCGGCATCTGCCGCCCGCCTGGACTGGGTGGCTGGCAATGAAAACCTATACTTTTGATTTTGACGAAATCGACAGTCAGGAAGACTTTTATCGGGAATTTATCCGGGCGTTTGATCTTGAACGGGAAAGCGTGACCAATCTGGATACGCTGTGGGACGTGGTCACCGGCAGCATGCTGCCGCTACCGCTGGAGATTGAGTTTATCCATCTGCCCGATAAGCTGCGCAGACGTTTCGGCGCGCTGATATTACTCTTCGATGAAGCGGAGGAAGAGCTTGAAGGACAGCTTCGCTTTAACGCGCGGCATTAAATGAAAAAAGCCCCTGACCACGAGGCCAGGGGCAAGTCGTATGATGAGATACGACGAGGGTTTATTTATACAGTTCAGCCGTGGCGTGCCAGTGGTCACCCTGATTCAGTTCGGTGACGCGATAGCTGCTGGCGCCTGCTTTTTCAGCTTTGGCGGCAAGTTCCTGACGAATGTCCATCGGGGAGCCGGTGACTGACGTCACGGAGACGCTACCCATTGGCTGCAGATTTTGTGCCTGATCGGCATTCACTTGCTGTACGGCTGCGCTTGCGCCGAAAGAGAGAGCGGATGCCAGACCCAGGGTTGCGATGATCAATTTGGTTTTCATAGTCTTTACTCCTGAACAGGTTTTTTGCTCAACGGCGAGAAGGGTTGAACTGCTATTTTTATGCCTGGTGCCGTTGAGTGGAGAGTTATGTCTTCAGTGATTACTTAAACTTATTTGTACAGCTCGGCGGTGGCATGCCAGTGGTCACCGGAACGCGCTTCGATAATGCGATAGGATGACGCACCTTTTTCTTCCGCTTTTTTGTTCAGCATCTCATGCATGTCCATTGGAGACGTGCCAACAGCGCCGACAGAAACCGTACCGATTGCCTCACGGGATTGCGCCTGGTCAGCATTAATAGCGTCAGCCGCGAAAGCACCGAAGGACAGGACAGACAGGACGCTCAGCGCCGCTACAGTAGTTTTGATTTTCATGATTCTTACCTCGTCGAATTTTTTAGTGGGGTCTTGTTTCGTGACCCTCATCACAAAATCAAGTATACACTAATAACGTAAAAAATTAATACCAGACTAATGGTTTCTCTTGTTATTACGTGTTAAACACGCTTTTTTTTATAACCTAATTGCATAATGCTGGGTGTTTTATGAGCAATTTGTGTTGGTATTTATAAGAAAATCATAGGGATAATGCTTTTTGATTTTTTGTGCGATTTGCGGGATTGTTATTCACTGGATGAATGTTAATGAGTGGTAAAAAGCACTAATCGTCAAAGCAAGGGCAGTGAAATAAAGGGGGAAATGATGCGAGAGCAGAATGATCCCCGCAGCGGCGCTACGGGGAGAGCGCATTACAGTTCCTGTTCGAACAGAACCAGAATCGCTTCGTGGAGATCCTTCACGGAGAAACCGCTAGCCGGGGTGGTAAAGATGGTGTCATCACCGGCAATGGTGCCGAGAATACCCTCTGTTTTACCTAACGAGTCCAGCATGCGGGCAATCAGCTGCGCGGCACCCGGGCTTGTGTGGATGACCACAACGGCGTCGTTATAGTCAATATCCAGAACCAAATTCTTGAGCGGGCTGGAGGTGGTCGGCACGCCAAGTTCAGCCGGCAGGCAATAGACCATCTCCATCTTGGCGTTGCGGGTACGCACCGCGCCAAACTTGGTTAACATGCGGGAGACTTTCGACTGGTTGATATTATCGAAGCCTTGTTCCTGCAGCGCCTGAACAATTTCTCCCTGAGAACTGAATTTCTCTTCTTTAAGTAGCGCCTTAAACGCTTTTACCAATTCTTCTTGCTTAGACGAGCTTCGCATAAGTCACCCGGAATATGACGAAAGAAACAACATTATTATGCATGTGGATGAATTTTTATGCAAATTATCTGCTCAACGGCAGGCTGAAATAATGTTATGAAAGGGAGTGATTTTATCAGATTTCGTTATCAGAAAACATGCCTGGGTCACGCCGCGCAAATAAGCTTAAAAGTAAATTAAATGTTATCAAAATGATGTTGTTTTGGTGGCGTGGCAGGGTGTATTGTAACCACCTCTTAATTCGTTGCCATCTGTCGTCAGATAGCTTTCTGGTGAGAGATAAAGTCGTGTGACCTCAAATTCTTTAGCTTCGAAAATTGTAATTAAAGACATGCTGATTTAAGGTCGCGGCAACGGATTTACAGATACTTAAGTTAACCATAATAAGGAGTTTAGGATGAAAGTCGCAGTCCTCGGCGCTGCTGGTGGTATCGGCCAGGCGCTTGCCCTACTACTGAAAACCCAACTGCCTTCAGGCTCAGAACTCTCCCTGTACGATATTGCTCCGGTAACCCCAGGCGTGGCGGTTGACCTGAGCCACATCCCGACCGCTGTAAAAATCAAAGGCTTCTCCGGTGAAGATGCGCGTCCTGCGCTGCAGGGTGCTGACGTGGTCCTGATTTCTGCAGGCGTGGCGCGTAAGCCAGGCATGGATCGTTCAGACCTGTTCAACGTCAACGCGGGCATCGTGAAAAACCTGGTGCAGCAGATCGCTGAAGTGTGCCCGAAAGCATGCATCGGTATCATCACTAACCCGGTGAACACCACCGTTGCTATCGCAGCCGAAGTGCTGAAGAAAGCAGGTGTGTACGACAAAAACAAACTGTTCGGCGTGACCACGCTGGATATCATCCGTTCCAACACCTTCGTTGCTGAGCTGAAAGGCAAACAGCCAACAGAAGTGGAAGTGCCGGTTATCGGCGGCCACTCTGGCGTGACTATTCTGCCTCTGCTGTCGCAGATCCCGGGCGTGAGCTTCACCGAGCAGGAAGTAGCTGACCTGACCAAACGAATCCAGAACGCGGGCACTGAAGTGGTGGAAGCGAAGGCGGGTGGCGGTTCTGCAACCCTGTCTATGGGCCAGGCGGCTGCACGTTTCGGTCTGTCACTGGTTCGCGCCCTGCAGGGCGAGAAAGGCGTTGTTGAATGTGCTTACGTTGAAGGCGACGGCGAACATGCCCGCTTCTTCTCTCAGCCGCTGCTGCTGGGCAAAAACGGTATTGAAGAGCGTAAGCCTATCGGTACGCTGAGCGCGTTTGAGCAAAACGCGATGGAAGGCATGCTGGACACGCTGAAGAAAGATATCACTCTGGGTGAAGAGTTCGTTAACAAGTAAAACGAAGTGTCTCCCGTAGGCCGGGTAAGCGCTAGCGCCACCCGGCAAAAAAACCGAAGCCAGTAAGTGCTTCGGTTTTTTTATGGGGCTAATTTGTTGCCGGGTATTCCTGAATCGTCACGTGCAGCGTCATTTTCTTATCGTTGCGCATGATTTCCACAGGGATGATCGAGCCAGGGCGAATTTCGGCCACCTGGTCCATCGTCTCCAGGGCAGAGACTGCCGGCGTGCCGTTGACCGACACGATGACATCATTAACCTGAATCCCCGCGTTAGCCGCCGGGCCACCCGGTGCCACCTCGTTGACGACGATGCCCTGAATCTGGTCGATACCGCCGCCCTGAGTATGCATTGGCGCAATTTCGCGCCCGCCGATACCGATATAGCCGCGGATCACGCGTCCGTCGCGGATCAGCTTATCCATAATCTTGGTCGCCAGCTGGAACGGAATAGCAAAGCCGATCCCTTCCGGCGTCTCGCCGTCGTTGCTTTTATCGAACGAGAGGGTGTTGATGCCCATCAGTTCGCCCAGCGAGTTGACCAGCGCGCCGCCGGAGTTGCCGTGGTTGATTGACGCATCCGTCTGCAGGAAGTTCTGCCGTCCTGACGGGTTGAGGCCGATTCGACCGGTCGCGCTGATAATTCCTTGCGTGATGGTCTGGCCCAGGTTGTACGGGTTACCGATCGCCAGCACCACATCGCCGATGTGCGGCGTACGTTTACGGTTGATCGGAATGACCGGCAATCCGCCCGTGGCGTTAATCTTCAGCACGGCCAGATCGGTCAGGCTGTCTGAACCCACAAGCAACGCCTCAAACACGCGGCCATCCTGCAGGGCGACGATGATCTGGTCGGCATCGTTGATCACGTGTTTGTTCGTAATAATGTAGCCGCGCTCGTCCATAATCACCCCGGAGCCAAGGGTGCGGATCTCAAGCTGGTTATGTGCTGAGCTGTTGAGGCCGCGGTTATAAACGTTAACCACGGCAGGGGCGGCACGGCGAACGGCCTGGTTATAGGTCGCCGGCGTTTCATCCGTGCTGTCGAACTGGGGGGCAGACAGCTTGTTAAACTGACGCAAAGACGGCATCGCCAGCAGCAGCAGGCCAGCGACAATCAAACCGATGACAATGGAACGTAAGAGCTTTAAAAGCATGATGCGCGTGTCGTGAAAAAAGGAACGATTTGCAGCATAACATGAGTTATCCGGACATCACACGCAGCGGTGATGTCCGGGATCGCAAATGCTTAGCGCAACAGAATGTAGATAGACTCATTGCCACGCATGACCTGCAGGGCAATGACCGCCGGTTTGCTCTCCAGCACCTTGCGCAGTTCGGCAATGGACTGCACGCGATTGCGGTTCACGCCAATGATGACATCTTCCTGATGCAATCCGGCCTGCGCGGCAGGGCTGCTCTTCTCGACGGTGTCCAGGCGAATGCCTTTCGTACCGTCTTTCAACTGCCCATCGCTTAACGTTGCTCCCTGCAGCGCCGGGGCGATAAGCTCCGCGCTGGCAGAGGACGAGGTGCTTTTATCCAGCGTCACTTCGACGTTCAGCGGCTTACCGTCACGGATCAGGCCCAGCTTCACTTTGGCCCCCGGTTCGGTGGTGGCAATACGCGAACGCAGTTCAGCAAAGCTGCTCAGCGGCTTGTCGTTAAGGCTGACGATCACATCGCCCGATTTAATGCCTGCTTTTGCCGAGCCGGAGTTTGGCAGCACTTCACTGACAAACGCACCGCGCTGCACGTTGATATTGAACGCTTTCGCGATATCCGCGCTCATCTCCATGCCTTTAATACCCAGCAGTCCACGTTTGACTTCGCCGAACTGGATTAGCTGCTGCGCCAGCGTTTTAGCCATATTGCTTGGGATCGCAAAGCCAATCCCAATGCTGCCGCCGCCCGGAGCCAGAATTGCCGTGTTAATACCAATCAGCTCGCCGTTAAGGTTGAGTAAAGCCCCGCCGGAGTTGCCCCGGTTGATTGAGGCATCGGTCTGGATGAAGTTTTCCAGACCTTCCAGATTCAGGCCACTGCGTCCCAGCGCCGAGACTATGCCGGAGGTGGCGGTTTGACCTAAACCAAAGGGATTGCCCACGGCGACGGCAAAATCACCGACGCGCAGCTTGTCGGAATCCGCAATGGCAATCTGGGTCAGGTTGCTCGGGTTCTGCACCTGCAATAGCGCGATGTCGCTCTGATCATCGCCGCCAATCAGTTTGGCATCAAATTCACGACCATCGTTCAGCTGGACGCTGATTTTATCGGCCTGGCTGATGACATGATTGTTGGTCAGGATATAGCCTTTAGCCGCATCAATGATGACGCCAGAGCCCAGGCCTTCAAAAGGCTGAGCCTGCTGGTTGGGGGACTCATCGCCAAAATATTTTTTCAGTTCTTCCGGTACGCGCTGGCTTTGAACCGCCGTGCCTTCTACCTGAACGCTCACGACCGCGGGCAACACTTTTTCCAGCATCGGCGCGAGGCTGGGAGTGGCTGCCTGTCCCGGCACCTGCGAAGGCAGCGCCGCACCGGCAGGGAAGGACGCCGAGAGAGATAACCCGACACTTAACGCTATAGCGCTCAACAGCTGGTTTTTTTTCTTCATTGATGCTGACTCTCGTATCCTGGAATGAAAGAAGAACGGCCCAAAATCATGATGATGTTATTGAATTTTATACCGCTGAACAATGAGGTGTTTGACTAAATAATAGCTGGGGACGGGAAGAAAGGACGGGCGCAAGAGATGCGCCCGTAAAATATATTTATGTTGTGCGATTAATCGCGTTTTGCGCCACCGCGCAGCAGGCCGGACGCGCCGTCAGAGTAGTCGCGTGGCATCTGAACCGGAGCCTGATCGTTACCCGCTTCTGAGTCGGCCAGACGGTTGCGGAACGGGTTAGTCTCCGCGGTCATTTCCGGCAGCAGGCTGCTGGAGCTTTTCGCCATATGCTGATACAGCTGACGGTAGTCGGTCGCCATGTTGTCCAGCAGCTCAGCGCTACGGGCAAAGTGGCTGACCAGCTCTTCGCGATACTCTTCCAGCTCTGCTTTATTCTTTTCCAGTTCGTACTGCAGTGACTGCTGCTGACGCAATTTGCGGTTACCGAAACGCATGGCCACAGCACCGATCACGATGCCGACGACTAAACCGATTAGCGCATATTCCCAGGTCATGAACTTCTCCCGTTGTCTTGTTGTTCCGTAGGGTGTTGGCTCGGCTCCTGCCTGTGCCTGATAATGCCACTATAACCGCTATTTCCGCAGAAGTGGAATCCTGACGTATCATCGCGTAGTGTAGAACGGCCTTTTTTTCATCAGTCACGCCTGCTGATGAGCATTAATTGAAGGAATAACAATAAGATTATGCAAATCCTGTCCCCTGCATCGCGATATCAACTGGCCCTGAATGAGGGTACTCATCAGCCTGATGACGTTCAACGTGAGGCGGTAAACCGTCTGGAGATGATTTATCAGGCGCTCACGGCAAAACCTGCTGAAGTAGAACAGAGTGGTGGGCTCAAAGCGGCGTTTGGCCGACTGCTCGGCAAAAAAGCGCCGCAGGCTCAGGCTCCGGTGCGCGGTTTATATATGTGGGGCGGCGTCGGTCGCGGAAAAACCTGGCTGATGGATCTGTTTTATCTCAGCCTGCCGGGGGAGCGTAAACAGCGCCTCCACTTCCATCGCTTTATGCTGCGGGTGCATGAAGAGCTGACAGCGCTGCAGGGCAAAAGCGATCCGCTGGAGATTGTGGCTGACAGGTTCAAGGCGGAAACGGACGTGCTCTGCTTCGATGAGTTTTTTGTTTCTGACATTACCGACGCCATGCTGTTAGGCGGACTGATGAAAGCGCTGTTTGCCCGCGGGATCACGCTCGTTGCCACGTCGAATATCCCGCCGGATGAACTCTATCGCAACGGCCTGCAGCGGGCGCGTTTCCTGCCGGCCATTGATGCTATCAAACAGCATTGCGACATCATGAATGTCGATGCCGGTGTCGATTATCGTCTGCGCACGTTAACGCAGGCGCACCTGTGGCTTTCGCCGTTAAACGCCGATACCGCTCGCGAGATGGATAAACTCTGGCTGGCGCTGGCGGGCGCAAAACGCGAAAACGCACCGACGCTGGAGATTAACCATCGCCCGTTACCCACCCTTGGCGTAGAAAACCAGACGCTGGCGGTCTCTTTTGCGACGCTCTGCGTGGATGCCCGCAGCCAGCATGACTATATTGCGCTTTCGCGCCTGTTCCACACCGTGATGATGCTGGATGTGCCGGTGATGACGCGGCTGATGGAGAGCGAAGCGCGGCGCTTCATTGCGCTGGTGGACGAGTTTTACGAGCGCCACGTCAAGCTTGTCGTCAGCGCCGAGGTGCCTTTATATGAGATCTACCAGGGCGAGCGGCTGAAGTTTGAGTTCCAGCGCTGCCTCTCGCGCCTGCAAGAGATGCAGAGCGAAGAGTATCTCAAGCGTGAGCATATGCCCTAATCAATGCTCCTCTCTCCCACGGGGAGAGGGGCTGGGAGTGAGGGCACCAGACCGCACAAACGCGCCCCCCGAAAAACCCATTCCAAATCACATTTAAGGGTCGATCTTTGACCTCAACTTCTCTATAATCTTGCGACCCCACGTTACGAGAAGGTTTTTTTCCCGAAACTTTCTATGTGTCGGCATGTGCTATTCGAAGGGGTAGGTTTGCCGGACTTTGTCGTGTGAACCTCAACTGACTAAACGTTTGGGTGTTCACCAACGTGTAACTTATTATTTGGGTAAGCTTTTAATGAAAACTTTTACAGCTAAACCAGAAACCGTACAGCGCGACTGGTATGTTGTTGACGCGACCGGTAAAACTCTGGGCCGTCTGGCTACTGAACTGGCTCGTCGCCTGCGCGGTAAGCATAAAGCGGAATACACTCCGCACGTTGATACCGGTGATTACATCATCGTTCTGAACGCTGACAAAGTTGCTGTTACCGGCAACAAGCGTACTGACAAAGTGTACTACCACCACACCGGCCACATCGGTGGTATCAAAGAAGCGACCTTTGAAGAGATGATTGCCCGCCGTCCTGAGCGTGTGATTGAAATCGCGGTTAAAGGCATGCTGCCAAAAGGCCCACTGGGTCGTGCTATGTTCCGTAAACTGAAAGTTTACGCAGGCAACGAGCACAACCACGCGGCACAGCAACCGCAAGTTCTTGACATCTAATCGGGATTATAGGCAATGGCTGAAAATCAATACTACGGCACTGGTCGCCGCAAAAGTTCCGCAGCTCGCGTTTTCATCAAACCGGGCAGTGGTAAAATCGTAATCAACCAGCGTTCTCTGGAACAGTACTTCGGTCGCGAAACTGCCCGCATGGTAGTTCGCCAGCCGCTGGAACTGGTTGATATGGTAGAAAAACTGGATCTGTACATCACCGTTAAAGGTGGTGGTATCTCCGGTCAGGCAGGTGCGATCCGTCACGGTATCACCCGCGCTCTGATGGAGTACGACGAATCCCTGCGTTCTGAACTGCGTAAAGCTGGCTTCGTTACTCGTGACGCTCGTCAGGTTGAACGTAAGAAAGTGGGTCTGCGTAAAGCACGTCGTCGTCCACAGTTCTCCAAACGTTAATCCATTCTGCTTACGCAGAACGATTGGCGAAAAACCCGCTTCGGCGGGTTTTTTTATGGATAATGCGCAGGTTATCCACAGTAACATTTCATATATCTTCTCTTTTTCCACATTTCCGGCATCCCCTCACCACAAAGCCATCAAAATCTGGTAAACTATCATCCAATTTTCTGCCCAAATATCGGTGAATACTCGATTTTTGTTCGATTCTTGAACAATGTGTCTTCTCTGGGATGGGCGATACTTCATCTGGCTGGCCCCGTTGGGCTGGTAGCAGTAAAAATTCTGAATATACCTGGAGGTTTTCATGGCTGTCGCTGCCAACAAACGTTCGGTAATGACGCTGTTTTCTGGTCCTACTGACATTTATAGCCATCAGGTTCGTATCGTGCTGGCCGAGAAGGGTGTCAGTTTTGAGATCGAGCATGTGGAAAAGGATAACCCGCCTCAGGATCTGATCGATCTCAACCCGAGCCAAAGCGTACCGACGCTGGTGGATCGCGAGCTGACCCTGTGGGAATCCCGTATCATTATGGAATATCTGGATGAGCGTTTCCCGCATCCGCCGCTGATGCCTGTTTACCCTGTTGCACGTGGTGAAAGCCGCCTGTACATGCAGCGTATCGAAAAAGACTGGTACTCGCTGATGAACGTCATTACCAGCGGCTCCGCTTCTGAAGCCGACGCTGCGCGTAAGCAACTGCGTGAAGAGCTGCTGGCAATTGCCCCTGTGTTTGGTCAGAAACCGTTCTTCCTGAGCGACGAGTTCAGCCTGGTGGATTGCTATCTGGCCCCGCTGCTGTGGCGTCTGCCAATTCTGGGCGTTGAGTTCAGCGGCCCTGGCGCAAAAGAGCTGAAAGGCTATATGACTCGCGTATTTGAGCGCGACTCTTTCCTGGCATCTTTAACTGAACCGGAACGTGAAATGCGTCTCGGCCGAGGCTAATGACTGTGGAAATGTCACAACTTACCCCACGCCGTCCGTATCTGCTGCGCGCCTTCTATGAATGGCTGCTGGATAACCAGCTCACGCCGCACCTGGTTGTGGATGTGACGTTGCCGGGCGTGCAGGTTCCAATGGAATACGCACGCGACGGACAGATTGTACTGAATATTGCGCCACGTGCAGTGGGTAACCTGGAGCTGGCAAACGACGAAGTGCGCTTTAATGCGCGTTTCGGCGGCGTGCCGCGTCAGGTTTCCGTTCCGCTGGCTGCGGTTCTGGCTATCTACGCCCGTGAAAACGGTGCAGGCACCATGTTCGAGCCGGAAGCGGCGTATGATGAAGAGGTTGCCAGCCTGAATGACGATGAGGCATCCGATGAACGCGAAAGCGACCCGGTAATGTCTGTGATTGATGGCGACAAGCCCGATCGTCAGGACGACGACGAGGGTCCCGATGATGAACCGCCACCGCGCGGTGGTCGTCCCGCACTGCGCGTTGTGAAATAAACAAACAGGCCCGACGGGCCTGTTTTGCTTTCTGCCCCTTTTCGCCCCCTCTAATTTCCTGTGTTATGATGCAGCTTTTTCCTTCAATGGCACCGGACTGCAATGAAACCGACCGATCGTAACGCTGAAAACTCAGATGAAACCCTTGGCCGTCTTTGCGATCGGCGGCACAAATGTCTGGGTGCTGGGCCTGCTGCTCTTTTTCCAGCAGATGCTGGGGCAGGGGATATCGGGGATCTTACCGAAACTCATCGGCGGTTATTTCGACACCGACCAGCGTGCGGCGGGTCTGGGCTTTACCTATAACGTCGGGGCGCTGGGCGGGGCGATCGCCCCGGTGATTGGTGCGCTGCTGTCGCAGAATATGGCGCTGGGCACAGCCCTGGGATCGCTCTCCTTCGGCCTGACCTTTGTGGTGATCCTGCTGATTGGACTGGATATGCCGTCCCGCGTTCAGCGCTGGCTGCGGCCGGAGGCGATTCGAACCCACGACGCCATCGACGGTAAACCTTTCAGCGGAGCCGTCCCGTTTGGCGGCGATAAAAGCGCTTTAGCCAAAAGCAAAAGTTAATCCGCTGGAAAAAGCGGCAGAGCGTTAGCTCCGCCGTGAGGATATCTTTATGTACGCGGTGACGTGTGCCACGCGGTTACCAACCCTGAATTAGCGCTTAAACGTCACCGCTTCCGGCTGCGTCAGGTGCAAGGTGGTCTGGCTGGGCACCGTCTCGGCAATCACCTTGCCGTGGCGGACAGAGTATCGTGCCGGCGTCTGGCGACGAACGGCATCAAACCCATTCTCTGCCGGGAGGATCACCAGGTTTGCTGAATTCCCAACGCGCACGCCATAGTCCTGCAAATTGAGCGTTTTCGCGCTGTGGGTAGTGATCAGGTTAAGCCCATCGTTTATTTGCCCGTAGCCCATCAGTTGGCAGACGTGCAGCCCCATATGCAGAACCTGAAGCATATTCGCGGTTCCCAGCGGATACCACGGATCGAAAACGTCGTCATGACCGAAGCAGACGTTGATCTCCGCTTCCAGCATTTCTTTGACGCGTGTAATGCCGCGGCGTTTGGGATAGGTATCGAAACGGCCCTGCAAATGCGTGTTAACCAGCGGGTTTGCCACGAAGTTAATGCCTGACATTTTTAACAGGCGGAACAGCCGGGACGTATACGCGCCATTATAGGAGTGCATTGCCGTGGTATGGCTGGCGGTCACGCGCGAACCCATTCCGTCACGATGTGCCAGGGCGGCAACGGTTTCAACGAAGCGCGATTGTTCATCATCAATTTCGTCACAGTGGACATCGATCAACCGGTCGTACTTTCTGGCCAGGGAAAACGTTTTATGCAGCGACTCCACGCCATATTCACGCGTAAATTCAAAGTGCGGGATTGCGCCGATGACATCCGCCCCTAAACGCACGGCTTCCTCAAGCAGTGCTTCACCGTTCGGATAAGAAAGAATGCCTTCCTGCGGGAATGCCACAATTTGCATATCGACCCACGGGGCGACTTCCTGCTTCACCTCCAGCATGGCTTTCAGTGCCGTAAGGGTAGGGTCCGAGACGTCAACGTGAGTACGTACGTACTGAATGCCGTTGGCGATCTGCCACTTCAGGGTCTGCATCGCGCGAGCTTTAACGTCTTCGTGGGTGAGCATCGCCTTACGTTCGGCCCAGCGCTCGATTCCCTCGAAAAGGGTGCCTGACTGGTTCCAGTTTGGTTCACCCGCCGTTTGCGTTGTATCCAGATGGATATGCGGTTCGATGAACGGAGGGATAACCAGCCCGCATTCGGCGTCCAGCACCTGACCGACTGGCACAGAGGCGGTTTCCTGAGGAGCGATACGGCTGAAGCGTCCGTCCTCAATCGTGATCTGCCATAAACCCTCCTGCCCCTGCAAACGGGCCTGACGGATAGTGAGGGAATTATTCTGCATGGGAAGCCTCCGAAGGATTGGCAAGGGTACGTTTGGCGAATGGGTTTAACACCAAATAGCTGAAGACGCCACCCAATACTGCGTTAACGGGGACAATTCCCGGAATGTAGTGCCCGGCAGCAACGCCCAGGGCGACCGAGAAAATGGCAATCCAGTTAACGGACACAAATTTTGCGTGGTCGAAGCTGGCATAGCGGCGGCGATTAATCAGGTAGTCGGCGATAATTACCCCGCCAATCGGCGGAATCGCTGCCGACAGAAAGGTCAGCCAGCCAACGAAGTTGTTGTATAGCCACAGCGCGCACAGCGTACCGATAATGCCATTCACCACCGACAGCGTACGGCTGGAAAGGCCAGTAATATTGGCGAAACCCAGACCAGAGGCGTACAGCGCGTTGTCATTGGTGGTCCAGATATTCAGGCCGAGAACTACAATCGCCGGCAGCAGCAGTCCCTGGGCGATCATCACGTCAGAAATATCGGCCTGTCCTACGGCAGCAGCGCCTGCCGCACCGAAGATAAACATCAGCGAGTTGCCAAGGAAAAATGCCACCATCGCCACCAGAACGGCACCTTTAGCATTGCGGCCAAAGCGGACGAAGTCGGCGGTCAGCGTGCCTGCGCTGATAAACGAACCTACAACCAGCGCCAGCGCGCTGGAAAAGTTGAGCGGCGTCTGCGGCACAATGGATTTGAGGTGGTCCAGCCCTCCCACGCCGTCCACCGCCAGCCAGACGGAGTAGCTCCCCAGGATGACGATAGCGGGTACGGCGATGATGGATAAAATCGTCAGTGCCGAGATGCCAAAAAAAATGGTCAACGTCATCAGCAGGCCGGAAACCGCAATCAGGACGTTCACATCGATGCCCGTGGCTTTACTCACCGGGATGGCAAACATCGCTACGCCGACGCCAAACCATCCTACCTGCGTACCGCCTAAAAGCATGGAGGGAAGCCAGGAACCTTTTATACCGAACGAGTAACGCGCAAGAAGATGGGTTGAGAGGCCGGTTTTGGCGCCAATGTAGCCAAGAAAAGCAGTGTAAATACCGAGGAGGAGATTGCCGAAGAGAACTGCGAGGAAGAAATCATTATAGGAAAGACCGGTACCGAGCGTGCCTCCGGTCCACATACTGGCGGAAAAAAACGTTAACCCTAACATCACAAAAGTGAGTGGAACCACGCCTTTCCGCGCCGCCAGAGGGACGGGGCCCTGGCTATAATTGTTATCTTGCGACACAACGCCTCCTTGAATTTTGGCCAAAAAATCCGCCGCATAATATCCATTTTTTTCATCAATGCAAACGTTTACGTCCGGGGTTTACACTACATTTGTGGGGAAATGGGTATCGTTAACTGAAGGGGAGGTTACTGAAAACAGGCTCCCCGGCGTTCCGCTTTATGCTTCTGCCGGGGAGTCAGAGGGGCTTACACTTCCAGGAAGTTCATGATCCCGTCAGCCGCTTTACGCCCTTCGGCAATCGCGGTAACCACCAGGTCTGAACCGCGAACGATATCGCCACCGGCGAAGATTTTTGGGTTGCTGGTCTGGAAGGCGTTGTCGCTGCCTTCCGGCGCAATCACGCGGCCCTGTGAGTCCAGCTCTACGCTGTGCTTCGCCAGCCACTCCATGCTGTGAGGGCGGAAACCAAACGCCATCACCACGGCGTCGGCCGGGATCACGTGCTCAGAGCCAGCCACGATCTCCGCGCGACGACGGCCTTTTGCATCCGGCGCACCCATCTCCGTGCGCGCCATCTTCACGCCGCTTACCTTACCGTTGGCGTTCACTTCAATGCCCAGAGGCTGGATGTTGAACTGGAACTCCACGCCCTCTTCACGCGCGTTTTTCACTTCGCGCTTAGAGCCCGGCATGTTCTCTTCGTCACGACGGTAAGCACAGATGACGTGCGCCGCGTTCTGACGAATGGACGTACGCACGCAGTCCATCGCGGTATCACCGCCGCCCAGCACGACAACGCGTTTACCTTCCATGCTGACAAACGGCTCGTCGGCAGTTTCGCCGTAGCCCATCAACTGTTTGGTGTTAGCAATCAGGAACGGCAGCGCGTCGTAAACGCCCGGCGCATCTTCGTTCTCAAGACCACCGCGCATGGACTGATAGGTACCCACGCCCAGGAACACGGCGTCGTAATCCTTCAGCAGGTCGTCGAGCTGCACGTCGCGGCCCACTTCGGTGTTGAGTTTGAACTCAATGCCCATGCCGGTGAAGATTTCACGGCGGCGGGTCATTACCTCTTTTTCCAGCTTGAAGGCCGGGATACCGAAGGTCAGCAGGCCGCCGATTTCCGGGTGACGGTCAAAAACCACCGCCTTCACGCCGTTGCGTGTCAGTACGTCCGCACAGGCCAGGCCTGCCGGACCCGCGCCGACGATCGCCACGCGCTTGTCGGTTTGCTTCACGCCGGTCATATCCGGACGCCAGCCCATCTCGAAGGCTTTATCGTTGATATAGCGTTCGATGTTGCCGATGGTCACCGCGCCAAACTCGTCGTTAAGCGTACAGGAGCCTTCGCACAGGCGATCCTGAGGACACACGCGGCCGCACACTTCCGGCAGGGTATTGGTCTGGTGAGACAGCTCGGCGGCTTCAAAAATACGCCCTTCGTTGGCCAGCTTCAGCCAGTTCGGAATGTAGTTATGGACCGGACATTTCCATTCGCAGTAAGGGTTACCGCAGGACAGGCAGCGGTCTGCCTGTGCTTTGGCCTGGCCTTCTGAAAACGGCTCATAGATTTCAACAAATTCAATTTTACGGATCTTCAGCGGTTTCTTTGGCGGATCAACACGCTGCAGGTCGATAAACTGGTATACGTTCTGGCTCATCTGAATTCCTTACTGCGCCTGCACGCGCAGCTCTGCTGCGCTACGACTACGGTGACCCAACAGGGCTTTAACATCGCTGGACTTCGGCTTAACCAGCGCGAATTTCGCAGAGAACGCTGGCCAGTTCGCCAGGATCTCTTCGCCGCGCGAAGAACCGGTATGCTGCACGTGTTCGGTAATCAAACCGCGCAGGTGTTCTTCGTGAATGGCCAGCGAATCAACGTCCAGCACTTCCACCAGTTCCGGGTTCACGCGCTTGCGGAACTCACCGTCTTCATCCAGCACGTAGGCAAAACCGCCCGTCATGCCGGCGCCAAAGTTCACGCCGGTTTTACCCAGGACGCACACAATTCCGCCCGTCATGTATTCGCAGCCGTTATCGCCGATGCCTTCCACCACGGTGATGGCACCGGAGTTACGCACCGCAAAACGCTCGCCCGCACGGCCCGCGGCAAACAGACGACCGCCGGTCGCACCGTACAGACAGGTGTTGCCGATGATGCTGGCTTCATGGCTGCGGAAGGCTGAACCGACCGGAGGACGCACCGCCAGCAGACCGCCCGCCATGCCTTTACCGACGTAGTCGTTGGCGTCGCCGGTCAGATAGAGCTCAACGCCGCCTGCGTTCCACACGCCGAAGCTCTGACCCGCGGTACCGCTAAAGTGTGCGGTAATCGGATCCGACGCCAGCCCCTGGTCACCGTGCGTCTGCGCGATGTAGCCGGAGAGCGATGCACCCACGGAACGGTCGGTGTTGCGGATATCAAACCAGAACGTTTTGCTCTGCTTCTCGTCCACATACGGCTTCGCCTGTTGCAGCAGCTGCGCGTTCAGCACGCCGTTGTCGAACGGCGGGTTGTTCTCGGTGCAGTAAACCGCTTTGCCAGGATGCGGCTCAGCCGTTTCCAGCAGCTTAGACAGCTCCAGCTTCTGCTGCTTGGCGGTGAAGCCTTCCAGCTCTTTCAGCAGGTCGGTACGGCCAATCAGATCCACCAGACGCTTCACGCCCAGCTGCGCCATCAGCTCGCGGGTTTCACGGGCGATGAAGTCAAAGTAGTTGGTCACTTTGAACGGCAGGCCATGATAGTGATTCTTACGCAGCTTCTCGTCCTGGGTTGCAACGCCGGTTGCGCAGTTGTTCAGGTGGCAAATACGCAGGTATTTACAGCCGAGCGCAACCATCGGGCCGGTACCGAAGCCGAAGCTTTCCGCACCCAGAATCGCCGCTTTGATGATGTCGAGGCCGGTTTTCAGACCGCCGTCCACCTGCAAACGGATCTTGTGACGCAGACCGTTAGCCACCAGCGCCTGCTGGGTTTCCACCAGGCCAAGCTCCCACGGGCAGCCCGCGTATTTCACTGAGGAGAGCGGGCTTGCGCCGGTGCCGCCGTCATAGCCGGCAATGGTGATCAGATCCGCATAGGCTTTCGCCACGCCGGTGGCGATGGTGCCGACGCCCGGCTCGGAAACCAGCTTCACGGAGATCATCGCTTTCGGGTTGACCTGCTTCAGGTCGAAAATGAGCTGCGCCAGATCCTCGATAGAGTAGATATCGTGGTGCGGCGGCGGGGAAATCAGCGTCACGCCCGGCACCGAGTAGCGCAGTTTGGCGATGTACGGGGTGACTTTATCACCCGGCAGCTGACCGCCTTCGCCCGGTTTTGCACCCTGAGCGACCTTAATCTGGATCACATCGGCGTTAACCAGGTAGGCAGGGGTTACGCCAAAGCGGCCGGACGCCACCTGCTTGATGCGCGACACTTTGTTGGTGCCGTAACGGGCCGGATCTTCACCGCCCTCGCCGGAGTTGGAGTTGCCGCCGATGCTGTTCATGGCTTCCGCCAGCGCTTCGTGCGCTTCCGGGCTCAGCGCGCCGATGGACATCGCCGCGGTATCGAAGCGTTTGAACAGTTCGGATGCAGGCTCAACTTCGTCAACGCTGACCGCTTCATCGCCCGGATTGAGGGCAATAAGGTCGCGCAGCGTCGCTGCCGGACGGTTGTTCACCAGCTCGGCATACTGCTGATAATCGCTGTATTCGCCGCTCTGTACCGCCTGTTGCAGCGTGCGCACCACGTCCGGGTTGTAGGCGTGATATTCGCCGCCGTGAACGTATTTCAGCAGGCCGCCCTGTTCCAGCGGCTTACGTGCCAGCCAGGCGCGCTTCGACAGGTTCACCAGATCCTGCTGGAAGTCAGCAAAACCGGCCCCGCCGATGCGGCTGACCACGCCCTGGAAGCAGAGGTTGGCGACATCGTCATGCAGGCCGACCGCTTCAAACAGCTTCGAGCAGCGGTAAGAGGCGATGGTCGAGATGCCCATTTTGGACATGATCTTGTACAGGCCTTTGTTGATGCCGTTACGGTAGTTCAGCATCACTGCGCGGTAGTCTTTGTCGATCGCGCGGGTATCCACCAGACGGGCCAGCGTTTCGTAGGCCAGGTACGGGTAGATCGCCGTCGCACCAAAGCCTAACAGCACGGCAAAGTGGTGCGGATCGCGGGCGCTGGCGGTTTCAACAATGATGTTGGCATCGCAGCGCAGGCTCTTGTCGACCAGACGCGTCTGGATAGCCCCCACCGCCATTGGCGCAGGCACCGGCAGACGGTTTTTCGCAATGTTACGGTCAGACAGCACCAGCAGAACGGTGCCGTTACGCACCATCTGCTCGGCTTTGTCACACAGCGCATTCACCGTCTCTTCGAGGCTCGTTTCGGTCACGTCGAAGGTGATATCGAGCGTGTCGGCGCGGTAGTGCTCCTCGGTCATGGTGGTGAGCTGTTTAAAATCAGAGTACAGCAGGATCGGCGATTTAAAGGTCAGACGGTGCGCCTGGCCTTCGGCTTCGCAGAAGACGTTCATCTCACGGCCGATGCTGGTGGCCAGCGACATCACGTGGGCTTCACGCAGCGGATCGATTGGCGGGTTGGTCACCTGCGCAAACTGCTGACGGAAGTAATCATAGATGATGCGCGGCTGGCTGGAGAGCACGGCAAATGGGGTATCGTCACCCATCGAGCCGACCGCTTCCTGGCCGTTTTCGCCGAGCACGCGAATAACCGAGTCCAGCTCTTCCGCGCTGTAGTTAAACTGCTTCTGGAAGCTTGCGAGGGTATCGTCGTCCATCTCGCGGCTGCCCACTTCGTCGTCAGACAGATCTTCGAACGGCACCAGGCGACGGACGTTTTTCGCCATCCACTCTTTATACGGATGGCGGCTTTTCAGATCGTTATCGGTTTCCGCAGAGTGCAGAATACGGCCGCCGCGGGTATCGATCACCATCAGCTCGCCCGGACCGACGCGGCCTTTCTCGACCACTTCGTCAGGCTGGTAATCCCAGATCCCCACTTCAGAGGCGCAGGTGATGAGTTTATCTTTGGTGATGACGTAGCGCGCCGGACGCAGGCCGTTACGGTCCAGGTTACACGCAGCGAAGCGACCGTCGGACATCACGATACCTGCCGGACCGTCCCACGGCTCCATGTGCATGGAGTTAAAGTCGAAGAACGCGCGCAGCTCCGGATCCATATCCGGGTTGTTCTGCCAGGCCGGCGGCACGAGCAGACGCATGGCGCGCACGATATCCATCCCGCCCGCCAGCAGCAGTTCCAGCATGTTATCCATGGAGCTGGAGTCAGAGCCGGTTTCGTTCACGAACGGCGCGGCATCGTGCAGGTCAGGGATCAGAGGGGTCTGGAACTTATAGGTACGAGCACGCGCCCACTGGCGGTTGCCGGTGATGGTGTTGATCTCGCCGTTGTGCGCCAGGTAGCGGAACGGCTGAGCCAGCGGCCAGCGTGGTACGGTGTTGGTGGAGAAGCGCTGGTGGAACAGGCAAATGGCCGATTCCAGACGCAGGTCCGCCAGGTCCAGGTAGAAGCGCGGCAGGTCAGCCGGCATACACAGACCTTTATAGATGTTCACCAGGTTAGAGAGGCTACAGACGTAGAACTCTTTATCGTCCTGGAGACGTTTTTCAATGCGGCGACGGGCGATAAACAGACGGCGTTCCATATCGCGCGGACGCCAGCCCGCAGGCGCGTTAACGAAAATCTGCTCAATACGAGGCAGCGAGGAGAGGGCGATTTCACCGAGTACCCCTTCGTTGGTTGGCACATCGCGCCAGCCGACAATCGACAGGGTTTCGCGCTGAAGTTCTTCTTCAACGATGCGGCGTGAGGCGGCAGCTTTTTCAGGATCCTGATTCAGGAACAGCATGCCGACAGCGTAGTTTTTGGCTAAACGCCAGCCGCGCTCTTCCGCCACGATGCGGAAGAAACGATCCGGTTTTTGCAGCAGCAGGCCGCAACCGTCGCCGGTTTTACCATCGGCCAGGATGGCGCCACGGTGCTGCATACGGGCCAGTGCGTGAATAGCGGTACGCACTACCTTGTGGCTAGGTTCGCCTTCTATGTGGGCGATCAGGCCGAAACCACAGTTATCCTTCTCAAGGGATTTATCGTACAACATATCAGTGAACCTCCCCAGGCTCGTCGGGCTTCCCACTGAACTTTACCGTGGCGCACAGGCGCAGAAAGAGCATGGCGACGGGGTTAGCGTTTCATACGCGGACCTCGCATTCGCCCTCTTTTTCATCCTTTCGCGCAGGTAAACAAGTTTGAGGACTTGCTTCAGAGGGAATCTCAATTACTGCATAAATATGATGAGCAGGCCGCTCATCCAGAAAGCTTCCAGCGGATTTCCAACTTATCGGGAATTGGTACACAGGTCAAATGGCAATCTTATTTATACAAAAATGTGCTAAAGCGTAATTATCTTTTTGTTTTTATTGGTTATTTTACTAATTTTACAACCGCTGAAAGCGCCAGGAAGGTGCAGGGGAGTGTGATCTGACTCACTATATGAAAGCGGTATTATTGATGCAGCGTGCTGAAATGCGGATTTATGGCAGAATAATAATCTGGTACAGTGTTCGAACCCGCATAAAATCACTGTTTTTCAGTCATGGCGCTATAAATGAAAAAAACCATCAGAACATAAGGAAAAGTAATTACGTGGCGGGTGAATGAAATCTCGGTAATCTTGATTATTTATTCAAATGGATAAAGGCCGTCCAGGGCGATTGATCCAGGTCATCGCCGACAGAGGCTAAAAATGGCAGGCTTGTCCCCTTTCTTCGGGACGGTCTATCAGATTATGCAGTTACAGAAATTAGTCAATATGTTTGGTGGGGATCTTTTGCAGCGGTACGGTCAAAAGGTGCATAAGCTGACGCTGCACGGCGGCTTTAGCTGCCCGAACCGCGACGGCACCATCGGGCGCGGCGGCTGCACCTTCTGTAACGTTGCGTCGTTTGCTGACGAAGCCCAGCAGCATAAATCCATCGCGGAACAGCTCGCCCATCAGGCCAGCCTGGTGAACCGCGCGAAGCAGTATCTGGCCTATTTCCAGGCCTACACCAGCACGTGGGCGGAGGTGCAGGTGCTGCGTTCCATGTACCAGCAGGCGGTTGCTCAGGCGAACATTGTCGGGCTGTGCGTGGGTACGCGCCCGGACTGCGTACCGGAGGCGGTGCTGGATTTACTTAGCGAGTACAGAGAGAAGGGCTATGAGATCTGGCTGGAGCTGGGCTTGCAGACCGCGCACGATAAAACCCTGCACCGTATCAATCGTGGGCATGATTTCGCCTGCTACCAGCGCACCACGCGTCTCGCCCGCGAGCGTGGCCTGAAAGTCTGTTCGCATTTGATTGTCGGCTTGCCCGGAGAAGGGCAGCAGCATGGCCTGGAGACGCTGGAAAAAGTCGTGGAAACCGGCGTAGACGGCATTAAGCTGCACCCGCTGCATATCGTGAAGGGAAGCATAATGGCGAAAGCCTGGGAAGCCGGGCGGTTAAGCAGTATCGAGCTCGACGACTATACGGTGACGGCGGGAGAGATGATTCGCCACACGCCGCCGGAGATTGTCTATCACCGCATCTCCGCCAGCGCCCGCCGTCCAACGCTTCTGGCACCGCTCTGGTGCGAGAACCGGTGGACGGGGATGGTGGAAATCGACCGCTATCTTCAGGAAAACGGCGTACAGGGTTCGGCGCTGGGCCGCCCGTGGGTTCCCCGCCTATCGACGGCGGCCGCCTAGCAGACTCCCCAGCATGCCGCGCACAATCTGATTGGTGACCTGCCGCGCGGCGCTTTTCGCCATAGTCTGTACCACGCCGTCGCGCTTGCCGCCGCGCGGTCCGGTTGTGCCAAACAAAATGTCTTTTAGCCCGCCGAGAATGCCGTCATCCACTGCGACTGACTGGCCCTTAGCGGGTGGAGCATCCTGCGATTCGGTGGTTGCCTGTACCCCTTTTTGCAGCATCTCGAACGCAGACTCCCGATCCACCTCGTCTTCATACTTGCCGTACACCGGGGAGTGATTAATCAGGCTGTTACGTTCATCGTCGGTAACCGGCCCCATGCGCGAGCAGGGCGCGATCACCATAGCGCGTTCCACCACGGACGGGCTGCCCTTGGCATCCAGGAACGAGATCAGCGCTTCACCGGTGCCCAGCGCCTGAATCGCGGCTTCGGTATCAAAGGCCGGATTGGCACGCATGGTTTGCGCGGCGGCTTTCACCGCTTTCTGATCCTTCGGCGTAAAGGCGCGCAGGGCATGCTGCACGCGGTTACCCAGCTGGCCCAGCACATTGTCAGGAATATCCGACGGGTTTTGCGACACAAACCAGACGCCGACCCCTTTGGAGCGGATCAGGCGGATAACCTGTTCAATTTTATCCAGCAGCACCTGCGGCGCGTCGTTAAACAGCAGGTGTGCTTCGTCAAAGAAGAAGACCAGTTTGGGTTTTTCCAGATCGCCCGCTTCCGGTAACTGCTCGTACAGTTCGGAGAGCATCCACAGCAGGCTGGCGGCGTAAAGCTTTGGCATCTGGTAGAGCTTCTCTGAACTCAGAATGTTGATGATGCCTTTGCCGCTGCTGTCGGTGCGCATCCAGTCTTTAATATCCAGCATCGGCTCGCCGAAGAAGTGTTCGGCGCCCTGCTGCTCCAGCGTCAGTAGCCCACGCTGAATGGCACCGACAGAGGCGCTGCTGATATTGCCGTACTGGTTCTGGAAAGATTTGGCGTTATCGCCGATGTACTGGGTAATGGCGCGCAGATCTTTGAAATCGAGCAGCAGCAGCCCCTGATCGTCGGCGATACGGAAGATGATATTCAGCACGCCGGACTGCACGTCGTTGAGGTTTAGCAGGCGGGCCAGCAGCAGCGGGCCGAGATCGGAAACGGTGGCGCGTACCGGGTGGCCTTTCTCACCGAAGATGTCCCAGACCACCACCGGGTTGCCGTGCGGCGTCCAGTCCGTAATGCCAATATTCTTCAGTCGTTCGAGCAGTTTTTCAGAAGCGGTACCCTCCTGAGCCACACCGGTTAAATCGCCTTTTACGTCAGCCATAAAGACCGGCACGCCAATCTCTGAAAGTGACTCCGCCAGCTTCTGGAGAGTGACTGTTTTCCCTGTGCCGGTGGCGCCGGTAATCAGACCGTGGCGGTTCGCCATCGCGGGCAGTAGATACAGCTCTTTTTCCAGCGTCCGGGCAATTAACAATGGTGTACTCATGATGCGCTTCCTCTCTTAGTCCTGGGTGGAGTATAGGCAACCTGACGGCAAAATGGTTGAGTAAATTGCTGACTTTGCGGCGCATTGTCCAGCGCGGACTATGCTTTTGCATACGGTTCATAAAATAGTGGAAAACAATGTCCAGATTCTTCTTTAACGATCGCAAACAGCTGGTCAACGACGCCATTGAAGGCATACTGCTTTCTGCGCCACATGCGAATCTCGTCAAACTTGATATCGATCCAGCTATCAGGGTTGTCGCCCGCGGCGACTGGGATAAAAGCCGCGTGGCGGTGATCTCCGGCGGTGGCTCCGGGCACGAACCGGCGCACGCCGGATTTGTCGGTAAAGGCATGCTGACGGCGGCAGTGTGTGGCGATCTGTTCGCCTCCCCGAGCGTGGATGCGGTGCTGAACGCTATTGTGGCGGTGACGGGCGATCGCGGCTGCCTGCTGATCGTCAAAAACTATACCGGTGACCGGCTTAACTTTGGCCTGGCGGCAGAAAAGGCCAAACGCTACGGCCTGAAGGTCGAGATGGTGATTGTGGCGGACGATATCGCGCTGCCCGACAACAAGCAGCCGCGCGGCATTGCCGGCACGGCGCTGGTGCACAAGATTGCGGGCTATGCAGCGGAGCAAGGAAAATCGCTGAGCGAGGTGCGGGATATTGCGCAGCAGGCCTGCGATAACCTCTGGAGCCTGGGCGTTGCGATGCAAACCTGCAACCTGCCGGGCAGCGACGATGAAGAGGGGCGCATCAAGCAGGGCCATGTCGAGCTGGGGCTGGGGATCCACGGGGAGCCGGGTGCCTCGGTGGTTGATACGCAAAACAGCAAAGCGATTATCGACACGCTGGTGTCGCCGCTCAAAGCGCAGGCGGGCGAGGGGCGTTTCGCGGTGCTGATCAACAACCTCGGCGGCGTGTCCGCGCTGGAGATGGCTTTGCTCACCAAAGAGCTGGCACATTCAGCGCTGAAAGAGAATATTGCGTACCTGATTGGCCCTGCGCCGCTGGTGAGCGCGCTGGATATGAAGGGCTTTTCTCTGACGCTGCTAAAGCTCAACGATTACTTTGAAAAGGCGATTCACGCCGAGGTCGAGACGCTGGGCTGGCAGAAGCCTGTGGCGTTTGCCCCTCTGCGTACCGTTCCGCAAAGCGCTATTCACGATAGCGTGGAATATGCCGCGTCCGACAATCCGCAGGTGAAGGAGTCTGTTTCACAGGTGACGAAGACGCTCATACAGCTTGAAAACCGCCTGAATGCGCTGGATGCCAAAGTGGGCGATGGCGATACCGGCTCTACGTTTGCGCAAGGTGCACGGGATATTGCGCAGCGCCTGGAAGAAAACACTCTCCCGCTGAATGACGTGCCTAAGCTGCTGTTGCTGGTGGGGGAACGACTGGCCACGGTGATGGGCGGATCGAGCGGTGTACTCATGTCGATCTTCTTCACGGCGGCGGGGCAAAAGCTTCACGATGGACAGCCGCTACCTGAAGCATTGCTGAGCGGACTGGCGCAGATGAAGCAGTATGGCGGGGCAGATCTCGGCGATCGTACGCTGATCGATGCGCTGCAACCGGCGCTGGAAGCCTTGAAGAAAAAAGATCTTCAGGCGGCAGCGCAGGCTGCGCAGCAGGGAGCGGAGGCAACGGCGAAAATGGCGAAAGCCGGAGCAGGGCGCTCATCGTATGTGAATAAAGAGAATCTGGATGGGGTAATGGACCCGGGGGCGGTCGCGGTGGCGGAAGTGTTTAATACATTGGCGCAGTAGCAAAAGTAGGCCGGGTCAGGCGAAGCCGCCACCCGGCAAACTCACATCAGAAATCCGCTTTCAACACCACGCGATAACGGGCTTTGCCGTCGCGCACGTGCTGGATGGCTTCGTTAATTTTCGACATTGGATACAGCTCGGTGGTCGGCGTCACTTTGGTGCGGCCGGCAAACTTCATCAGCTTGCGCAGCTCGTATGGCGTACCGGTCGCGGAGCCTGACACGCTGCGATCCCCGCCGATCAGGGTAAAGGCCGGAACCGGCAGCGGCTTCATCACCGCACCCACGGTGTGGAAGTTACCGCCGTAGGCCAGCGCTTCAAAGTACGGCTGCCAGTTGAGATCGACGTTCACGGTGTTGATGATCAGGTCAAACTGCCCAGCCAGCGCGTTCAGCGCGTCCGGATCGCGGCTGTTCACGACTTTGTCCGCGCCCATTGCCAGCACTTCTTTCTCCTTCGCCGGGTTCGAGCTAAACGCCGTCACTTCACAGCCCATCGCGTGCAGCAGCTTGATGGCGATGTGGCCCAGACCGCCGATACCGATCACGCCCACGCGGCTGGTGGCGGTGACGTGGTGCATCAGCAGCGGTTTAAAGACGGTGATCCCGCCGCACAGCAGTGGACCAGCAGATTCAATATCAATGCTGTCCGGCAGCGGGATGACCCATTGCCAGTCGGCGCGCAGCTTATCGGCGAAACCGCCCTTGTTCAGGATGGTGGGCACTGCGCCTTCAAGGCAGTTGATCTGGTTGCCGCTGATACAGGCGTCGCAGTGGCCGCAGCTGCGTGCTGTCCAGCCAATGCCCACGCGCTGGCCAACCTTCAGCCCTTTGTCCTGCGCGGCGCTGCCGAGCGCGACGACGCGGCCAATCACTTCGTGCCCGGCAACCAGCGGATAGCTGGAGAAGCCCCATTCGTTGTCGATCATCGAGAGATCTGAGTGGCAGACCCCGCAGTAATCAACCTGTACTTCGACGTCTTCTGCTTTTAGTTCGCCCGCATCGTACTCGTACAGCTCAAGTTCTGCACCCGCCTGCGGTGCGGCGTAGCTTTTTATCTTCGACATCGTATTTCCCCCGTTGTGGTGTGAACTGAGAGTGTAGAGCATTCAGTTTACAGCCGCTTAACAGAAGGGGGCAGGAACGAAACTTACAGACTTTTCAGCATTCTGACTTCGCAGTCAACGTGGCCCGTGCAGCCCAGCGGCGCATCGATATGCTCAAAGCCCAGATGTTCATACAGGCCGATGGCCTCTTTGAGGAAGGCGGTGGTTTCGAGGTAGCAGCGTTTAAAACCCTGATTGCGCGCGTGCTCCAGGGCGACCAGCGCCAGCTTCTTCGCCAGACCCTGTCCACGAACCGACGGCAGGAAATACATTTTCTGCAGCTCACAGATATCCGGCTCGCTGCAGCTCAGCGGTGCAACACCGCCGCCGCCCACAACCTGGCCGTCCTGCTCAATGACCCAGTAGGCGTGGCCCGGCTGGCTGTACAGCTTAAACAGTTCGTCAAGATTCGGGTCGGCAACGGTGTAACCTTTATCCGCCGTCAGCCCATACTCTGCAGAAACGGTGCGGATAACGGCGGCGATAGCCGGATTGTCCTGCTCAGTGATCCGACGCATCGTCGTCGCGACGGGGGTAATCACGCTCATAGCATTACTCATTACAAAAATTGACACACAGTTGCTGTTAATAGCACCGCAGAAAAGGGAGTGCAAGCGAGGAGTTTTCAGGAAGGTTACCCCTTACGCCCTGAAGCGTAAGGGGTAAAAGCATTACAGGGCCGCGATAACGGCCTGCTGCTCGATCAGTTTGGTCTTCGCATCGGCGAAGGCAACCAGACGCTCACGCTCTTTGGCAATGACAGCTTCCGGCGCGCGGGCAACAAAGCCTTCGTTCGCCAGCTTACTTTCGATTTTGTCAATTTCCACGTCGACCTTCGCCACTTCTTTCGCCAGACGCGCCAGCTCTGCGTCTTTGTCGACCAGGCCCGCCATCGGGATCAGCAGCTCCGCACCGTCGATAATTTTAGTCACGGAAACCGGACCCTTGTCATCGGCAGGCAGCACGGTGATGCTTTCCAGACGCGCCATGGTTTTCAGGAAGGTGTTGTTCTCGGTGACGCGACGAACGGCAGCGTCGCTGCAACCGCGCAGCAGCAGCTCCAGGGGTTTACCCGGGGCGATGTTCATTTCGGCACGGATGTTACGTACCGCAACGATCGCCTGCTTCAGCCACTCGGTATCCGCTGACGCGGCTTCATCAACCTTAGCCGCATCGAATTCCGGGAACGGCTGCAGCATGATGGTATCGGCGTTGATGCCCGCAATGACCTTCACGCGCTGCCAGATGGTCTCGGTGATGAATGGAATAACCGGATGCGCCAGGCGCAGCAGGCCTTCCAGGACGGTAATCAGCGTGTTGCGCGTGCCGCGCAGCTCTGCTTCAGAACCGCCGTTCATGACCGGCTTCGCCAGCTCCAGATACCAGTCGCAGAACTGGTTCCAGGTGAATTCGTACAGAATGCCCGCTGCGATATCGAAGCGGTAGCTGTCCAGCGCCTCGCGGAAGGCTTTCACCGTCTGGTTAAATTCCGCCAGGATCCAGCGGTCCGCCAGAGACAGGGTCATCTCGCCGCCGTTGAAGCCGCAATCCTGATCTTCGGTGTTCATCAGCACGAAGCGGCTGGCGTTCCACAGCTTGTTACAGAAGTTACGGTAACCTTCCAGACGCTTCATGTCCCAGTTGATGTCACGGCCGGTCGAGGCCAGCGCCGCCAGGGTGAAGCGCAGGGCGTCGGTACCGTGAGATTCGATCCCGTTCGGGAACTGCTTCTCGGTACGCTTGCGGATTTTCTCAGCCAGCTGCGGCTGCATCATGTTGCCGGTACGTTTTTCCAGCAGGTCTTCCAGGGAGATCCCGTCAACCATGTCCAGCGGGTCAATCACGTTGCCCTTGGACTTGGACATCTTCTGCCCTTCGTCGTCGCGGATAAGGCCGGTCATGTAGACGGTATGGAACGGAACCTGCGGCTTGCCGTCTTCGTCTTTGATGAAGTGCATGGTCATCATGATCATGCGGGCAATCCAGAAGAAGATGATGTCGAAGCCGGACACCATTACGCTGGTAGGATGGAACTGACGCAGCGCGTCGGTGTTTTCCGGCCAGCCGAGGGTAGAGAAGGTCCACAGCGCGGAGGAGAACCAGGTATCCAGCACGTCTTCGTCCTGACGCAGGGCAACGTCAGCGCTCAGGTTGTTTTCCTGGCGCACTTCGTCTTCGCTACGGCCAACGTAGACGTTGCCTTCGTTGTCGTACCATGCCGGGATGCGGTGACCCCACCACAGCTGACGGGAGATACACCAGTCCTGAATGTCGCGCATCCAGGAGAAGTACATGTTTTCGTACTGCTTCGGCACGAACTGAATGCTGCCGTTCTCAACCGCTTCCACAGCCGGTTTCGCCAGCACGTCGGCACGCACGTACCACTGGTCGGTCAGCATTGGCTCAATAACCACGCCGCCACGGTCGCCGTACGGCACGGTCAGATCGTGAGGCTTAATCTCTTCCAGCAGGCCGAGGGCATCAACGGCGGCTACGATGGCTTTACGTGCAGCAAAGCGCTCCAGCTTCTGGAACTCCGCCGGGATCTCGCTGGAGTAAACGTCGGATTCGTTGCCTTTGGTGTCGTACACCTCTGCGCTTTCGCGGATATCGCCGTCGAAGGTCAGAATGTTGATCATCGGCAGGGCGTGACGACGACCCACTTCATAGTCGTTGAAGTCGTGCGCCGGGGTGATTTTCACGCAGCCGGTGCCTTTTTCCATGTCGGCGTGTTCGTCGCCCACAATCGGAATGCGGCGGTTCACCAGCGGCAGCACCACAAATTTGCCGATCAGATCTTTATAGCGCGGATCTTCCGGGTTAACGGCCACGCCGGTATCGCCCAGCAGGGTTTCCGGACGGGTGGTCGCCACCACCAGGTAATCTTTACCGTCTGCGGTTTTTGCGCCATCGGCCAGCGGATAGCGGATGTGCCACATGGAGCCTTTGGACTCGCGGTTTTCCACTTCCAGGTCAGAAATTGCGGTACGCAGTTTCGGGTCCCAGTTTACCAGGCGTTTGCCGCGGTAAATCAGGTCTTCTTTATACAGGCGGACGAACACTTCTTTTACGGCGTTGGACAGGCCTTCGTCCATGGTGAAGCGCTCGCGCTCCCAGTCCACGGAGTTGCCGAGACGGCGCATCTGACGGGTAATGGTGCCGCCTGATTCTGCCTTCCACTGCCAGATTTTGTCGATGAACGCATCGCGACCGTAGTCGTGACGAGTTTTACCTTCTTCAGCGGCAATTTTACGCTCAACCACCATCTGGGTCGCGATACCCGCGTGGTCAGTCCCCGCCTGCCACAGGGTGTTTTTGCCCTGCATGCGCTGGTAGCGGATCATGGTGTCCATGATGGTTTGCTGGAAAGCATGCCCCATATGCAAACTGCCGGTGACGTTCGGCGGCGGGATCATGATGCAGAAGGACTCTTTGCTTTCGTCGCCGTTAGGCTTGAAATAGCCCTGCTGTTCCCAGTGCTCGTAAAGCGGCTGTTCGATATCGCGTGGGTTATATGTCTTTTCCATTATTTCCAGGTTGCCGTATTCAGGTTAAAACCGGCCAGGCGGTACGCTTTATAGCGTTCGCGCGCCAGTTGTTTCAAGGATTCTTCGTAAGGGACAAAGTCTACCACTTCTGTGAAAGCGGTGGCAAAATCTGCAAAGTCTGTCCGCAGGCTAATGAGAATATCGCGCGCGCTGCTGTTGCGCTTTTGCGGCCAGGCAATTTCGACCGGTGCCCCGCCGCGTGGACCTTCGCCCGACAGGTTATGCGGAACAAAACTTTCCGGCGGGCGCGCCCATAGCGCTTCATCCAGGCGAATCGCCTGCTGCTCATCTTCACAGGCAATCAGTACGCGTTTACCTGCGCGCCAACGTTCTGCGGCAATTTCACACACCAGCTGTTCAACGGCGCTGAGGCCATCCTGATGGGTGTCGTTGTCCAGAAGGTAGAACGTTGCATTCTTCATATATGGGGCTTCTTGTGCTCACTTTAAATGCTTAAGCCGGGTGGCGGCTTCGCCTTACCCGGCCTACGGTTTACTGCCGTTTTGACTTACTCGTCGCCGTTAAAACCCGCACGATTAAGCAGGAACTGCGACAGCAGGGCCACCGGACGTCCGGTAGCGCCTTTGGCTTTACCGGAGCGCCATGCGGTACCCGCGATATCCAGGTGCGCCCAGTTATATTTACGGGTGAAGCGCGCCAGGAAGCAGCCTGCGGTAATTGCGCCGCCAGGACGACCGCCGATGTTTGCCATATCCGCAAAGTTAGACTCCAGCTGTTCCTGATACTCGTCACCCAGCGGCAGACGCCATGCGCGGTCACCGGCCTGCTCGGACGCGCCGATAAGCTCGTGCGCCAGCGGGTTGTGGTTCGACATCAGGCCGGTGATGTGATGGCCCAGGGCAATCACGCAGGCACCGGTCAGAGTAGCCACGTCGATAACCGCTTCAGGTTCGAAGCGCTCAACGTAGGTCAACACGTCACAGAGTACCAGACGGCCTTCGGCGTCGGTATTCAGCACTTCAACGGTCTGGCCGGACATGGTGGTCAGGACGTCGCCCGGACGATACGCGCGACCGCCAGGCATGTTTTCGCAGCCTGCCAGCACGCCGATTACGTTGATGGGCAGCTGAAGCTCCGCAACCATGCGCATGACGCCGTAAACCGCCGCCGCGCCGCACATGTCGTACTTCATCTCGTCCATGCCTTCTGAAGGCTTGATGGAGATACCGCCGGAGTCAAAGGTCAGCCCTTTACCGACGAGCACGATCGGACGCGCGTCTTCAGACGGGTTGCCTTTGTATTCGATGACTGACATCAGGGATTCGTTCTGCGAGCCGTTACCCACCGCCAGATAAGAGTGCATCCCCAGCTCTTTCATCTGCTGTTCGCCGATGACGCGGGTGATGACGTTTTTGCTGTAGGAGTCAGCCAGCTGGCGCGCCTGAGAGGCGAGGTAGGCAGCGTTACAGATGTTTGGCGGCATGTTGCCGAGATCTTTTGCCGCTTTGATACCGGCGGCAATCGCCAGACCATGCTGGATGGCGCGCTCGCCGCTGGTCAGTTCGCGACGGGTTGGCACGTTAAAGACCATTTTACGCAGCGGGCGACGCGGCTCGCTTTTGTTGGTCTTAAGCTGATCGAAGCTGTAAAGGCTCTCTTTTGCCGTTTCGACGGCCTGACGCACTTTCCAGTAGGTGTTACGGCCTTTGACGTGCAGCTCGGTCAGGAAGCAGACGGCTTCCATTGAACCGGTGTCATTCAGCGTATTAATGGTTTTCTGAATAACCTGCTTATACTGACGTTCATCCAGCTCGCGCTCTTTGCCGCAGCCAATCAGCAGAATACGCTCTGACAGGACGTTCGGAACATGGTGCAGTAACAGCGTCTGCCCAGGTTTGCCTTCCAGTTCGCCACGGCGCAGCAGGGCGCTGATATAGCCGTCACTGATTTTATCGAGTTGCTCGGCGATCGGGGAGAGTCGGCGCGGTTCAAAGACGCCCACAACGATGCAGGCACTCCGCTGTTTCTCCGGGCTACCGCTTTTTACACTGAACTCCATGCACTACGCTCCTGAATCTTAAAGACAACGGCGGCTGCTACGGATAGAATTGAAACCTTTCGTAACTCATGTCCGCTGTTGTGGTGACTTCGTGTTAATCTTACGTTACTACGGTTTCGACACGTCAGAAAAAGTCCTGAAGCGTGAATCCGCCGGATGTTTTAATCTTAGCGACGATTTCGACGACTCAAGAGAATAAATGACGTTTAAGCCATGAAACAAGCGATTTTCCAGCAAAGAGACGGGTTTTTACGGGCGTATTTAAAGTGATAATCATAAGATATCTGGTGCGGGAGACGCTCAAAAGCCAACTGGCGATCCTCTTCATCCTGCTGCTGATTTTTTTCTGTCAGAAGCTGGTTAAGATCCTCGGTGCGGCCGTTGACGGCGAAATTCCAACGAATCTGGTGCTTTCCCTGCTTGGGCTGGGGATCCCGGAAATGGCGCAGCTTATTCTGCCGCTGAGTCTATTCCTCGGCCTGCTCATGACCCTCGGTAAGCTGTACACCGAGAGTGAAATTACGGTGATGCATGCCTGCGGCCTCAGTAAAGCCGTACTGGTGAAAGCGGCGATGATACTGGCGCTGTTCACGGGCATTGTTGCGGCGGTGAATGTGATGTGGGCGGGCCCTATGTCTTCCCGTCATCAGGACGAAGTGCTGGCCGAGGCGAAAGCAAACCCCGGCATGGCGGCGCTCGCGCAGGGGCAGTTCCAGCAGGCGACTGACGGAAACTCCGTGCTGTTTATTGAGAGCGTTGACGGCAGTAAATTCAACGATGTATTTCTGGCACAGCTGCGTCCTAAAGGTAACGCGCGTCCGTCAGTGGTGGTTGCCGATTCTGGCCAGCTTTCTCAGCGCAAAGACGGTTCTCAGGTCGTCACGCTGAATAAAGGCACCCGTTTCGAAGGCACCGCGATGCTGCGTGACTTCCGTATTACGGATTTCCAGAACTATCAGGCCATTATTGGTCATCAGGCGGTGGCGCTCGATCCGACGGATACCGAGCAAATGGATATGCGCACGCTGTGGAATACCGATACCGACAGAGCGCGGGCTGAGTTCCACTGGCGTATTACGCTCGTATTCACCGTGTTTATGATGGCACTGATTGTCGTGCCGCTGAGCGTGGTGAACCCGCGCCAGGGCCGCGTGCTCTCTATGCTGCCAGCGATGCTGCTTTACCTGATCTACTTCCTGCTGCAAACCTCGATTCGCTCTAACGGCGCGAAGGGTAAGCTGGATCCGATGGTCTGGACATGGTTCGTTAACAGCCTGTACATCTTACTGGCGCTGGGATTAAACCTGTGGGATACGGTGCCTGTGCGCCGCATACGTGCCCGATTCTCGCGTAAAGGAGCCATCTAATGCAGGCGTTTGGCGTTCTTGATCGCTATATCGGTAAAACCATTTTCACCACCATCATGATGACATTGTTCATGCTGGTGTCGCTCTCCGGCATTATCAAATTTGTCGATCAGCTGAAAAAAGCCGGGCAGGGCAGCTATGACGCGATGGGTGCGGGGATGTACACCCTACTCAGCGTGCCAAAAGATGTGCAGATCTTCTTCCCGATGGCGGCTCTGCTGGGCGCGCTGCTGGGGCTGGGGATGCTGGCTCAGCGCAGCGAGCTGGTGGTGATGCAGGCCTCAGGCTTTACCCGTATGCAGGTTGCGCTGTCGGTAATGAAAACCGCAATCCCGCTGGTGCTGTTGACCATGGCGATTGGCGAGTGGGTGGCACCGCAGGGCGAGCAGATGGCGCGTAACTATCGTGCTCAGGCAATGTACGGTGGTTCACTGCTCTCGACTCAGCAAGGTTTATGGGCGAAAGACGGGAAAAACTTTGTCTACATCGAACGGGTAAAGGGTAATGATGAACTGGGCGGGGTGAGCATCTACGCGTTCAACGACCAGCGCCGTCTGGAGTCTGTCCGACACGCCTCTTCCGCGAAGTTTGACGCTGAACATAAGCAGTGGCGTTTGTCGCAGGTTGATGAATCTGACCTGACCGATCCAAAACAGATTACCGGGTCACAGACGGTGACCGGCACCTGGAAGACCAACCTCACGCCGGATAAGCTCGGGGTTGTTGCGTTGGATCCTGACGCGCTCTCTATCAGCGGCTTGCACAACTATGTGAAGTACCTGAAGTCGAGCGGGCAGGATGCCGGACGCTATCAGCTCAACATGTGGAGCAAAATCTTCCAGCCGATGTCCGTGGCGGTGATGATGCTGATGGCGCTGTCGTTTATCTTCGGCCCGCTGCGCAGCGTCCCGATGGGCGTGCGCGTCGTGACCGGTATTAGCTTCGGCTTTGTCTTCTATGTACTCGATCAGATCTTCGGTCCGCTGACGCTGGTTTATGGCATTCCGCCGATTATCGGTGCGCTGCTGCCGAGCGCCAGCTTCTTCCTGATCAGCCTCTGGCTGCTGCTGAAACGCTCCTGATTGACCTCTCCTCGCTTCCGGTGAACCGGAGGCGAGGCTAATCTCCTGTTTCACCCCGCACTTTTTCTCACAACCTTCAACGTCCCGCCTCGAATTTGAGTATTATTGAGCGATAAAGTCGTGAAGGGATCCTCTATGAAGCAAATTCGAATGCTAGCCCAGTACTACGTCGACCTGATGATGAAGCTTGGGCTGGTGCGTTTCTCCATGCTGCTGGCGCTGGCGCTGGTCGTTCTGGCGATTGTCGTGCAGATGGCCGTTACGATGGTTCTGCATGGTCAGGTCGAGAGTATCGACGTTATCCGCTCTATCTTCTTCGGCCTGCTCATTACCCCCTGGGCGGTCTATTTCCTTTCCGTGGTGGTCGAACAGCTGGAGGAGTCCCGTCAGCGCTTATCAAAACTGGTCGATAAGCTGGAGGAGATGCGCGAGCGCGACCTGAAGCTCAACGTTCAGCTTAAAGACAACATTGCTCAGTTGAATCAGGAAATTTCAGATCGTGAGAAGGCGGAGGCAGAGCGTCAGGCCACGCTGGAACAGCTGAAAATCGAAATGAAAGAGCGCGAGGTGACGCAGATCCAGCTTGAGCAGCAATCCTCCTTCCTGCGTTCGTTCCTGGACGCTTCGCCGGATCTGGTATTCTACCGTAACGAAGATAAAGAATTTTCAGGCTGTAACCGCGCGATGGAGCTCCTGACCGGGAAAAGCGAGAAGCAGCTGATTCACCTCAAGCCGCAGGACGTTTACTCCGAAGAGGCGGCCGCCAAGGTCATGGAGACGGACGAAAAAGTGTTCCGCCATAACGTCTCGCTGACCTACGAACAGTGGCTGGATTACCCGGACGGGCGCAAAGCCTGCTTTGAGATCCGTAAGGTGCCGTACTATGACCGCGTCGGGAAGCGCCACGGCCTGATGGGCTTCGGCCGTGATATTACCGAGCGTAAGCGCTATCAGGATGCGCTGGAGCGCGCCAGCCGCGACAAGACCACCTTCATCTCCACCATCAGCCATGAGCTTCGTACGCCGCTTAACGGCATTGTGGGGCTGAGCCGCATTCTGCTGGACACCGACCTGACCGCAGAACAGGAAAAATACCTCAAAACGATTCATGTCTCGGCGGTCACGCTGGGTAATATCTTCAACGATATTATTGACATGGATAAGATGGAGCGCCGAAAGGTTCAGCTTGATAACCAGCCGGTTGATTTCACCAGCTTCCTTGCCGATCTGGAAAACTTGTCTGGTCTGCAGGCCCAGCAGAAGGGGCTCAATTTTGTCATGGATCCCACCCTGCCGCTGCCGCATAAAGTGATTACCGACGGCACGCGCCTGCGTCAGATCCTGTGGAACCTCATCAGCAATGCGGTGAAATTTACCCAGAAGGGGCAGGTGGCGGTGCGTATTCGCTATGACGACGGGGACATGCTGCACTTCGAGGTGGAGGACTCCGGGATTGGTATTCCGCAGGAGGAGCAGGACAAGATTTTCGCGATGTACTACCAGGTGAAGGACAGCAACGGTGGAAAACCGGCCACTGGTACCGGAATCGGCCTGGCGGTGTCTAAGCGGCTGGCGAAGAGCATGGGCGGTGACATCACCGTTGCCAGCCAGGCGGGCAAAGGGTCAACCTTCACGCTGACGGTGCATGCGCCGGCGGTGGCGGAAGAGGTAGAGGATACCTTTGAAAACGACGATATGCCGCTGCCTGCGCTGCACGTCCTGTTGGTGGAGGATATTGAGCTTAACGTGATTGTAGCGCGCTCGGTGCTGGAAAAACTGGGCAACAGCGTGGATGTCGCGATGACCGGTAAAGCCGCGCTGGAGATGTTTACACCTGGTGAATATGACCTCGTTCTGCTGGATATCCAGTTGCCGGATATGACCGGGCTGGATATCTCGCGTGAACTGACGCGTCAGTACGCGGCTGATGAACTGCCGCCGCTGGTGGCGCTGACGGCGAACGTGCTGAAAGATAAAAAAGAGTACCTCGACGCCGGTATGGACGATGTACTCAGCAAGCCTCTGGCGGTGCCTGCTCTGACCGCCATGATCAAGAAGTTCTGGGATACCCACGATGAAGAGGAGAGCACCATGACGTCTGTTGATAGCGCAAAAGCCCAAACGATACTCGATACCGCGATGCTGGAGCAGTATATCGATCTGGTCGGCCCGAAACTGATTACCGACGGCCTGGCGGTGTTTGAAAAAATGATGCCGGGTTATCTGAGCGTGCTGGAGTCAAACCTGACGGCGCGTGACCAGAAGGGCATCGTGGAAGAAGGGCATAAAATCAAAGGCGCAGCCGGCTCGGTCGGGTTACGCCACCTGCAGCAGCTGGGTCAACAGATTCAGTCGCCTGATTTACCAGCTTGGGAAGATAACGTTGGTGATTGGGTTGAAGAGATGAAACAAGAGTGGCAGAACGATGTTGCGGTGCTCAAGGCCTGGGTGGATGCCAGAAAAAAATGACCCCGGCTAGACCGGGGTGCGCGAATACTGCGCCAACACCAGGGAAATCGTGGCTGCGCCTGTTTTTTAAAGTAATTTTCTAATGGGCGCCGCCGTAAAAATTTAGGCCGCACGCAGATAAGATAGCAAATCTTAAATGGTTTGTTACATGAATCAGTGAAATGTGTGAAGCATAGCGTTTTAATCAAAATTATTAATGTGCTTCAGCGAGTTGCAAAGAAGGATCGTCAAGATGAAAAAAATTGGTGTTGTCCTGAGCGGGTGCGGTGTTTTTGATGGCTCAGAAATACACGAAGCCGTAATCACGCTGCTGGCCCTGACAAAACAGGGAGCAGAGGTTATCTGTTTTGCGCCCGACAAAAATCAGTCGGATGTGATTAACCATCTGACCGGCGAGCCGATGGCCGAAACGCGTAACGTGCTGATTGAAGCCGCGCGTATTGCCCGGGGAGAGATTCATCCGCTGGCGAAGGCAGATGCCGCTGAACTGGATGCGCTCATTGTGCCAGGCGGCTTCGGCGCCGCGAAAAATCTCAGCACCTTTGCTGCCGAGGGTGCCGCATGCGCGGTGGACCCTGATCTCAAAGCGCTGACGCTGGCGATGCATGCCGCGGGCAAGCCGCTGGGCTTTATCTGTATTGCACCGGCCATGCTGCCAAATATTTTCGATTTTCCGTTACGGCTGACGATCGGAACCGATATTGATACCGCAGAGGTCGTCGAGGATATGGGGGGCGAACACGTTCCGTGCCCGGTCGATGACATTGTGGTGGATGAAGACAACAAAGTTGTCACCACGCCCGCGTATATGCTGGCGAAGAATATTGCGGAAGCCGCCGTGGGCATTGAAAAGCTGGTCGCCCGGGTGCTGGTGCTGACGGAATGAGGCGTCAGTTTTCCGCAGGCGCATGGGTGAAACGCCTTCTTTTCCGCATCGTACTCGTCCTGGCGGTGTTCTGGGGGGGCGGGCTGGCCGTGTTCAGCATTTTGCCGGTACCGTTTTCAGCGGTCATGGTTGAGCGCCAGCTTAGCGCGTGGTTCTCCGGTGATTTCGGCTATGTTGCCCATTCTGACTGGGTAAGCATGGATGAAATTTCTCCGTTCATGGGGCTGGCGGTTATCGCGGCGGAAGATCAAAAATTCCCGGAGCACTGGGGGTTCGATGTGGCCGCGATCGAAAAGGCGCTGGCCCATAACGAACGTCACGAAAACCGCGTGCGCGGTGCGTCAACGCTGTCGCAGCAGACGGCTAAAAACCTGTTCCTGTGGGATGGCCGAAGCTGGGTGCGAAAAGGGCTGGAAGCGGGCCTGACCCTGGGAATGGAAACGGTCTGGAGCAAAAAGCGTATTCTGACCGTTTACCTTAATATCGCCGAGTTCGGCGACGGGGTATTTGGTGTCGAAGCTGCATCACAACGCTATTTTAATAAACCTGCCAGCAGGCTGAGCATGTCGGAGGCGGCGCTGCTCGCGGCTGTTCTGCCTAATCCTGTCCGCTTCAAGGCCAGCGCCCCGTCAGGGTACGTGCGAAGCCGTCAGGCGTGGATCATGCGCCAGATGCGCCAGCTGGGTGGGGAAGGGTTTATGGAGAGAAATGCGTTAATGTAGGGCGGGTAAGCGCAGCGCCACCCGCCAGAATAGCAGGCCTAATCTTCGTCGAACCCGGCGTTAAACAGCGCAACTACCGCTGCCAGAGCTTCCTCTTCCTGAGGACCGGTGGCTTCAACCTCAATCTGACGCCCTTTGGCGGAGTCCAGCATCAGCAGCGCAATCACGCTGTTGGCTTCCGCTTCGGTGCCTTCGTCATTACGCAGCAGCACTTCTGCATCGAAACCCTGCATCAGCTCAAACAGCTTCATCGCCGGGCGTGCATGCATGCCAAGCTTATTGGTGATCTCAACGGTTTGTTTTACGGTCATGTTTTACGTTTTTCCAGCGTGCGATGACGGGACTGAACGTTCTTACCGCGCGAGCGGAAATAGTCGGCCAGCTGTTCGGCGATGTAGACCGAACGATGTTTACCGCCGGTACAGCCAATCGCCACCGTCAGGTAGCTACGATTGTTTGTCTCCAGCATAGGTAACCATAGCTCAAGGTAGCTTCGCGTCTGGTAGATAAAATTGTGAACTTCTGTGTGTCGGTCGAGGAACGCCGCCACGGGCTTATCCAGGCCGGTCATTGGACGCAGTTTGGGATCCCAGTGCGGGTTCGGCAGGAAGCGCACGTCGAAAACATAGTCCGCATCAATCGGAATACCGTGCTTAAAGCCGAAGGATTCGAATACCATCGTCAGCTCGCGCTCGCGTTTGCCCAGCAGCCGGGTTCGCAGCATTTCCGCCAGCTCGTGAACGGACATCTCTGAGGTGTCGACAATCAGATCGGCACGAGAGCGCAGCGGCTCAAGCAGATCGCTCTCTTCGTCGATGGCGCTCTCCAGCGAGAGATTCTTGCTGGAAAGCGGGTGCAGACGACGGGTGTCGCTGTAGCGGCGGATCAGGGTATTGCGGTCGGCATCAAGGAACAGCAGCTGAGGCGAGAACGCGTCAGGCAGGTTACTCATGGCCTGTTCGAAGATCTCTGGCGATTCCGGCATGTTACGAACGTCGATACTGACGGCGGCGGAGGTTTGTCTCTCCGCTAACGTGCGTGCCAGATCGGGCAATAACACGACCGGCAGGTTATCGACGCAGTAAAAACCCATGTCTTCCAGCGCGCGCAGAGCAACGGATTTCCCCGACCCTGAACGACCGCTGACAATCATCAGCACCATGTTCCGTTTCTCCTCAGGACAACAGATGTGAAGGCCATCACCTGGTTATGCGTCATCCTGATTGCCTTCTGCTTCAGTGATAATTTGATAAAGCTCTTCATCACTTTGGGCTGAGCGCAGTCGACGGCAGATGGTTTTATCCGCCAGACGTTTAGCAACCAGCGAAAGCGTATGCAGGTGGGTCTTGGTCTGGTCTGCAGGCACCAGCAGCGCGAAGAGGAGATCGACGGGCTGGTTATCAATGGCGTCAAAAGCGATTGGGGTTTCCAGCTGCACAAACACACCGACGGCACGCAGGGTGTCCTCTTCCAGCTTGCCGTGCGGGATCGCGATGCCGTTGCCGATACCGGTACTGCCCATCTTTTCACGGGTCAGAATGGCTTCGAACACCACCTGCGGCGGCAGGCCCAGCTGTTTTGCAGCTAATTCACTGATGATCTCCAGCGCACGTTTTTTGCTCTGGCAGTGAACGGCACTGCGGGTACATTCCTGGTTAAGGACATTGCTCAGTTGAAGAGCGGAATCGTTGTTCATCATAATTTCACCTAAGCGCTAACTGTACAAATGGCCCGTTGTGTTTCACAACAGGCCGTCCTGCACCCGTTAACTGCCCGGACAATTAGTGTTGTTTCAGTTTATCTTTATGTTTATTGAGCTGTCGCGCAAGCTTGTCAATCAAGCCGTCGATAGCCGCGTACATGTCTTGCCCTTCCGCACTGGCATGGAGTTCACCCCCGTTAACATGCAGGGTTGCATCCGAGATATGAGTCACTTTCTCCACTTTTAACACAACGTAGACCTGATTGATCCTTTCGAAATACTGCTCGAGTTTCGCGAACTTAGCGTTCACGAAGTCACGTAAAGCCTCAGTAATCTCGACGTTATGTCCTGTGATATTGAGCTGCATAGTGTCTTCCTTATCGGTTGTGTCAGACCAGCTGTTTACGCTGGTTAGACGGCGGAATGGATAAAGACTCTCGATACTTCGCAACAGTACGACGTGCCACCATAATACCCTGATCGGACAGCATGGTGGTCAACTTACTGTCACTTAGTGGCTTCGCGGGATTCTCCGCGGCGATCAACTTCTTCACCAGGGCGCGAATCGCCGTTGAGGAGGCTTCGCCGCCACCCTCGGTGTTCACGTGGCTGGAGAAGAAATACTTAAGCTCAAAAATACCGCGCGGACTGTGCAGATACTTCTGCGTAGTAACGCGGGAAATAGTGGATTCATGCATCTCGACGGCCTGGGCGATATCCGCCAGCACCATCGGTTTCATATACTCTTCGCCCTGCTCAAAGAAGGCCTGCTGCTGTTCGACGATGCAGCGGCTCACGCGAAGCAGGGTATCATTCCGGCTCTCCAGGCTCTTGATCAACCATCGCGCTTCCTGAAGATTGCTGCGAATATATTGATTGTCGGAGTCGTTGCGCGCGCTGGTACACATGGAGGCGTACTGCTGGTTGATTTGCAGGCGAGGGATGCTGTCAGAGTTCAGTTCAACGACCCAGCGGTCATTGTGTTTTCTGACCAGCACGTCCGGGATAACGTACTCGGGTTCGCTGGTCTGGATCGACTGACCGGGACGCGGATCGAGGGACTGGATCAGATTTACCGCCTCTTTCAGCACCTCTTCCTTCAGGCGCGTGACGCGCATCAGGGTGCGGAAATCGTGGTTAGCCAGAAGATCCAGATGATCGCTGATGATTAAGCGTGCCTCATCGAGCCACGGCGTCTCTTTGCTGAACTGAGAAAGCTGGATCAGCAGACAGTCGCGCAGGTCCTTCGCGGCCACCCCGACCGGATCGAAGCGCTGAATGCGTTTCAGTACCGCTTCAATCTCCTCAATCTCAATCTCTTCATCGCCCATGCTTTCCAGAATGTCGTCCAGCGTGACGGTCAAATAACCGGTGTCATCAACGGCGTCGACAATCGACGTGGCAATAGCGCGGTCGGTATCGGAGAAGGGGGTAAGCTCTACCTGCCACATCAGGTAATCCTGCAGCGACTGGGTGGTTTCGCCCTGGTAGACCGGTAGCTCGTCGTCCTGGTAGTCTGCACGCGTGCCGGAAGGGGTCCCGGCGGTATAGATTTCATCCCAGCTGGCATCCAGCGGAAGCTCGTCCGGCATCTCTTTTTGTTCGAGTGCATCCGCGGTGTCGAGCGCTTCTGTGTCCTGTGACTGCTGGGTATCTACCTCGTCATGAAGATCGGCTTGCTCCAGCAGGGGATTGCTGTCCAGCGCCTGCTGGAGCTCCTGCTGGAGTTCTAAGGTGGACAGTTGCAACAGACGAATTGCCTGCTGTAACTGCGGCGTCATCGCCAGCTGTTGGCTGAGCCTTAATTGCAAACCTTGCTTCATGTTCAGAGCATTTTTCTCCGGTTCGGCGTTACGTTACCTCTACCCTATCAGAGTCTGAAGTCTTCCCCAAGATAGACGCGCTTAACATGATCGTCTTCGAGGATCTGCTGCGGCGTACCGTGAGCGATCAGATTGCCCTGGCTCACGATATACGCGCGTTCACATACCGCCAGCGTTTCACGAACGTTGTGGTCTGTGATCAGCACGCCAAGTCCGCTGTCACGCAGATGCTCGATAATGCGTTTAATGTCGATAACGGAGATCGGGTCAACGCCCGCAAACGGTTCATCCAGAAGGATAAACTTCGGATTGGCGGCCAGCGCGCGCGCAATCTCAACACGACGGCGTTCCCCCCCGGACAAGGCCTGGCCCAGGCTGTCGCGCAGGTGTTCGATATGAAACTCTTCCATCAGCTCGTTGGCGCGATCCTGACGCTGTTCGTTGGTCAGGTCGTCGCGAATTTGCAGGACCGCCATCAGGTTATCAAAGACGCTCAGACGACGGAAAATAGAGGCTTCCTGCGGCAGATAGCCGATGCCACGGCGCGCGCGCGCGTGCAGCGGCAGCAGGCTGATATCTTCATCGTCAATAATAATGTTGCCGGCGTCACGCGGCACAATACCCACCACCATGTAGAAGGTGGTGGTTTTACCCGCACCGTTCGGGCCAAGCAGGCCCACAATTTCGCCGGAGTTGACGGTCAGACTGACATCTTCTACGACACGGCGGCCCTTATAGGCCTTCGCGAGATTTTTTGCAGTTAATGTTGCCATAGCGAATTAGTTACTCTTCTTCTGTGCCGGGGCCTGGCCCTTGCCTTTGTCCTGCAGCTGCGACGGAACCAGCACGGTGGTTACGCGTTTGCCTTTCTCGCTGGAGGCCTGCATTTTTTGCTCTTTCACCAGATAGGTAATCTGGTCACCGGTAATATTGCTGTCCAGCTGTTCCAGATACGCGTTTCCGGTCAGGATGACCAGGTCCTTCGCCAGCTCATAGTGCATATGCGAGGCGTGGCCCTTCACCGGCTTGCCGTTGTCCTGCATCTGGTAGAAGGTGGCCGGGTTGCCGTAACCATCAATGATCTCTTTGCCCTGCTCGCCGCCCGGACGGGTAACGACCACTTTATCGGCGTTAATTTTGATGGTCCCCTGAGTCATGACGACGTTACCCGTGAAGGTGACGACGTTACCCTGCATATCGAGAGACTGAGTGTCGGACTCGATATGGATCGGCTGGTCGGTATCGCCCGTTACAGCAAGCGCGGGGAGACTGGCCGCCAGCATCGCGCTGGCGATAATTACTTTAAGGCTGAGTTTGTTTGTTTTGAATTTCATAGGAGGTTCTAACCTTTTCAATCAGCTCGGCGTTCTTGCTGCGTAAGTTCCCGCGCATTCTTAAACCGCTGGAATTAAATGTTGTGCCATACAGTGTGACCAGATCCTGCGACGTCACGTCCTGGGTTACCAGGTTGATCTGGGCATTATCCGTCGTAATTTTTCGCAGTTGCGAGTCAGCGGTCAGGGCGTTGACTTCAACGTGGCCATACAGATAAAGCATACGATCATTTGTCAGTTTGGCCCGATCTGACTTAATTGACCACGTCGGCACTTTGTCTTTATCGAAAGTGGTCATGACAGGTTGGGTAAACCACGAAACGCCGTCATCGGAAAAGTATTCAACGTGCTGGGCAATCAGGCGATAATTCAGCGCACCTTCCGGGCTATAGACCACGGTGTCACTGTGATCGCTTTTATAGGTTGGATCGTTATTGTTGACGACTTCCGTTTGCGTATCGTCGCGATCGGCAAGGTTCACGCCAATCAATACCAGTGCGACAAGCGAAAGCAGAATGATAACCCAACGTCTGGTTTTACTCATATCGATTGCCCTTTGGCTTCATCAAGCTTGCCCTGCGCCAGCAGAAGCAGATCGCAGACTTCACGGACGGCACCCCGGCCACCGTTGATGTGGGTAACGTAGTCAGCGCGCGGGATCAACAGCGGATGAGCATCAGCAACCGCGATGCTGAGACCGACTTCAGCCATCACCGGCCAGTCAATCAGGTCGTCTCCAACGTAGGCCACGTTTTCCGGTGCGATAGCCAGTTTACTCAGTAAATCATTGAACGCTGCCATCTTATCGGATTGACCCTGGTAAAGATGGGTAATGCCTAAGGTTTCACAGCGGTCTTCTACCAGTTTAGCTTTTCGTCCGGTGATGATAGCAACCTCAATACCCGAGGTGAGCGCACAGCGGATACCGTAGCCGTCGCGAACGTTAAACGCTTTCAGCTCTTCACCATTATTGCCCATGTAAATCAGGCCATCGGAAAGTACGCCATCCACATCCAGAATGAGCAGACGAATATTTTCCGCCTTTGCCATCATCTGGGTACTGACCGGACCATAACAGGTTGCAAGGGATGCACCCGCATTACTCATTGTCTTATCCTTTATTACACTACGCCAGCGCGCAGCAGATCATGCATATGTACCACACCCAGCAACTGGTCGCCATCGGCAACCATAACGGAGGTGATATGGCGGGACTGCATCAGGTTCAGCACATCCACGGCCAGCGTTCCCGGACGCACGCGAATGCCGCCGGGCGTCATCACATCGGCAATGCCGAGCGTGCGGACATCTACACCCATGTCAAACACGCGACGCAGGTCGCCATCGGTGAAGATCCCCTGAATTTTCATCAGATCGTCGCACACGACCGTCATACCCAAATTCTTACGGGTGATTTCCAGCAGCGCATCACGCAGGGAGGCTTCTTTGCTGACGTGAGGGATCTCATCCCCGGTGTGCATAATATCGTTTACCCGCAGCAGCAGCTTGCGCCCCAGCGCGCCGCCCGGATGGGAGAGCGCGAAATCTTCCGGCGTAAAACCGCGGGCTTCAAGCAGCGCGACGGCAAGCGCATCACCCATGACCAGCGCGGCGGTGGTGCTGGATGTTGGCGCCAGGCCGAGCGGGCAGGCCTCTTTCGGTACTTTAACGCACAGATGAATATCGGCTGCACGCGCCATGCTACTTTCCGGACGGCTGGTCATGCAAATCAGCGGTACCTGCAGACGCTTCAGTACGGGGATCAATGCCAGAATTTCATTGGACTCACCGGAGTTGGACAGCGCGATAACGACATCCTGCGGCGTGACCATCCCCAGGTCGCCGTGCGCGGCTTCCCCCGGGTGTACAAAGAAGGACGAGGTTCCGGTGCTGGCAAACGTTGCCGCCATTTTGCGCCCAATGTGGCCGGACTTGCCCATCCCCATCACCACGACTTTCCCGGCACAGTAGAATATCTTCTCACATGCCAGACTAAAATCCTGATTAATGTACTGATCTAACTGCGCCAGACCTTCACGTTCAATCTCCAGAACCTCTTTGCCTGCTTTCTGAAAGTCAAAACCCGGCTGCAATTCTATTTGCGACATAATGCGTTTCCGTTTACCCAGAGAGAAGAGGCGAGAGCCAGTACAGCATCGCCATCCATACGATAAATCCACCCGTCAGCAGCGCGCCTGCGCCTTTGCCGATCTGGCGTTGCCGCCGCCAGCAGAGCAGGGCAAATATCACGCTGACCAGCAACATCACCCCGTAATCGCGTGAAAACGCCAGAGGATTAAACGGCCCCGGCGTAATCAGAGCCGGCAGGCCCATGACAATCGCGATATTAAATATGTTGGAGCCGATGATATTACCAATGGCGATGTCATCTTCCCCTTTACGCGCCCCCGCAATGGCGGTGGCCAGCTCCGGCAGGCTGGTGCCGATAGCAATAACCGTCAGGCCAATCGTCAGTTCGCTCATGGCGAAATAGTTCGCCAGTACCGTCGCGTTATCCACGACCATGCGCGTTGCCATCGGCATGATAATCAGCGCAACGCCAAGCCAGAGGAGGGCGACCGGCAGCGTGCCTTCCCGCGGGAGTTCGGCAACCTGTTCACGCGTCAGGCTATCCTGACCCTGTTTTTCCGCCTGGCGGGCAATTTTAACACTATACAGTAACCAGATGACGGCCAACGCCAGCAGGAAAATGCCGTCGCTATAGCTCAATACTCCATCATAAAATACGCACCCTGCCAGCAGGCTTACGACTAACATTAGCGGCAATTCACGGCGCAGAACATCAGAATGCACGCGAAATGGATGGAGCAGTGCCGCAAGGCCTAAAATCAGTAATATATTGACGATGTTAGAGCCAATCGCGGTGCCAATTGCCAGGTCTAACTGACCATGCAGCGACGCCGAGACGGAGACGATGATTTCAGGAAGTGACGTGCCAACGCTGACCACGGTCATCCCGATGACTACAGGCGGTACACCCGTCAGGCGACACAGGATAGATGCAGCAAAGACTAAACGGTCAGCACTGTAGACCACTAACAGTAAACCAATGATTAACAGTGCTGTTGCTAAAAGCATCAAAAGTCCTTTCTTCAGGTATACTTGTCGGTCCATCGCGCGGGAATGGCTGGACTGCATACGGTCTGAGGCGTAACGAATTCCTAATTTTGACTTTATGCGCCGGAAAAGTAAAACAAATGCCAGCTTTCGCTAACCTCAACGGCTAATATTCTGTAAAAATGCGGGGTTAAGGGCTGATTCAGGCTGCACGTCTTAACGTGAGCAGGGTAAGAAAGGAACTATAAATGAGCCAAACGATGGCGAATATCGTCGATGTCCGCGGTGTGAGTTTTTCTCGCGGCAATCGACTGATATTCGATGATATTTCGTTGACCGTACCGCGTGGCAAAATCACCGCCATCATGGGGCCGTCCGGGATCGGTAAAACGACCCTCCTGCGCCTTATTGGTGGTCAGATCCCACCGGATAGCGGTGAAATCCTCTTCGATGGCGAAAACGTCCCGGAGATGTCGCGCTCGCGCCTGTATACTGTCCGCAAACGTATGAGTATGCTCTTTCAGTCGGGGGCGTTGTTCACCGACATGAACGTCTTTGATAACGTGGCCTATCCGCTGCGCGAGCATACCAGCCTGCCGCCTGAGCTGCTGAAAAGCACGGTGATGATGAAGCTTGAAGCTGTGGGGTTGCGGGGAGCCGCGAAGCTAATGCCTTCGGAGCTGTCCGGCGGGATGGCGCGCCGCGCCGCGCTGGCGCGAGCTATTGCATTAGAGCCCGATTTAATCATGTTCGACGAACCGTTCGTCGGGCAGGATCCCATCACGATGGGCGTGCTGGTAAAGCTCATCTCTGAACTGAACAGCGCGCTCGGCGTCACCTGTATCGTGGTGTCTCACGATGTACCGGAAGTGTTGAGCATTGCCGATTACGCCTATATCGTGGCGGACAAAAAGATCGTTGCACACGGCAGCGCCCAGGCGCTGCAGGAAAATTGCGATCCACGCGTGCGGCAGTTCCTCGACGGTATTGCTGACGGACCCGTACCGTTCCGCTACCCGGCGGGCGATTATCGTGACGATTTACTGGGAATAGGGAGTTAAGCCACTCATGCTGTTAAATGCGTTGGCCGCTCTCGGACACCGTGGCATAAAAACCATCAGGACGTTCGGGCGTGCCGGATTGATGTTATTCAACGCGCTGGTCGGCAAGCCGGAGTTTAGCAAGCACGCCCCTCTGCTGGTGCGTCAGCTTTATAATGTCGGCGTGCTGTCGATGCTCATCATTATTGTTTCCGGTCTGTTTATCGGCATGGTGCTTGGGCTGCAGGGCTACCTTGTTCTGACAACCTACAGTGCGGAAACCAGCCTCGGAATGCTGGTGGCGCTTTCGCTGCTGCGCGAATTGGGTCCGGTTGTGGCGGCACTGCTGTTTGCCGGACGCGCTGGGTCGGCATTAACGGCTGAGATTGGCCTGATGCGTGCGACCGAGCAGCTATCCAGCATGGAAATGATGGCGGTCGATCCGCTGCGTCGCGTGATCTCGCCGCGTTTCTGGGCGGGGGTGATCTCGCTCCCGCTACTGACTATTCTGTTTGTCGCCGTGGGGATCTGGGGCGGTTCGCTGGTTGGGGTCCACTGGAAAGGCATCGATGCCGGCTTCTTCTGGTCTGCGATGCAGGACGCCATCGACCTGCGAATGGATCTGGTTAACTGCCTGATTAAAAGCGTGGTGTTTGCCATTACGGTCACCTGGATTGCATTGTTCAATGGTTACGATGCCATCCCGACCTCGGCGGGCATTAGCCGTGCAACTACACGTACTGTCGTACATTCGTCGCTGGCCGTACTGGGCCTGGATTTTGTGCTCACCGCACTGATGTTTGGGAATTGAGTTCATGCAAACGAGAAAAAATGAAATTTGGGTCGGCGTTTTCCTGCTGCTGGCGCTGCTGGCGGCGCTGTTTATCTGCCTGAGAGCGGCAGATATTACGTCTGTGCGCACCGAGCCGACGTATCGCATCTATGCCACGTTCGATAACATCGGCGGGCTGAAGGCGCGTTCACCGGTCCGCATTGGCGGTGTGGTGATCGGCCGCGTATCTGACATTACGCTCGATGAGAAAACGTATCTGCCGCGCGTCGCGATGGATATCGAAGAACGTTACAACCACATTCCGGACACCAGCTCCCTTTCTATCCGTACTTCCGGCCTGCTGGGTGAACAATATCTGGCACTTAACGTCGGCTTTGAAGATCCCGAGCTGGGAACGACTATCCTTAAAGACGGTAGCGTTATCCAGGATACGAAGTCCGCGATGGTGCTGGAGGACATGATTGGTCAGTTCCTTTACAACAGTAAAGGGGATGATAAAAAGTCTGACGATGCCCCTGCGCAGAGTGAAGACCATACCAACGTTGCGCCGACCCCTGGTGCTGCGAATTAATTCAGGAGAAGTCATTCATGTTTAAACGACTGTTAATGGTTGCCATGCTGGTCATTGCCCCTCTCACTGCGGCACATGCTGCGGATCAGAGCAACCCGTACAAACTGATGGACGAAGCTGCGAAGAAAACCTTCGACCGTCTCAAAAACGAACAGCCAAAAATTCGCGCGAATCCTGACTATCTGCGTGACGTGGTTGACCAGGAACTGCTGCCGTATGTGCAGATCAAATATGCGGGAGCGCTGGTGCTCGGCCGCTATTACAAAGACGCCACCCCGGCGCAGCGTGAGGCCTATTTTGCCGCATTCCGTGAATACCTGAAGCAGGCTTACGGCCAGGCGCTGGCGATGTACCACGGTCAGACCTATCAGATCGCCCCGGAGCAGCCGCTGGGTGATGCGACCATCGTGCCTATTCGCGTAACGATCATCGATCCTAACGGCCGTCCGCCGGTGCGCCTGGATTTCCAGTGGCGTAAAAACAGCCAGACCGGCCACTGGCAGGCGTATGATATGATCGCCGAAGGCGTAAGCATGATCACCACCAAGCAGAACGAGTGGAGCGACCTGCTGCGCACCAAGGGCATTGATGGCCTGACCGCACAGCTGCAGTCCATTGCTCGTCAGAAAATTATCCTGGACGAGAAGAAGTAATGTCGCAGCAACTCCGCTGGTCGCGTGAAGGTGAGACGTTAAGGCTGTCCGGTGAGCTGGACCAGGATCTGCTGAACCCACTGTGGGATAAACGCCAGGAAGCGATGCAGGGCGTGACGCTTATCGACTTAACCGACGTCACGCGGGTGGATACGGCAGGCGTTGCGCTGCTCGCCCATCTGGTTGCCGTGGGCAAAAAGCAGGGAACAAGCGTCATGCTTCATGGCGCAAGTGACAATGTCGTTACCCTTGCGCAACTCTACAATCTGCCTCAGGACGTACTGCCTCGTTAATATTTTCAGTGCGTTACTTCCGAAAGCCCTGACAGTTTCATCGTCGGGGCTTTTTGCTTGTTTAAGACGACGCCACTTTGCTCTAAGATGTTGGGCTTGTTTTCACTATCAGATGATTAAGAGCCCATGGAAAATCATGAAATCCAGACAGTGCTGATGAATGCACTCTCCCTTCAGGAAGCCCACGTCACTGGCGATGGCAGTCACTTCCAGGTTATTGCTGTGGGTGAGATGTTCGACGGTATGAGCCGTGTGAAGAAGCAGCAGGCTGTGTACGCGCCGCTGATGGAATATATTGCGGATAACCGCATCCACGCCCTGTCGATTAAAGCGTTCACCCCGCAAGAGTGGGCACGCGATCGCAAACTAAACGGTTTTTGAGCTGAGGGCGACAGGCCCGCAGCACGGTTGAATTTATAAGAGAGCACACAATGGATAAATTTCGTGTACAGGGGCCAACGCGTCTCCAGGGCGAAGTCACAATTTCTGGCGCGAAGAACGCCGCGCTACCAATCCTCTTTGCTGCGCTGCTCGCGGAAGAGCCGGTAGAAATTCAGAACGTACCGAAGCTGAAAGATATCGACACGACCATGAAGTTGCTCACCCAGTTGGGCACTAAAGTTGAGCGCAACGGTTCCGTCTGGATCGACGCCAGCAACGTGAACAACTTCTCTGCGCCTTACGATCTGGTTAAAACCATGCGTGCATCTATCTGGGCGCTTGGCCCGCTGGTGGCACGTTTCGGTCAGGGTCAGGTTTCGCTGCCGGGCGGTTGCGCCATCGGCGCGCGTCCGGTTGACCTGCATATCTTTGGCCTGGAGAAACTGGGCGCAGAGATCAAGCTGGAAGAGGGTTACGTTAAGGCCTCCGTCAACGGTCGTCTGAAAGGCGCACACATTGTCATGGACAAAGTGAGCGTAGGCGCTACCGTTACCATCATGTCTGCGGCAACGCTGGCAGAAGGTACCACCATCATCGAAAACGCCGCGCGTGAACCGGAGATCGTGGATACCGCCAATTTCCTCGTGGCGCTGGGCGCGAAGATTTCCGGCCAGGGTACTGACCGCATCACCATTGAAGGCGTTGAGCGTCTGGGCGGTGGTGTGTATCGCGTTCTGCCGGACCGTATCGAAACCGGCACCTTCCTGGTGGCTGCGGCCATTTCCGGCGGTAAGATTGTCTGCCGTAATGCACAGCCAGACACTCTGGATGCCGTTCTGGCGAAGCTGCGTGAAGCGGGTGCCGATGTTGAAACCGGTGAAGACTGGATCAGCCTCGACATGCACGGCAAGCGTCCTAAAGCGGTGACCGTGCGTACGGCTCCGCATCCGGCATTCCCGACCGATATGCAGGCACAGTTCACTCTGCTGAACCTGGTTGCCGAAGGAACCGGTGTGATTACCGAGACGATTTTCGAAAACCGTTTTATGCACGTACCGGAACTGATCCGTATGGGTGCACATGCTGAGATCGAAAGTAATACCGTGATTTGCCATGGCGTTGAGAAACTGTCCGGTGCTCAGGTAATGGCAACGGATCTGCGTGCGTCTGCAAGCCTGGTGCTGGCGGGCTGTATCGCGGAAGGCACAACGGTGGTTGATCGTATTTATCACATCGATCGTGGCTATGAACGTATTGAAGACAAACTGCGCGCGCTGGGTGCCAATATCGAGCGTGTGAAGGGCGAGTAATCGTTCCGGCAGCCCCCTGCCAGAAATGACCGGGGGGTTGCTATTCCTGTCAAAAAAACCGTTATCCCTGCGGTTCTGTTTTTGCTTTTCTCTGGCGCATCATGCGCGTTCTGTCGATAAATTCATGAGTAACAGGATCGTGATAACGTGAAGGCCAGATCACCCACGGGTGCGTTTCCAGCGCCGTCGCGATAATCAATTCTCCCTTTGGCCAGGGGCGGGTCAGGGCGTTGGCCAGGGTGGAAGAACTCAGACCATGGCGGCGGGACTCTGCTGCAAGTGACGTACCTCTTTTGCGCAGTGCCGCAATGATATCTGCCGTATGCCAGTCGATAAATTTCGTATCCATAACGCTGTCCTTAAGTTCGGATTCACCTACGCCGTTTCTTCTGAAACGACTGGCTTACTATACCCATTTCGACTTCTTGTTCTAAAAAGTTCGCGTTACTTGAAGGGATATTCAGAATAAGACATGGCTTTATTCATGCGGGCTCTAACCCGATTCATTTACATGAATGCGGAATTTACTGGTGCGTTTTTGAACCTCCCCGCGATGGATACGGGGAGGTGGGGGCAAGATTAACGGTCGCGTTGAACAGCGATGTGGGCAAGACCAATCAGAGCATCGCGCCATGGGCTGTCTGGAATAACCTGGAGAGCTTCGATGGCTTTGTCAGCCTCTTCTTCAGCACGCTGACGCGTCCATTCCAGCGAGCCGCAGATGGCCATCGTTTCCAGTACAGGTTCCAGAAGATGGCGACCATTTCCCTGTTCGATCGCCTCACGGATCATTTTCGCCTGGTCGGCCGTTCCGTGACGCATCGCGTGAAGCAGCGGCAGGGTCGGTTTGCCTTCGTTCAGGTCATCGCCAACGTTTTTGCCGAGCGTTTCGCCGTCCGCGCTGTAGTCCAGCAAATCATCAATCAGCTGGAAGGCAGTACCCAGGTAGCGCCCATAATCCTGCAGTCCTTTTTCCTGCGCCTCGGAACAGCCAGCCAGGATGCCGGAACACTGGGCTGCCGCTTCAAACAGGCGCGCTGTTTTGCTGTAGATAACGCGCATGTAGTTTTCTTCGGTGATATCGGGGTCATTGACGTTCATCAGCTGCAGCACTTCGCCTTCAGCGATGACGTTGACGGCTTCGGACATCACCTCGAGCACTTTCAGAGAGCCCAGGCTGGTCATCATCTGGAAGGCGCGGGTATAGATAAAGTCCCCGACCAGAACGCTGGCGGCGTTCCCGAAGGCAGCGTTTGCCGTGGCCTTGCCACGACGCATATCGGATTCATCCACAACATCGTCATGCAGAAGCGTCGCGGTGTGAATAAATTCGATCAGCGCGGCGATCGTCACGTGAGCATTTCCCTGATAGCCAACGGCTCTGGCAGCCAGAATGGCAATCATCGGGCGAATGCGTTTACCGCCGCCGCTGACAATGTAATAGCCCAACTGATTGATCAGCTGAACGTCAGAGTTGAGTTGCTCCAGGATTGCTGCATTTACACCCGCCATATCTTGCGCGGTTAACTCGTTGATTTTTTCTAAATTCATCGCAAAAGCCGGGCTTTTTATCCTGTTGATCCCATCTTCAATGGGGTAACGAAGGGTTTCGGTTTATCAATAGTAGTGCTGATTGTACTGAAAAAACGGCTCAGATAAACGTTACCGTACGTGTTGTGTTTTTTTTCTTCATGTATTGACGGTAGCACTTGTCAAAGGCTCGCGTTTTGCGTAATATTCGCGCCCTATTGTGAATATTTATAGCGCACTCTGATTCATACGAGGACGTGCGCGGAAGCGGAGTTTATATGTACGCGGTTTTCCAAAGTGGTGGTAAACAACACCGAGTAAGCGAAGGTCAGACCGTTCGCCTGGAAAAGCTGGACATCGCAACTGGCGAATCTGTTGAGTTCGCAGAAGTTCTGATGATCGCAAACGGTGAAGAAGTCAAAATCGGCGTTCCTTTCGTTGATGGCGGCGTTATCAAAGCTGAAGTTGTTGCACACGGTCGTGGCGAGAAAGTTAAAATCGTTAAGTTTCGTCGTCGTAAACACTACCGTAAGCAGCAGGGCCACCGTCAGTGGTTCACTGATGTGAAAATTACTGGCATCAGCGCCTAAGACCTGAGGAGAGATTTAAATGGCACATAAAAAGGCTGGCGGCTCCACACGTAACGGTCGCGATTCAGAAGCTAAACGCCTGGGCGTTAAGCGTTTCGGTGGCGAATCCGTTCTGGCGGGTAGCATCATCGTTCGTCAACGTGGTACCAAATTCCACGCTGGCAACAACGTAGGTTGCGGTCGTGACCACACTCTGTTTGCTAAAGCAGACGGTAAAGTGAAATTTGAAGTTAAAGGCCCGAACAACCGTAAATACATCAGCATCGTTGCTGAGTAAGGTTTTCTCGGTCCGGTAACGGATTAAAGCCCCGCAACGTGTTGCGGGGCTTTTTACATTGGAAACCCGGAAAATTTTCTGTAGGGAAAACGGGCATGAAGCAGCAGGCCGGCATTGGTATTCTTTTGGCGCTCACGACCGCAATGTGCTGGGGTGCGCTGCCAATTGCAATGAAGCAGGTACTGGAAGTGATGGAGCCGCCTACGGTGGTCTTTTATCGCTTCCTGATGGCAAGCATTGGTCTCGGGACCATCCTTGCAGTCAAAGGCAAGCTTCCACCGCTACGGCTCTTCCGCAAACCTCGATGGCTGGTGTTACTGGCCATTGCGACGGGCGGTCTGTTCGGTAACTTTATCCTGTTCAGCTCTTCCCTGCAGTATTTGAGCCCTACGGCGTCTCAGGTGATTGGTCAGCTTTCGCCTGTGGGCATGATGGTCGCGAGCGTGTTCATCCTCAAAGAGAAGATGCGCGGGACGCAGATTATCGGGGCAAGCATGCTGCTATGCGGCCTGGTGATGTTCTTCAACACCAGCCTGATCGAGATTTTTACCCGGCTTACGGACTACACCTGGGGCGTGATCTTCGGCGTGGGTGCAGCAACGGTCTGGGTGAGCTATGGCGTCGCGCAAAAGGTGTTATTGCGTCGCCTGGCCTCACAGCAGATCCTTTTTTTGCTGTACACTTTGTGTACAGTGGCATTATTGCCGTTAGCGAAGCCGGGCGCCATTACCCAGCTGAGCGACTGGCAACTGGCGTGCCTCATTTTTTGTGGGCTTAACACGCTGGTCGGTTATGGCGCGCTGGCGGAAGCGATGGCGCGCTGGCAGGCAGCACAGGTGAGCGCATTGATCACGCTTACCCCGCTGTTTACGCTGTTATTTTCAGATTTGTTATCAATGGCCTGGCCCGATGTCTTCGTCAGACCGATGCTCAACCTGTTGGGCTATCTCGGTGCGTTTGTCGTGGTTGCGGGCGCGATGTATTCCGCCATTGGTCATCGTCTTTGGGGACGTTGGCGCAAAAATGAAGCGGTCGTAGTAGTCCCCCGCTCAGGCGAATGAGTTACGGAGAGTAAAATGAAGTTTGTTGATGAAGCGACGATTCTGGTCGTGGCAGGTGATGGCGGTAACGGTTGTGTAAGCTTCCGCCGTGAAAAATATATTCCTCGTGGCGGCCCTGACGGCGGTGACGGTGGCGATGGTGGTGACGTGTGGCTGGAGGCGGATGAAAACCTCAACACGCTGATCGACTACCGCTTTGAAAAATCCTTCCGCGCAGAACGCGGACAGAACGGCCAGAGCCGTGACTGTACCGGTAAACGCGGTAAAGACGTGACCATTAAGGTTCCGGTCGGTACGCGCGTTATCGATCAGGGTACCGGTGAAACCATGGGCGATATGACTAAACACGGTCAGCGCCTGATGGTGGCGAAAGGCGGCTGGCACGGTCTGGGTAACAGCCGTTTCAAATCTTCCGTTAACCGTACCCCGCGTCAGAAAACGATGGGTACCCCGGGTGATAAGCGCGACCTGCAACTTGAACTGATGCTACTGGCTGACGTGGGCATGCTGGGTATGCCAAACGCAGGTAAATCGACCTTTATTCGCGCCGTCTCTGCGGCCAAGCCAAAAGTAGCGGACTATCCGTTTACCACGCTGGTACCAAGCCTCGGCGTTGTCCGTATGGATAACGAGAAGAGCTTTGTGGTCGCCGATATTCCGGGCCTGATTGAAGGCGCTGCGGAAGGCGCTGGTCTGGGTATTCGCTTCCTGAAGCACCTTGAGCGTTGCCGCGTACTGCTGCACCTCATCGACATCGATCCGATCGACGGTTCCGATCCGGTTGAAAACGCCCGTATCATTATCGGTGAGCTGGAAAAATACAGCGAAAAACTGGCGAGTAAGCCACGCTGGCTGGTCTTCAACAAGATCGACCTGATGGATAAAGCGGAAGCCGAAGCGAAAGCCAAAGCGATTGCCGAAGCAATGGGCTGGGAAGATAAATACTACCTTATCTCCGCGGCAAGTCAGGTTGGCGTGAAAGATCTCTGCTGGGATGTGATGACCTTCATCATCGAGAACCCTGTCGTTCAGGCTGAAGAAGCGAAACAGCCAGAAAAAGTCGAATTCATGTGGGATGACTACCACCGCCAGCAGCTCGAAGAGCTGGAAGCGGAAGAGGAAGACGACTGGGACGATGACTGGGATGAAGACGACGAAGAAGGCGTCGAGTTCATCTACAAGCACTAATATCTGTCCAAAGCCCCCATCAGGGGGCTTTTTTCATTCCAGCGTTGAGGGCAGCCAGCAGCTTGCTATCAGGCCGCCTTCAGCACCATTCTCCAGCATCAGCTTACCGTGATGAAGCTGCAGGATGCGCTGTACGATACTCAGGCCAAGGCCGCTGCCGCCGTAACGCTGATCGAGGCGACGGAACGGCTCCGTGATCGACTGTCGATGCGCTTCGTCAATACCAGGCCCCTGATCGATAACGCTGAGCTGCGTACCGCCTTCGACCTCGGTAAGCGTCACGGTAATCGTGGTGCCTGTCGGGCTGTAGCGCCCGGCATTCTCCAGCAGGTTGCGCAGCATCAGCCGCAGCAGTACCGCGTCTCCCTGAACCGTGAGCGCGCTTTTAGCAGGCCAAATCACCGTATGCTCTTTGGCTTCATGCTCAAGACCAAGAGGCGTGATAATGGTGTCCGTCCAGTTGATGGTTTCATAGTGGCCGCTCGCCATTGCCTGTCCTGCACGGGCCAGCATCAGCAGTTGCTCAACGGTGTGCATTAGCTGGTCAATACGGCTGATGAGCGTCGTGGCCTGCGTAGAGCCTGACTGGGCCATGAGCTCCAGATGGAGCCTGATTCCGGCAAGAGGCGTTCGCAGTTCATGGGCGGCGTCAGCCGTGAAGAGACGCTCCTGCTGAATGGTACTGTCCAGCCTGGCGAGTAGCTGATTGAGCGAGGTGGTAACGGCGCCGATTTCTTCCATGTCGGAATACATAGGAAGTGGGGTTAGGTTATCCGCCGAACGGTTAGCCAGGCTCACGCGCAGTTTGTTCAGCGGTCGGGTTATCCAGGTAACCGCCCAGAACGAGAAAAACAACGTAAACCCAACCATCACCAGAGAAGGAACCAGCAGCGAGGCAATCGCTTCGCGGATCTCTTTCTCGACGTGGTTGTTACGCGATTTTGCCGACAGCGTTTCGTTCACCAGAAAGCCAATCTGCTCGCGGCTTTCGTGCCACAACCAAATGACGCTTATCAGCTGGAAAAATAACAGAATGACCGCCAGCAACACCATTAATCGCCGACGCATGCTGTTCATTTCTGGCTCTCCAGGCGGTAGCCAACGCCGCGGACGGTTTTAATCCGGTCTTTGCCGAGCTTACGACGCAGGTTGTGGATGTGGACTTCCAGGGTATTTGACCCCGGATCGTCCTGCCAGGAATAGATATCCTGCTGAAGGGTTTCTCTGTGTACCGTTTGTCCGCTTCGCATGATCAGACGCGTCAGCAAGGCGAACTCTTTTGGTGTGACTTCAACGGGCTGGGACTGGCGCAATACCTGCTGGGTTTGCAGATTCAGGGTAATGTCCCCGTCGGTTAGTAAGTTATCACTATGGCCCTGATAACGGCGTATTAACGCTCGCACCCGAGCCTGAAGTTCTGCAAGCGCAAAGGGCTTCACCAGGTAATCATCGGCGCCAGCATCAAGGCCGGTAATACGATCTTCAATGGCGTCGCGTGCCGTCAGGATTAACACCGGATTGGCGATGCCCCGGCGACGCCACTGGGTAAGCAACGTCGCGCCGTCTTTGTCCGGTAAGCCCAGGTCAAGGATCACCAGGCTGTATTCGCCGCTCTGGATCAGGGCATCTGCTTCTGCCGCGGTGCCGGCACAGTCCAGGGCATAGCCTTCATTAGCTAGCCCCAGAGCCAGTCCTTCCTGTAATAACAGATCGTCTTCAACTATAAGTAGTTTCATCGCTAGTTATTCTGGTAGATGTCTTTATAAAGCCTGCTTTCGAAGCGAACCAGTGGAATACGGCGGTTGCGCTGGTCGGTCGGTTCGACGGCATAGCCGGAAAGATACTGCACGAATGCCATGCGCTGTCCGCTGGCGGTCGTGATGAACCCTGCCAGGTTATACACCCCCTGCAGTGAACCTGTTTTCGCGGAGACTTTACCATCCACACCTGCTGCGTGAAGCCCGGCGCGGTACTGCAGCGAACCGTCGTGTCCGGCAAGCGGCAGCATTGAGATAAAGTTTAGCTCAGTGTCATGTTGTGCAATGTACTGAAGCACCTGCATCATGGTGGCCGGGGCAATCAGGTTATGACGCGATAATCCTGAACCATCAACGGCGATAGTGTTACCCAGATCGATCCCCGCCTGCTGGCGCAGGATCTGACGAACAGCGTCTGAGCCCGCGCGCCAGGTTCCCGGCACGCCGAAACGCGCGTGGCCAATCATGCGGAACACGGTGTCGGCAATCATGTTGTCAGACTTTTTCAGCATAATTCGCAGCAAATCGTGCAGCGGTGGCGACTGTTTGCTGGCAATGACCGTTCCGGGCTGGTTGACCTGCGTCTGGCGTAGCAGCGTGCCGGAGTAGGTTATTCCCGCCTGCTTCAGCTCATCCTTGAGAATCGCACCCGCATAGCTTGCGCCATCCTGAATCGCGAAGGCCAGCGGCAGGGGATCGGCGCGCTGCGTCAGGCAGCCGGTGAGGGTGTAGCGGTTAAGATCGCCAGGCACCACGTCCAGTTCGCAGTACTGGGCATCCGGGGAGCCTTTAGCCAGCGTTCGCACCTGGCTAAACATGGTCACCGGATAGTAAGATGCCACGCGAATGAACGCTAAATCATCTGGCTTGGGCGCGCTGTAAAGGGAGATCGAGAAGCAGTTGCGGTCAACAATCGCGGCGGCTGGCGGGGCGCTAAAGCACTGCGTCATGTCGTTCCACGGCCAGCCTGGTGCTTTATCGTGGCTGGCAAAAATGGAGGTATCGATCAGCACGTTGCCATCGATTTTTGTCACGCCGGATTTTTTCAACACCGCTACCATGTTGCGGATATCCTGGCGCTTAAAGGTGGGATCGCCACCGAAACGGGCGATAAGATCGCCTTTCAGTTCGCCACCGTCGACGTTACCTTTGGTTTCAAGCGTGGTGGTAAAACGGAAGTCAGGCCCGAGTTGGAGCAGGGCGGCGAGGGCAGTGATCACCTTCTGGGTACTGGCAGGCAGCGCCATCTGTTGACTGTGATAGTCAATCTCGGGAGCCTGTGCGCCAACCTTCTGCACCATCAGGGCGAGGTTCGCGCCTGCGGGGAGCTGATTAATGTACTCATCAACATTCGCGGCCTGGGCGGTGAACGTTATACTGGTAGTCAATCCGATGATAAAACTGGAAAATCGCATAATCTCGCGCTAACAACCCGAAAACAAACCGTCATACTACGGTGCATGGCACTGCAAAGTAAACGATGACCCATAGTGAACTTCGCGGTAAAATGCGTATCAAATTGAAAAATTGCTGCTGACCTGGGGCGTCGCTCCCGGGTCGGTTTTCTTTTTGCTTCTTGCCCGCTTCGGGGGGCAGGAGCAGGGAACACTGCTCCCAACAGGAATGTTTAAGAGGTATAACAAATGCAAGCTATTCCGATGACCTTACGTGGTGCCGAAAAACTGCGCGAAGAGCTGGATTTCCTGAAATCCGTGCGTCGCCCTGAAATCATCGCCGCTATCGCGGAAGCCCGTGAGCATGGCGACCTGAAAGAGAATGCTGAATACCATGCGGCGCGCGAGCAGCAGGGCTTCTGTGAAGGGCGCATTAAAGATATCGAAGCGAAACTGTCTAATGCGCAGGTTATCGATATCACCAAAATGCCTAACAACGGTCGCGTGATCTTTGGTTCTACCGTCAGCGTTCTGAACCTCGACAACGATGAAGAGCAAACCTATCGCATCGTGGGCGATGATGAAGCAGACTTCAAACAGAACCTGATTTCGGTGAACTCACCCATTGCTCGCGGCCTGATTGGCAAAGAGCAGGACGATGTTGTCACCATCCGCACCCCTGGCGGTGAAGTGGAATACGAAATTATCAAGGTTGAATACCTGTAATTCGCTTCTCTACTAAGATGTTGATACATTGTAAAGAAAAGAAAAAGGCCGCATAGCGGCCTTTTATCAACTCAAGGAGCATGGCATTTTGCTGAGCCTGCTGAAAGAAATCCCTCGTTTCACACAGAAAATGTGATTGATTCAGGATATCCTTAGCGTGGCAGCGAGATTTTACGCTCTTTAGATGGGCGATAGAGCACCAGCGTTTTACCGATGACCTGTACATTACAGGCGCCGGTTTCGCGCACGATGGCTTCCACGATCAGGTTTTTAGTGTCTCTGTCTTCAGAGGCGATTTTCACCTTGATCAGCTCGTGGTGTTCCAGCGCTTGTTCAATCTCGGCAAGCACCCCTTCGGTCAAACCATTGTTGCCAAGCATGACTACAGGCTTGAGCGGATGTGCCAGACCTTTAAGGTGCTGTTTTTGTTTAGTACTCAGATTCATCGTATATTTTTGCTTACGTTGGGATTGAAAACGGTTCATTCTACCGCCATCTCCCTTATATCGCCAAATAGCTGCGTAGAAATTTACGTCACAGGCAAGCAACGATGAACCAGGACGGAAATGTTAAATGACAGGTAAAAAGCGTTCTGCCAGTTCCAGCCGCTGGCTTCAGGAACACTTTAGCGATAAATATGTTCAACAGGCACAGAAAAAGGGGTTACGTTCCCGTGCCTGGTTTAAACTTGATGAAATACAGCAAAGTGACAAACTTTTTAAGCCGGGGATGACGGTTGTCGACCTCGGTGCGGCACCTGGCGGATGGTCCCAGTATGCGGTAACGCAGATCGGCGGAACGGGCCGAATCATCGCGTGCGATCTTTTACCAATGGATCCCATCGTTGGTGTCGACTTCCTTCAGGGCGACTTTCGTGATGAATTAGTGCTGAAAGCGTTACTTGATCGTGTTGGTGACAGTAAGGTCCAGGTTGTCATGTCGGATATGGCACCAAATATGTGCGGAACACCGGCGGTGGATATCCCCCGCGCCATGTATCTGGTGGAGCTAGCGTTAGAAATGTGTCGTGATGTACTAGCGCCTGGTGGTAGTTTTGTTGTGAAGGTGTTTCAGGGCGAAGGTTTCGAGGAGTATCTTAAGGAAATTCGCTCCCTGTTTGCGAAGGTCAAAGTTCGTAAGCCGGACTCTTCCCGGGCCCGTTCCCGTGAAGTGTATATTGTAGCGACCGGGCGAAAATGATAACCGGGAGATTTCAGACGAAAGTTTGAATGAAACTGGATATAGAGTATCCTGACGCTGTTTTTAACACAGTTGTAATATGAGGTTAATCCCTTGAGTGACATGGCGAAAAACCTAATACTCTGGCTGGTCATTGCCGTTGTGCTGATGTCAGTATTCCAGAGCTTTGGGCCCAGCGAGTCGAATGGCCGCAAGGTGGATTATTCTACCTTCCTGCAAGAGGTCAATCAGGACCAGGTTCGCGAAGCGCGTATCAACGGACGTGAGATCAACGTTACCAAGAAAGATAGTAACCGTTACACGACTTACATCCCGGTGAACGATCCTAAGCTGCTTGATAACCTTCTGACCAAAAACGTCAAAGTGGTAGGCGAGCCGCCAGAAGAACCAAGCCTGCTGGCTTCTATCTTCATTTCCTGGTTCCCGATGCTGCTTCTTATCGGCGTCTGGATCTTCTTTATGCGCCAGATGCAGGGCGGCGGTGGCAAAGGTGCCATGTCGTTCGGTAAGAGCAAGGCGCGTATGCTGACGGAAGACCAGATCAAGACCACGTTTGCTGACGTCGCCGGTTGTGACGAAGCAAAAGAAGAAGTGGGTGAACTGGTTGAATACCTGCGCGAGCCGAGCCGTTTCCAGAAACTGGGCGGTAAGATCCCGAAAGGCGTCCTGATGGTAGGCCCTCCGGGTACCGGTAAAACCCTGCTGGCGAAAGCCATCGCGGGTGAAGCGAAGGTGCCGTTCTTTACTATTTCAGGTTCTGACTTCGTTGAAATGTTCGTGGGTGTCGGTGCATCTCGTGTGCGTGACATGTTCGAGCAGGCCAAGAAGGCAGCACCGTGCATCATCTTTATCGATGAAATCGACGCCGTAGGCCGCCAGCGTGGCGCGGGCCTGGGCGGTGGTCACGATGAGCGTGAGCAGACCCTGAACCAGATGCTGGTTGAGATGGACGGCTTCGAAGGTAACGAAGGTATTATCGTTATCGCGGCGACTAACCGTCCGGACGTACTTGACCCTGCGCTGCTGCGTCCAGGCCGTTTCGACCGTCAGGTTGTTGTCGGTCTGCCGGATGTTCGTGGTCGTGAACAGATTCTGAAAGTGCACATGCGTCGCGTACCGCTGGCGCCAGATATCGACGCGGCAATCATTGCGCGCGGTACGCCGGGCTTCTCCGGCGCGGACCTGGCTAACCTGGTCAACGAAGCTGCACTGTTTGCCGCTCGCGGTAACAAGCGCGTGGTCTCCATGGTTGAGTTCGAGAAAGCGAAAGACAAAATCATGATGGGTGCGGAACGTCGCTCCATGGTGATGACGGAAGCGCAGAAAGAGTCCACGGCTTACCACGAAGCGGGTCACGCGATTATCGGTCGCCTGGTGCCGGAACACGATCCGGTACACAAGGTAACGATTATTCCGCGCGGCCGTGCGCTGGGTGTGACCTTCTTCCTGCCTGAGGGCGACGCGATCAGCGCCAGCCGTCAGAAGCTGGAAAGCCAGATTTCGACCCTGTACGGCGGTCGTCTGGCGGAAGAGATCATCTACGGGCCAGAACATGTTTCTACCGGTGCGTCGAACGACATTAAAGTGGCGACAAACCTGGCGCGTAACATGGTGACTCAATGGGGCTTCTCCGACAAACTCGGTCCGCTGCTGTATGCAGAGGAAGAGGGTGAAGTATTCCTGGGCCGCTCCGTGGCGAAAGCAAAACATATGTCTGATGAGACGGCACGTATCATCGACCAGGAAGTGAAAGCGCTGATTGAACGTAACTACGGTCGCGCGCGTCAGATCCTGAACGACAATATGGACATTCTGCATTCGATGAAAGATGCGCTCATGAAATATGAGACCATCGATGCACCGCAGATTGACGACCTGATGGCTCGCCGCGAAGTGCGCCCGCCAGCAGGCTGGGAAGACCCAGGCGCTTCCAACAATTCTGACAACAATGGTACCCCGCGCGCGCCGCGTCCGGTCGATGAACCGCGTACGCCAAACCCGGGCAACACCATGTCAGAGCAGTTGGGCGACAAGTAAGTCACTGCTGTTGAAGCGTTTGTCTGTACCCCAAACCCTGGAGCTTGCTCCGGGGTTTTTCTTTTCCGTTAAACCATACTAAAACCAGGGATTTGACCATGAAACTCTTCGCCCAGGACTCGCATCTCGATCTTTCACATCCGCACGTGATGGGGATCCTGAATGTTACCCCTGACTCCTTCTCTGACGGCGGCACGCATAACACGCTTATCGACGCGGTTAAGCACGCAAATCTAATGATCAACGCGGGTGCCACTATCATTGACGTGGGCGGTGAATCGACGCGTCCCGGCGCGGCAGATGTTTCGGTGGAAGAAGAGCTGGCGCGCGTGGTGCCGGTGGTTGAGGCAATCGCGCAACGTTTCGAGGTGTGGATCTCCGTCGACACGTCCAAACCAGAAGTGATTCGTGAAGTGGCGAGAGTGGGTGCTCACATTATTAATGACATCCGCTCGCTGACCGAACCGGGTGCGATCGAGGCCGCTGCAGAAACCGGCCTGCCGGTATGCCTGATGCACATGCAGGGGCAACCGAAAACCATGCAGGAAGCGCCGAAGTATGATGACGTCTTTGCCGACGTGAATCGCTTCTTTATTGAGCATATTGAACGCTGTGAGCGTGCAGGCATCCCAAAAGAGAAATTGCTGCTCGACCCGGGGTTCGGTTTCGGTAAAAATCTCTCACACAATTATGCGTTGCTTGCGCGCTTATCGGAATTTCATCACTTTGGTCTGCCACTGCTGGTGGGTATGTCGAGAAAGTCGATGATTGGCCAATTGCTGAATGTAGGACCGAGCGAGCGCCTGAGTGGCAGCCTGGCCTGCGCGGTAATTGCGGCGATGCAAGGCGCGCACATTATCCGTGTCCATGACGTCAAAGAAACAGTAGAAGCCATGCGTGTGGTGGAAGCCACACTGGCAGCGAAGGAAAACAAACGCTATGAGTAATCGTAAGTATTTTGGTACCGATGGTATCCGTGGGCGCGTAGGCGATGCTCCAATTACCCCTGATTTTGTTCTGAAGCTCGGCTGGGCTGCCGGCAAGGTGCTGGCGCGTCATGGCTCACGTAAGATCATTATTGGTAAAGATACCCGTATTTCGGGCTATATGCTGGAATCTGCGTTGGAAGCGGGTCTGGCGGCTGCAGGGCTTTCAGCCTCTTTTACTGGCCCAATGCCAACGCCTGCTGTTGCCTACCTTACGCGCACCTTCCGCGCGGAAGCGGGAATTGTGATCTCGGCGTCTCATAACCCGTTCTACGACAATGGCATCAAGTTCTTCTCCATTGACGGCACCAAGCTGCCGGACGAAGTGGAAGAGGCCATTGAAGCCGAAATGGAAAAAGAGATCACCTGTGTTGATTCCGCAGAGCTGGGTAAAGCGAACCGTATCGTCGATGCGGCGGGTCGTTATATCGAATTCTGCAAAGGCACCTTCCCGAACGAGCTGAGCCTGGCGCATCTTAAAATTGTGGTGGACTGTGCGAACGGTGCGACCTATCACATTGCGCCGAATGTCTTCCGCGAGCTGGGTGCGAAAGTGATCGCCATCGGCTGCGAGCCGGATGGTCTGAACATTAACGAAGAAGTCGGGGCGACGGACGTGCGCGCCCTGCAGGCGCGCGTGCTGGCGGAAAAAGCCGATCTGGGTATTGCCCTGGACGGCGACGGTGACCGCGTGATCATGGTTGACCACGAAGGTAATAAAGTCGACGGCGATCAGATCCTCTACATCATTGCCCGTGAAGGCCTGCGCCAGGGTCAGCTGCGCGGCGGTGCGGTAGGGACCCTGATGAGCAACATGGGTCTGGAGCTGGCGCTGAAACAGCTCGGTATTCCGTTTGTTCGCGCGAAAGTGGGCGACCGCTACGTGCTGGAAAAGCTGCAGGAGAAAGGCTGGCGCATTGGCGCTGAGAACTCCGGTCACGTGATCCTGCTCGATAAAACCACTACCGGTGACGGCATTGTGGCGGCGCTTCAGGTGGTTGCCGCGATGGCGCGCAACCATATGAGCCTGCACGATCTGTGCAGCGGGATGAAAATGTTCCCGCAGATCCTGGTGAACGTGCGTTTCACTGCGGGTAAAGGCGATCCGCTGGAAAATGACAACGTGAAAGCGGTGATGGCTGAGGTTGAAGCGGCGCTGGGCAGCCGTGGACGCGTGCTGCTGCGTAAGTCTGGTACCGAACCGCTGATCCGCGTGATGGTGGAAGGCGAAGACGAAGCGCAGGTCACCGAATTTGCGCACCGTATTGCGGATGCCGTAAAAGCTGCATAATCTTGCATGCTAAATGTTTAAAAAGGCGGCGTTTGCCGCCTTTGTTTTAAGCAATTAATGGCTTTTTGCTGTTTTTTTCCGCAGTTGATACAATGCGTCGAAAATGCCCTTGCGAAGGTGATTCGCTTTGGTTAGTATTCACACCCGCTTCAGTGGGAAACAGAAATCCTGCTAATTGGTCGAAGCATTGGTATGCGGCAAATCCGCAAGGAACAGGTTGATTATGTACGAAGCTCTTTTAGTTGTTTTCCTTATTGTAGCCATCGCTCTCGTAGCGTTGATTATGCTGCAGCAAGGTAAAGGCGCTGATATGGGAGCCTCCTTCGGAGCAGGCGCTTCCGGTACGCTGTTCGGTTCAAGTGGTTCTGCGAACTTCATGACCCGCACGACGGCGATTCTGGCTACGCTGTTCTTCATCATCAGTCTGGTGCTGGGCAATATCAACAGCAACAAGACCAGCAAAGGAAGCGAGTGGGAAAATCTGAGCGCGCCAGCCAAAACTGAGCAGACTCAGCCAGCTGCACCGGCTAAGCCAACCAGCGATATCCCGCAGTAAGTATTCCGTACCGAGGTGGTGGAATTGGTAGACACGCTACCTTGAGGTGGTAGTGCCCTAACGGGCTTGTGGGTTCGAGTCCCATCCTCGGTACCAATATTCCAGAAGAAAGACGTCGCAAGACGTCTTTTTTTTCGTCTGTAGCTTTTGCCGTTCGTAGGCCCGTTAAGCGCAGCGCCACCGGGCAAAATGGCGGGTGGCGCTGCGCTTACCCGCCCTACAAAAGCCAAACAAAAAGGCGCCCATTGGGCGCCTTTTGCATGTTACATCAGCGATTACTTCTTATCGCTATTCTCCAGGTTTTCAACCTGCGGCAGGCCGTTACCGGAATTCGCGGAGAGCAGACCATTCTCAACGTAGTTGAACAGCTTCTCACGGGTATCGGTGATGTCCAGGTTACGCATGGTCAACTGACCAATACGGTCGTCCGGAGAAAACACAGACTCGCCTTTTTCCATGGTCAGACGCTCGGCTTTATAGGTCAGGTTGTCCGACACGGTGTTAAGAATGGAGTAGTCGTTACCACGACGCAGTTCCAGGGTCACTTCACCGGTGATCGCGCTCGCTACCCAACGCTGCAGTGCGTCACGCAGCATCAGCGCCTGCGGATCGAACCAGCGACCCTGATACAGCAGTTTGCCCAGTTGACGACCATGAGAATGATACTGCTCGATGGTGTCTTCGTTGTGAATACCGGTCAGCAGACGCTCGTAAGCGATGTGCAGCAGCGCCATCCCTGGAGCTTCATAGATACCGCGGCTTTTCGCTTCGATGATACGGTTTTCAATCTGATCGCTCATGCCCAGACCGTGACGACCGCCGATGCGGTTTGCTTCCAGCATCAGTTCAACGTCGTCAGAGAAGGTCTTACCGTTCAGGGCAACCGGATGACCACGTTCGAAACGCACGGTCACTTCTTCTGCCGGGATCTTCACGCTCTCGTCCCAGAACTTCACGCCCATGATCGGGTTAACGATCTTCACGCTGGAGTTCAGGAATTCCAGGTCCTTCGCTTCGTGCGTCGCGCCCAGCATGTTGGAGTCGGTAGAGTAGGCTTTCTCAACGGACATTTTGTAGTCAAAGCCGCAGGCAATCATAAACTCAGACATCTCATGACGACCACCCAGCTCGTCGATGAAGTCGGTGTCCAGCCACGGCTTGTAGATCTGCAGCTCCGCGTTGGTCAGCAGGCCATAACGATAGAAACGTTCGATATCGTTGCCTTTATAGGTGCTGCCGTCACCCCAGATGTTCACGCCATCTTCTTTCATGGCGGCAACCAGCATGGTGCCGGTGACGGCACGACCCAGCGGGGTGGTGTTGAAATAGGTCAGGCCGCCCGTGGTGTTATGGAACGCACCGCACTGAATAGCGGCGATACCTTCAGCAACCAGTTGCTTACGGCAGTCAATCAGTCGCGCGTTTTCTGCGCCATACTCTTTAGCGCGACGAGGAATAGCATCGTAATCGTCCTCATCCGGCTGACCCAGGTTCGCAGTATATGCATACGGAACCGCTCCCTTCTGGCGCATCCACAGCAGTGCAGCGCTGGTATCCAGGCCGCCTGAGAAAGCGATGCCAATACGTTGTCCTACCGGAAGATGCTTGAGAATCGTCGTCATAGAATAAAACCCTGCTTGATTGACTGATTAGAGACCGCTTTCGTTCTCTTGTGCATTTTTATGCAAAATAAGTGAGTATTCATTTAATCATCTTTTATCGAATACCGGAAGAGACTCATGCGTTTTTTGTAAAAAATTTGGTCTGTTCTCTCTGGCGGAAGCTGGGTTGACAGGTGGGGTCAACTATCAATATACTAAACGCCGATTTTACGTCCCGTCTTCGGTACCAAATCCCAGCATTATTTGCAAATTCTGTCCAAAACGCGTAGAATTTGCCACGTTTCAGGCGCGGGGTGGAGCAGCCTGGTAGCTCGTCGGGCTCATAACCCGAAGGTCGTCGGTTCAAATCCGGCCCCCGCAACCACTTTCCCATAAAGTTCTTTTTCAAATATACTGTGAAGACTTAGAGCCTTCGTAGCTGGATTTGAAAAAATTCTTTCGGAGAGTGCTCCAGGCCACAGTTGTGGCTATAGGGTTCAGTTATCTAAAGCCCCGATTTATCGGGGTTTTTTGTTATCTGACTACAGAATAACTGGGCTTTACGCCCTTTTTTTATGTCTTGGGGGTGGGCTTGTCCACATTAGAGCAAAAATTAACAGAGATGATTACTGCACCGGTCGAAGCACTGGGCTACGAACTGGTCGGCATCGAATTCGTTCGCGGCCGTACATCGACGCTGCGCATCTATATTGATAGTGAAGATGGCATCAATGTTGATGATTGTGCTGATGTCAGCCACCAGGTGAGTGCGGTTCTTGATGTTGAAGACCCGATTACCGTTGCGTACAACCTGGAAGTTTCCTCACCTGGCCTGGATCGCCCGATGTTCACGGCCGAGCACTATGTGCGCTTTACCGGTGAAGAAGTGGCTCTCGTTCTGCGTATGGCCGTACAGAACCGCCGTAAATGGCAGGGAATTATCAAAGCCGTTGATGGTGAAATGATCACGGTAACAGTCGAAGGCAAAGATGAAGTGTTCGCGCTGAGTAATATCCAGAAGGCGAACCTGGTTCCCCACTTTTAACAGTCTGGATTGAGGTGAAAAGCCCGCGATGAACAAAGAAATTTTGGCTGTTGTTGAAGCCGTCTCCAACGAGAAATCACTGCCGCGTGAGAAAATTTTCGAAGCGCTGGAAAGTGCACTGGCTACAGCAACCAAGAAAAAATACGAACAAGAGATCGATGTTCGCGTAGAAATCGATCGTAAAAGCGGTGACTTCGATACATTCCGTCGTTGGGTAATCGTTGAAGAAGTGACCCAGCCGACCAAAGAGATCACCCTGGAAGCGGCACGTTTTGAAGACGAAAGTCTGAACGTGGGTGACTACGTTGAAGATCAGATTGAATCTGTGACCTTCGACCGTATCACCACCCAGACCGCTAAGCAGGTTATCGTGCAGAAAGTGCGCGAAGCCGAGCGCGCGCTGGTTGTCGATCAGTTCCGCGATCAGGAAGGCGAAATCATCACTGGCGTGGTGAAGAAAGTGAACCGTGACAACATCTCTCTGGAAATTAAATCCGAAGGGATGCCGGGCAATGCTGAAGCCGTGATCCTGCGTGAAGACATGCTGCCGCGTGAAAACTTCCGCCCGGGCGACCGTATTCGTGGTGTTCTGTACGCCGTGCGCCCTGAAGCGCGTGGTGCACAGCTGTTCGTGACCCGTTCTAAACCAGAAATGCTGGTTGAACTGTTCCGCATCGAAGTGCCGGAAATCGGCGAAGAAGTTATTGAGATCAAAGCAGCAGCTCGCGATCCAGGCTCTCGTGCGAAAATTGCGGTGAAAACCAACGACAAGCGTATCGACCCGGTCGGTGCTTGCGTCGGTATGCGCGGCGCGCGCGTTCAGGCGGTTTCTACCGAACTGGGCGGCGAGCGTATTGATATCGTTCTGTGGGACGACAACCCGGCGCAGTTCGTGATCAACGCAATGGCTCCGGCTGATGTCGCGTCTATCGTTGTTGACGAAGACAAACACACCATGGATATCGCTGTTGAAGCGGGCAACCTGGCGCAGGCGATTGGCCGTAACGGTCAGAACGTACGCCTGGCGTCACAGCTGAGCGGCTGGGAACTCAACGTCATGACCGTTGATGACCTGCAGGCTAAGCATCAGGCTGAAGCCCATGCGGCGATCGATACCTTCACCAAATACCTCGACATTGACGAAGACTTCGCCACTGTTCTGGTAGAAGAAGGTTTCTCTACGCTGGAAGAACTGGCCTATGTGCCAATGAAAGAGCTGCTGGAAATTGACGGTCTGGATGAGCCAACCGTTGAAGCCCTGCGTGAACGCGCTAAAAACGCACTGACCACCCTGGCACTGGCTCAGGAAGAAAGCCTTGGCGATAAGAAGCCGGCTGATGACCTGCTGAATCTGGAAGGTCTTGATCGTGCGATTGCGTTCAAGCTGGCTGCCCGTGGTGTTTGTACGCTGGAAGATCTCGCTGAGCAAGGCGTTGATGACCTGGCCGATATCGAAGGTTTAACCGACGAGAAAGCCGGCGAACTCATCATGGCCGCACGTAATATTTGCTGGTTCGGCGACGAAGCGTAATAAACTGTAGCAGGAAGGAACAGCATGACTGATGTAACTGTAAAATCGCTGGCTGCCGAGATTCAGACCTCCGTGGACCGCCTGGTACAGCAATTTGCTGATGCAGGGATCCCGAAGTCCGCTGATGACTCGGTGACCGCGCAAGAAAAACAAACCTTGTTAACGCACCTGAACCGCGAACACGGTTCTACGCCTGACAAGTTAACGCTGCAGCGCAAAACGCGCAGCACGTTAAACATTCCTGGTACCGGTGGCAAAAGCAAATCGGTACAAATTGAAGTCCGCAAGACGCGCACCTTTGTAAAACGTGATCCGCAAGAGGCAGAACGCCTTGCCGCGGAAGAGCAGGCACAGCGTGAAGCGGAAGAACAAGCTCAGCGTGAGGCGGAAGCAGCCGCCAAACGTGAAGCAGAATTAAAAGCTGAACGTGAGGCCGCAGAAAAAGCGAAACGCGACGCCAGTGATAAAGTGAAGCGTGACGCTGCGGAAAAAGACAAAGTGAGCAATCAACAGACAGACGAAATGACCAAAACCGCCCAGGCTGAAAAAGCCCGCCGTGAAAATGAAGCTGCCGAGCTGAAGCGTAAAGCGGAAGAAGAAGCCCGCCGTAAGCTGGAAGAAGAAGCTCGCCGCGTCGCTGAAGAAGCGCGCCGTATGGCAGAAGAAAACGAGAAGAATGGCGTGAATACCGCTGAACCGACTGAAGACACCAGCGACTATCACGTGACCACTTCTCAGCATGCGCGTCAGGCTGAAGATGATAACGACCGTGAAGTAGAAGGCGGCCGTGGCCGTGGTCGTAATGCAAAAGCCGCGCGTCCGGCTAAGAAAGGTAACAAACACGCTGAATCTAAAGCTGACCGCGAAGAAGCTCGTGCAGCGGTTCGCGGTGGTAAAGGCGGTAAGCGTAAAGGTTCTTCTCTGCAGCAGGGCTTCCAGAAGCCAGCTCAGGCGGTTAACCGTGACGTCGTGATTGGCGAAACCATCACCGTTGGCGATCTGGCGAACAAGATGGCGGTTAAAGGCTCTCAGGTCATCAAAGCGATGATGAAGCTGGGCGCAATGGCGACCATCAACCAGGTTATCGACCAGGAAACCGCACAGCTGGTTGCCGAAGAGATGGGCCACAAAGTTATCCTGCGTCGTGAAAACGAGCTGGAAGAAGCAGTAATGAGTGACCGTGACACTGGCGCTGCGGCTGAACCGCGTGCACCGGTTGTGACCATCATGGGTCACGTTGACCACGGTAAAACCTCTCTGCTCGACTACATTCGTTCTACGAAAGTTGCCTCCGGCGAAGCGGGTGGTATTACCCAGCACATCGGTGCTTACCACGTAGAAACCGAAAACGGCATGATCACCTTCCTGGATACCCCAGGCCACGCAGCGTTCACCTCAATGCGTGCTCGTGGTGCTCAGGCTACGGATATCGTTGTACTGGTTGTTGCAGCAGACGATGGCGTTATGCCACAGACCATTGAAGCTATCCAGCACGCGAAAGCGGCGCAGGTGCCTCTGGTTGTTGCGGTCAACAAAATCGATAAGCCAGAAGCCGATCTGGACCGCGTGAAGAACGAACTGTCTCAGTACGGCGTTATGCCGGAAGAGTGGGGCGGCGAAGCGCAGTTCATCCCTGTATCTGCAAAAGCGGGTACTGGTATCGACGACCTGCTGAACGCTATCCTGCTTCAGGCCGAAGTTCTGGAACTGAAAGCCGTTCGTAAAGGTATGGCGAGCGGTGCGGTAATCGAATCCTTCCTGGATAAAGGTCGTGGTCCGGTTGCAACGGTTCTGGTTCGCGAAGGTACGCTGAACAAGGGCGACATCGTTCTGTGTGGCTTCGAATACGGTCGTGTTCGTGCGATGCGTAACGAACTGGGTCAGGAAGTGCTGGAAGCAGGTCCGTCCATTCCAGTGGAAATCCTGGGGCTGTCCGGTGTTCCGGCTGCCGGTGATGAAGTGACCGTTGTGCGTGACGAGAAGAAAGCGCGTGAAGTGGCACTGTATCGTCAGGGCAAATTCCGTGAAGTTAAGCTGGCGCGTCAGCAGAAATCTAAACTTGAGAACATGTTTGCGAACATGGCTGAAGGCGAAGTTCACGAAGTGAACGTCGTTCTGAAAGCAGACGTTCAGGGTTCTGTGGAAGCGATCTCCGACTCCTTGCTGAAACTGTCTACCGACGAAGTGAAAGTGAAGATCATCGGTTCTGGCGTAGGTGGTATCACCGAAACCGACGCAACCCTGGCTGCGGCATCCAACGCTATCCTGGTTGGCTTCAACGTGCGTGCTGATGCATCTGCTCGCCGCGTGATCGAAGCGGAAAGCCTGGATCTGCGCTACTACTCCGTCATCTATAACCTGATCGACGAAGTGAAAGCCGCGATGAGCGGTATGCTGTCTCCTGAGCTGAAACAGCAGATCATCGGTCTGGCTGAAGTGCGTGACGTGTTCAAATCACCGAAATTCGGTGCGATCGCGGGCTGTATGGTTACCGAAGGTACCATCAAGCGTCACAACCCAATCCGCGTACTGCGTGACAACGTGGTTATCTACGAAGGCGAGCTGGAATCCCTGCGCCGCTTCAAAGATGACGTTAACGAAGTCCGTAACGGCATGGAATGTGGTATCGGCGTTAAGAACTACAACGACGTTCGCGTTGGCGATATGATCGAAGTGTTCGAAATCATCGAGATCCAACGCAGCATCGACTAATCCTTAGGGATAAGTCCATATGTAGGCCGGGATCGCCTCGTGCCACCCGGCAATAATTTTAAAAGGGGCTTTTAGCCCCTTTTTTGTCTGGAGAATTTATTATGGCGAAAGAATTTGGTCGCCCACAGCGCGTGGCGCAGGAGATGCAGAAAGAGATCGCACTCATCCTGCAACGCGAAATCAAAGACCCGCGTATCGGTATGATGACCACCGTCTCTGGCGTGGAAATGTCTCGTGACCTGGCCTATGCCAAAGTGTTCGTGACCTTCCTGAACGATCAGGACGAAGCGGCGGTTAAAAACGGCATTAAAGCACTGCAGGAAGCCTCTGGTTTCATCCGCTCTCTGCTCGGCAAAGCGATGCGCCTGCGTATTGTGCCCGAGCTGACCTTCTTCTACGACAACTCGCTGGTCGAAGGTATGCGCATGTCCAACCTGGTGACCAGCGTGGTGAAACATGACGACGAACGTCGTGTTAACCCGACGGACGACAGCAAGGAGGACTGATGAGTCGTCCTCGTCGTCGCGGTCGCGACGTGCATGGCGTGCTGCTGCTGGATAAACCGCAGGGTGCATCCAGCAACGACGTGCTGCAAAAAGTGAAGCGTATTTATAACGCTAACCGTGCGGGCCACACTGGCGCGCTGGATCCGCTGGCGACCGGCATGCTGCCGATTTGCCTGGGTGAAGCGACAAAGTTTTCCCAGTACCTGCTCGATTCCGATAAACGCTACCGCGTTATCGCTAAGCTGGGCCAGCGTACGGATACCTCCGACGCGGATGGTCAGGTGGTGGAAGAGCGCCCGGTGACCTTCAGCGCTGAACAGCTTGATGTGGCCCTGGAGAGCTTCCGCGGGGACACGATGCAGGTGCCGTCGATGTATTCGGCGCTGAAATATCAGGGCAAGAAGCTCTACGAATATGCGCGCCAGGGAATTGACGTCCCGCGCGAAGCGCGTCCGATAACCGTGTATGAGCTGCTGTTCATTCGCCACGAAGGTGACGAGCTGGAGCTGGAAGTCCACTGTTCGAAAGGGACCTATATTCGCACCATCATCGACGACCTGGGTGAAAAGCTGGGCTGCGGCGCGCATGTGATCTACCTGCGTCGTCTGGCGGTCAGTAAATATCCGGTGGAACGCATGGTGACGCTTGAGCAGCTGCGCGCGCTGGCTGAGCAGGCACAAGCGCAGGGAGTGGAACCAGCAGATTTGCTGGATCCATTGCTGATGCCAATGGACAGTCCGGCAGCGGACTTCCCGATCGTTAATCTTCCTTTAACATCGTCCGTTTACTTTAAGAACGGAAACCCGGTTCGTACGGCGGATGCGCCGCTGGATGGACTGGTACGCGTGACGGAAGGTGACGAAGGGAAATTCATCGGTATGGGCGAAATGGACGGTGAAGGGCGCGTTGCGCCGCGTCGTCTGGTCGTCGAATATCCGGTCGGCGCGTGACGGTGATTACGCCTCACCTTGCGATAAGCAGGGGAGACGAGTAGAATATCGCCGCTTAACGCCCGGTAAATTGTTTAACAATCTGCGGGGCGTACATGGGGTCGCTGAATTAGAGATCGGCACCCTTACATTTTTTATACTTTGGAGTTTGAAAATGTCTCTAAGCGTTGAAGCTAAAGCTAAAATCGTTTCTGAGTTTGGTCGTGGTACTAACGACAGCGGTTCTACCGAAGTTCAGGTTGCACTGCTGACTGCACAGATTAACCACCTGCAGGGTCACTTTGCAGAGCACAAAAAAGATCACCACAGCCGTCGTGGTCTGCTGCGCATGGTTTCTCAGCGTCGTAAACTGCTCGACTACCTGAAGCGTAAAGATGTTGCACGCTACACCGCGCTGATCGAGCGTCTGGGTCTGCGTCGCTAAGTCTTGCGAGTTTCAGAAAAGGGGGCCTGATGGCCCCTTTTTTCAACCAGACGGCAGCAATTCAATGGAAACTATTGTATTGTTGCTATAAATGATCTTCATTGCAGAGGTTCGCGCGGCTAATGAGAGGCTTCACCCATGGGGGTGTCGGTTGTCATTAGTCGCGAGGATGCGAAGAAGGTCGGGTTAAATCGACAGCACGCCGGCGGTGTGCTGTCATACATTTAAGAAAGGACAGAATTTTGCTGAATCCGATCGTTCGTAAATTCCAGTATGGTCAACATACCGTCACGCTGGAAACCGGCATGATGGCACGCCAGGCGACTGCTGCCGTTATGGTAAGCATGGATGACACCGCGGTATTCGTGACCGTTGTGGGCCAGAAAAAAGCTAAACCAGGTCAGGACTTCTTCCCGCTGACCGTTAACTACCAGGAGCGTACCTACGCTGCCGGCAAAATCCCGGGTGGTTTCTTCCGTCGTGAAGGCCGTCCAAGCGAAGGCGAAACCCTGATCGCGCGTCTGATTGACCGCCCGGTTCGTCCGCTGTTCCCGGAAGGCTTCGTTAACGAAGTGCAGGTTATTGCGACCGTTGTTTCCGTTAACCCACAGGTTAACCCGGACATCGTTGCGATGATCGGTGCCTCCGCTGCCCTGTCACTGTCTGGTATTCCATTCAATGGCCCAATCGGTGCCGCGCGCGTCGGTTACATCAATGACCAGTACGTGCTGAACCCAACTCAGGAAGAGCTGAAAGAAAGTAAGCTGGACCTGGTTGTTGCCGGTACTGAAGCGGCTGTGCTGATGGTTGAATCCGAAGCTGAACTGCTGAGCGAAGACCAGATGCTGGGCGCTGTGGTGTTCGGTCACGAGCAGCAGCAGATTGTTATCCAGAACATCAACGACCTGGTGAAAGAAGCCGGTAAGCCACGTTGGGACTGGCAGCCAGAAGCAGCAAACGACGCGCTGAACGCACGCGTTGCGGCACTGGCAGAATCTCGTCTGAGCGACGCTTACCGCATCACCGACAAACAGGAGCGTTACGCTCAGGTTGACGCGATCAAATCTGAAGTAACCGCGACCCTGGTTGCCGAAGACGAAACGCTGGACGCTAACGAAATTGGCGAAATTCTGCACGCTATCGAGAAAAACGTTGTTCGTAGCCGCGTACTGGCAGGCGAGCCGCGTATCGATGGCCGTGAAAAAGACATGATTCGTGGTCTGGACGTACGCACTGGCGTACTGCCGCGTACTCACGGTTCTGCGCTGTTCACCCGTGGTGAAACGCAGGCGCTGGTTACCGCAACCCTGGGTACCGCACGTGACGCGCAGATCATCGATGAACTGATGGGCGAGCGTACTGACAACTTCCTGTTCCACTACAACTTCCCTCCGTACTCTGTGGGCGAAACCGGTATGGTTGGCTCACCGAAGCGTCGTGAAATTGGTCACGGTCGTCTGGCGAAGCGCGGCGTGCTGGCAGTGATGCCGGAAGCTGACAAATTCCCGTACACCGTTCGCGTGGTTTCTGAAATCACCGAATCCAACGGTTCTTCTTCCATGGCTTCCGTGTGTGGTGCCTCTCTGGCGCTGATGGATGCGGGCGTGCCGATCAAAGCCGCCGTTGCGGGTATCGCAATGGGTCTGGTGAAAGAAGGCGACAACTTCGTTGTTCTGTCTGACATTCTGGGTGACGAAGACCACCTGGGTGATATGGACTTCAAAGTAGCGGGTTCCCGCGACGGTATCTCTGCCCTGCAGATGGATATCAAAATTGAAGGTATCACCAAAGAGATCATGCAGGTTGCTCTGAACCAGGCTAAAGGTGCGCGTCTGCACATCCTGAGCGTGATGGAACAGGCTATCAACGCGCCACGCGGTGACATCTCTGAATTCGCTCCGCGTATTCACACCATCAAGATCAATCCAGACAAGATCAAAGATGTTATCGGTAAGGGCGGTTCCGTTATCCGCGCGCTGACCGAAGAGACCGGCACCACCATCGAAATCGAAGATGACGGTACTGTGAAGATCGCAGCAACCGACGGCGAGAAAGCGAAATTCGCTATCCGTCGCATCGAAGAAATCACTGCTGAAATCGAAGTGGGCCGCGTCTACGCGGGTAAAGTGACTCGTATCGTTGACTTTGGTGCGTTCGTTGCCATCGGTGGCGGTAAAGAAGGTCTGGTTCACATCTCTCAGATCGCTGACAAGCGCGTTGAGAAAGTGACCGATTACCTGCAGATGGGTCAGGAAGTGCCGGTTAAGGTTCTGGAAGTTGACCGTCAGGGCCGTATCCGTCTGAGCATTAAAGAAGCAACCGAGCAGTCTCAACCTGCTGCGGCACCGGAAGCTCCGGCTGCTGAACAGCAAGGCGAGTAAGTTGCCATTTGCCCTCCGCTTTGCGGAGGGCCTGTTATCAGGCAGGACGCCTTGTTAAGCCGCCGGGGGACAGGACGTTCATCCAATAGTTGTCTTCGGGAGTGGGAAATGAAGCCTTTTTTGCGCTGGTGTTTCGTTGCGACAGCTTTAACGCTGGCAGGATGCAGCAACTCTGCCTGGCGTAAGAGCGAAGTCCTCGCAGTGCCATTGCAACCGACTTTGCAGCAGGAAGTGATTCTGGCACGCATGGAACAAATACTTGCCAGTCGGGCTTTAACCGATGACGAACGCGCACAGCTTTTATATGAGCGCGGAGTGTTGTATGATAGTCTCGGTCTGAGGGCATTAGCGCGAAATGATTTTTCACAAGCGCTGGCTATCCGACCTGATATGCCTGAAGTATTCAATTACTTAGGCATTTATTTAACGCAGGCAGGCAATTTTGATGCTGCCTATGAAGCGTTTGATTCTGTACTTGAGCTTGATCCAACTTACAACTACGCGCACTTGAATCGCGGTATCGCATTGTATTACGGCGGTCGTGATAAGTTAGCGCAAGATGATCTGCTGGCGTTTTATCAAGACGATCCTAATGATCCTTTCCGTAGCCTGTGGCTTTACATCGTTGAGCGGAAGCTCGATGAGAAGCAGGCAAAAGAAGCACTACAACAGCGCTTCGAGAAATCGGATAAGGAACAGTGGGGATGGAACATTGTCGAGTTCTACCTGGGCAACATTAGCGAAGCAACGCTGATGGAACGCCTCAAGGCGGACGCAACGGATAACACCTCGCTCGCTGAGCATCTCAGTGAAACCAACTTCTATTTAGGTAAGTACTACCTAAGTCTGGGGGATATGGACAGCGCTACGGCACTGTTCAAATTAGCGGTTGCTAACAACGTACATAACTTCGTTGAGCACCGTTATGCATTGTTGGAATTATCGCTCTTGGGCCAGGAGCAAGACGACCTGGCAGAATCGGACCAGCAATAGCTGACGACATAAACATCAGCCCGTAATCTTTTGATTGCCATCACCTTCACTGGTGAGGGCGTTGTTGTTCGTCAATACACCTACTTTGAGCCGGTTCACACTTTTCAATGAAAATTGCTAATCATTTTCACGATGAGCTAAGTAGACTGGCCGCCATTGACATTGAGGCACTCGTACTACATGGCTGAATTCGAAACCACTTTTGCAGATCTGGGCCTGAAGGCTCCTATCCTTGAAGCCCTTAACGATCTGGGTTACGAAAAACCATCTCCGATCCAGGCAGAATGTATCCCGCATCTGCTTTCTGGTCGTGACGTGCTGGGCATGGCCCAGACTGGTAGCGGTAAAACTGCAGCGTTCTCGCTGCCGCTGCTGAACAACATCGATCCGGACCTGCGTGCACCGCAGATCCTCGTCCTGGCTCCAACTCGTGAACTGGCTGTTCAGGTTGCTGAAGCAATGACGGAATTCTCTAAACATATGCGCGGCGTAAACGTGGTAGCCCTGTACGGCGGCCAGCGTTATGACGTGCAGTTACGCGCCCTGCGCCAGGGCCCACAGATTGTCGTCGGTACGCCGGGCCGTCTGCTGGATCACCTGAAGCGCGGTACTCTGGACCTCTCTAAACTGAGCGGCCTGGTACTGGATGAAGCAGATGAAATGCTGCGTATGGGCTTCATCGAAGACGTAGAAACCATCATGGCGCAGATCCCGGAAGGTCACCAGACCGCTCTGTTCTCTGCAACCATGCCAGAAGCGATCCGTCGCATTACCCGCCGCTTCATGAAAGAGCCGCAGGAAGTGCGTATTCAGTCCAGCGTGACCACTCGCCCGGACATCAGCCAGAGCTACTGGTCCGTGTACGGCATGCGCAAAAACGAAGCGCTGGTCCGTTTCCTGGAAGCGGAAGATTTTGATGCGGCGATTATCTTCGTGCGTACCAAAAATGCGACCCTGGAAGTGGCTGAAGCGCTGGAGCGTAACGGCTACAACAGCGCAGCGCTGAACGGCGACATGAACCAGGCCCTGCGTGAGCAGACGCTGGAGCGTCTGAAAGACGGTCGTCTGGATATCCTGATTGCAACCGACGTGGCAGCACGTGGTCTGGACGTTGAGCGTATCAGCCTGGTTGTCAACTACGACATCCCGATGGACTCCGAGTCTTACGTTCACCGTATCGGTCGTACCGGTCGTGCGGGTCGTGCTGGCCGTGCGCTGCTGTTCGTTGAGAACCGCGAGCGTCGTCTGCTGCGCAACATTGAACGCACCATGAAGCTGACCATTCCAGAAGCCGACCTGCCAAACGCAGAGCTGCTGGGCAAACGCCGTCTGGAAAAATTCGCCGCGAAAGTACAGCAGCAGCTGGAAAGCAGCGATCTGGATCAGTACCGCGCACTGCTGTCGCAGATCCAGCCTGTCGCTGAAGGCGAAGAGCTGGACATGGAAACTCTGGCTGCAGCACTGCTGAAAATGGCTCAGGGCGAACGTAGCCTGATCGTGCCACCAGATGCGCCGATGCGTCCTAAGCGTGAGTTCCGTGACCGTGACGATCGCTTCGAACGTCGTGGCGACCGTAACGACCGTGGTCCACGCGGCGATCGTCCAGAGCGTGGTGGTGAAGACCGTCCACGTCGTGAACGTCGTGACGCTGGCGACATGGAACTGTACCGCATTGAAGTGGGCCGTGATGATGGTGTTGAAGTTCGTCACATCGTTGGCGCGATTGCTAACGAAGGCGACATCAGCAGCCGTTACATTGGTAACATCAAGCTGTTTGCATCCCACTCTACCATCGAACTGCCAAAAGGCATGCCGGGCGAAGTACTGCAGCACTTTACTCGCACCCGCATCCTGAACAAGCCGATGAACATGCAGCTGCTGGGCGATGCACAGCCACGTCCTGACCGCGGTGGAGAACGTCGTGGCGGTGGTCGCGGTTTCGGCGGCGAGCGTCGTGAAGGCGGTCGCAGTGAAGGTCGCGGTGGTGAAGGTCGTCGTTTCTCCGGCGAGCGCCGCGAAAGCCGTGGCCCACGTCGTGAAGAAGGCACCAGCCGTCGTCGTTTCGGTGACGCGTAAGCCTTTCGCTTCTGACGTAAAGTAAAATATACAGCCCCGATACACGCTATCGGGGCTTTTTTTATTCCCTTTGTACTCTTGTACTGGTACAGTGCATCGCACTAAAATGCAGAACCGCATGATTAACTGGAGAAAAGGCTGTATGGCGACACTAACCACCACCCAAACGTCACCTTCGCTGCTTGGCGGCGTGGTGATCATCGGCGGAACCATTATAGGTGCCGGGATGTTTTCCCTGCCCGTGGTCATGTCCGGTGCGTGGTTCTTCTGGTCGCTGGCCGCGCTGGTGTTCACCTGGTTCTGCATGCTGCATTCCGGCCTGATGATCCTTGAAGCGAACCTGAACTACCGCATTGGCTCCAGCTTCGACACCATCACCAAAGATCTGCTGGGCAAAGGCTGGAACCTGGTGAACGGCCTTTCCATCGCATTTGTGCTCTACATCCTGACCTACGCGTACATCTCAGCAAGCGGCTCGATTCTGCATCACACCTTTTCGGAGATGTCGCTGAACGTTCCGGCGCGTCTGGCGGGACTCTGCTTTGCGCTGGGCGTGGCGTTTATCGTCTGGATGAGCACCAAAGCGGTGAGCCGAATGACGGCGATTGTGCTGGGCGCTAAGGTCATCACCTTCTTCCTGACCTTCGGCAGCCTGCTGGGGCACGTTACGCCCGCCACGCTGTTTAACGTTGCGGAAGTTAATACCTCCTACACGCCGTATCTGCTAATGACTCTGCCGTTCTGTCTGGCGTCGTTCGGCTACCACGGCAACGTGCCGAGCCTGATGAAGTACTACGGCAAGGATCCGCGCACCATCGTGAAGTGCCTGGTCTACGGCACGCTGCTGGCGCTTGGGCTGTACGTCATCTGGCTGCTGGGGACAATGGGCAACATCCCGCGCCCGGAGTTTATCGGCATTGCGCAAAAGGGCGGTAACATTGACGTGCTGGTGCAGGCTCTGAGCGGCGTACTGAACAGCCGCAGTCTGGATCTGCTGCTGGTGGTCTTCTCCAACTTTGCGGTGGCGAGTTCATTCCTCGGTGTGACGCTGGGCCTGTTTGACTACCTGGCAGATCTGTTTGGCTTTGACGATTCTGCGATGGGGCGTTTCAAGACGGCGCTGCTGACCTTCCTGCCGCCGATTGTCGGCGGTCTGCTGTGGCCGAACGGTTTCCTGTACGCCATCGGCTATGCAGGGCTGGCGGCCACCATCTGGGCGGCGATTGTGCCAGCGCTGCTGGCACGTAAATCACGTAAACGCTTCGGCAGCCCGAAATTCCGCGTCTGGGGCGGTAAACCGATGATTGCGCTGATCCTGGTATTTGGGGTGGGTAACGCGCTGGTTCACGTGCTGTCGAGCTTTAACCTGTTGCCTGTGTACCAGTAAACACATTGCCCGGTGGCGCTACGCTCACCGGGCCTACAGGGATCGCGTAGGCCGGATAAGGCGAAGCCGCCATCCGGCAAAAAACTACCCCACCAATTCTTCTTTCACCTGCATTGCCAGGTCAAACGAATGTAAACGCGCCTGGTGATCGAAAATCTGGCCGTTGACCATAATTTCATCCGCCTGCGTTTCACGCAGCACTGCTTCCAGCCCGTGACGCACTTTTGCCTTATCACCCACCAACGACATGCTCAACGCCTGCTGCACGCCATACTGCTCGGAGGCCGACCACAGCTGATGCATATTTTCCACCGGAGGCGGCAACTGGCCCGTCTCGCCGCGGCGCAGCTTCACAAACGCCTGCTGCATAGAGGTAAACAGGAATTCCGCGTCGCGATTGCTGTCAGCGGCAATGATGTTGATACACACCATCGCGTACGGCTTCTCCAGACGCTCGGACGGTTTGAAGTTCGTACGGTAGAGGTGCAGCGCCTGATGCAGCATATCCGGCGCGAAGTGGGAGGCGAACGCGAACGGCAGCCCCAGCTGCGCGGCGAGCTGCGCGCTATACAGGCTCGAGCCTAACAGCCACACCGGGATCTTCTCGCCATAGCCCGGCACCGGGCGCACGTGCGGGTTCGGATCGCGCGCGTCGAACCAGTCCACCAGTTCCGCCACGTCGCGCGGGAAGTTATCGATATCGCCGCTCATATGGCGGCGCAGGGCGCGCATGGTCGGCTGGTCGCTGCCCGGCGCGCGGCCAAGCCCCAGGTCAATACGGCCCGGATAGAGGGTATTCAGCGTCCCGAACTGCTCGGCTATCACCAGCGGGGCGTGGTTCGGCAGCATCACGCCACCGGAGCCAAGGTGCAAAGTGGTGGTATTCGCTGCCAGGTAGCCAATCAGCACCGATGTAGCGGCGCTGGCAATGCCGACCATGTTGTGATGTTCTGCCAGCCAGTAGCGGTGATAGCCACGCTTTTCGGCCAGCTGAGCCAGATCGAGAGAGTGCGTGAAGGCTTCTCTTGCCGAGGAGCCTTGTGGGATCGGTGCCAGATCCAGCACCGAAAACGGAATGGTTTTGTCAGTCATAACAGCTCACTTTGTCGACGGTCAATCTTTAATACTGCATTAAAAAATGATAACCGTTGTTAACAAAGTGAGCCTTTTTTAGGCCTGAAGTTCCAGCCCGGCCAGACGTTTCCAGTAACCGTTGCAGTCGCTGTTTGCCGCCAGCGGCAGCGGCGACGCGCCGTTTTCGTTAGCGCGGAAGGCGTCCAGCATCGCGAAAACGCTGGTATCCAGCGGCGACAGGCGCACCATGTCCACCAGCCCGTCCATCGACGCCAGCTCGTTGCCGAGGTTATAGACGTAACCGCTCATGGTCTGAATGCCGTTCAGGACAAACACCTGCTGGTTCTCCTGCGACAGCATGCTGCGCCCGTTCGGGTACTTGATGCAGCAGGTTTCACATTCATCTTTCGGGCGGTCTTCCGATCGCGCGGTGAAGCAGCGGGCAGAGTAGGCCAGCGGCAGATGACCGTAGCTCAGCACTTCCACTTCGAACTGATGGCGAATGCCCAGCTCGTCGCACTGATTCAGCAGGTTTGCCAGCCAGTCACGGGAGAGCTCCACCGGCATGCACCAGCGGGTCATTCCCTGTTTGAGCAGCAGGCGCAGGGTGACGGCGTTATAGCAGTTCAGCGCATGGCCTGCGACAAACGGCAGCCTGCGTTCGGCGCACATGTTCACCACGCCCAGGTCGCTCGCCTCCAGCAGAAACTCACCGTTTTCGACGTAGCGCTTCAGCTCGCCCAGTTCGGACGAAGCCTGAACCAGCGCGAGCGTTGACAGCACCACCTGCTTGCCGCTCCCGGCCAGGCTTTTCGCCATCTCCAGCCAGTCGCCCACTTTGGTGGCGCGGCGTTTGCTGCATACTGCTTCACCGAGGTAAATCACATCGGCGCTGCTGGTGGCGGCCTGTTGGTAAAAATCTTCCAGCGTCTCTTTTGGCCAGTAGTAGAGCACCGGCCCTAATGAATATTTCATGGTTATCTCACTGCCATTTACGGTGATACGCGCCCAGCGTGGTTTGCGTGCCTTCGGACATCGATCCGAGCGTCTCCATCCACGCCGCCTGTGGGGCGTAGCTCTGCGGGTCCGCCATGCAGCGGTCGATGGCCTGACGCCACACTTTCGCCACCTGGCTCACATAGGCCGGACTGCGCTGGCGACCTTCAATTTTCACCGAGGCAATATTGGCGGCCAGCAGCTCCGGCAGCAGCTCCAGCGTGTTAAGGCTGGTGGGCTCTTCCAGCGCGTGGTAGCGCTCGCCGTCGACCAGGTAGCGGCCTTTGCACAGCGTCGGATAACCCGCGTTTTCACCGTCCTGATAGCGGTCGATCAGAACTTCATTCAGACGCGACTCCAGCCCCTGTGGGGTCTGCTGCCAGCGGACGAAGCGGGCAGGGGAGCAGGCCCCGACGGTATTCGGCGATTCACCGGTTAAGTAAGAAGAAAGATAGCAACGGCCTTCGGCCATGATGCACAGACTACCAAAGGCAAAAACCTCCAGCGGCACTGGCGTGACGCGCGCGAGTTGCTTAACCTGATGAATAGAGAGCACGCGCGGCAGCACCACGCGGGCGACGTCAAAGTGTTGATGGTAAAAACGCACCGCCTCTTCGTTGGTGGCAGATGCCTGAACAGAGACGTGGCGCTCAATATGCGGATAGCGTTCTGCCGCATACTCAAGCATGGCGAGGTCGGCCAGGATTAACGCATCGGCGCCCAGCTGTGCTGCCATGTCCACCGCGCGCTGCCAGCGGGCGTAACCGTCAGGATGGGCAAACGTGTTGATGGCAATATGCAGCTTGCGGCGGTGCTGATGAACGAAGTTAACGGCTTCCTGAAGCTTTTTCTCCGTAAAGTTAAGGCCAGCAAAATGGCGGGCGTTGGTGTCATCTTTCAGCCCGATATAGACCGCATCGGCCCCATTCTCGATGGCCGCCTTAAGCGCCGGAAGGTTTCCGGCAGGGCAGAGCAGCTCCATAAATTATCCTGATGTAGTCGATAGCAAAATTGTTAACGAGCTGGGATTTTAATTAACCCATACGCGACAATTTTTGATTTAAGGCAGCTAATGGCGTATTGATGGCACCAATAATGGGGTACGTCCGACGATGGTTTGTTGATTTACGCCGCTATGTTCTGGAACGGATGTGGCAAAATAGCGGGACTATAGCTATCAGGGAGTAAAGCTCGTGCTGGATAAACTGCGTTCACGTCTCGTACAATTCGGTCCATCAATGCTGAGCGTGCCGGTCAGGCTGGCGCCGTTCGCGCTTAAACGCCAAGTGCTGGAGCAGGTCCTGAGCTGGCAGTTCCGTCAGGCGCTGCAGGATGGCGAGCTGGAGTTTCTGGAAGGGCGCTGGTTAAGCATTGAGGTGCGTGACATCGGGCTGCGCTGGTTTACCTCCGTAGAGAACGACCAGCTGATCGTTCGTGAGTCTGCCGAGGCGGACGTGAGCTTTAGCGCCAACGCCAGCGACCTGCTGATGATTGCCGCGCGTAAGCAGGACCCGGACACACTCTTCTTCCAGCGCCGTCTGGTGATTGAGGGCGACACGGAGCTTGGCCTGTACGTTAAGAATTTAATGGATGCCATTGAGCTGGAGCAGATGCCGAAAGCGCTGCGCGTGATGTTGATGCAAATGGCAGATTTCGTTGAGGCGGGGCTGAAATCCCCGCCGGACAGTAAACACACTTCCGTAGGTGAGCCATGCTGATTCGAGTCGAAATAGGGATTGATGCACCGGGTATCGATGCGTTATTACGCCGCTCTTTTGAGAGCGATGCGGAAGCCCAACTGGTCCACGATCTCCGTGAAGACGGCCTGATCACGCTGGGGCTGGTTGCCACCGATGACGAAGGTCAGGTTGTCGGCTATGTTGCCTTCAGCCCGGTGATCGTTCAGGGTGAAGATCTTCAGTGGGTGGGCATGGCACCGCTGGCGGTAGATGAAAACTACCGCGGGCAGGGCCTGGCGCGCCAGCTGGTCTATGAAGGGCTGGACTCGCTGAATGAGTTTGGTTATGCCGCCGTGGTCACGCTGGGCGATCCGGCGTTCTATGGCCGTTTAGGCTTCGAGCAGGCCGCGCATTACGATCTTCGCTGCCGCTGGCCAGGTACCGAATCCGCCTTCCAGGTGCATCGCCTGGCGGATGATGCCCTGAACGGCGTAAATGGTCTGGTGGACTACCACGACCATTTTAATCGCTTTTAATCAGGCTCTCGCGTAGCGCCTCAAAGGAGCCGTCTCCGGTCACGAGGCGCTCCTTCTGGCGCTTCGTTAGCTGCTTAATACGGTACTCCAGCCTGAGTGCCAGCGATCTGTTCCCCACGGCGGCAGAAAAAGCCAGCTGCAGTTCGCCTTTCCCCCGCAGCGCTTTTGCCCCTTTCCCCGTTTGATGTTGTAAAAAACGCCGCGCCACATCGGTGGTGATCCCGGTGTAGAGTGCGTTATCAGCGGTTCGGACAAGATAGAGAAACCAGCACACGGTAAACAGATTCAGTATGTTAAGGTGAACGCACCATAGCATGAGAGAGAACGAAAATGGAAACACTGGCCGCCATTAACCGCTGGCTGGCAAAGCAGCACGTCGTGACCTGGTGCGTATATAGCGAGGGCGAAATGTGGTGCGCCAACGCCTTTTACTACTACGATCCTGAACGCGTCGCTTTTTACGTCATGAGTGAGGACAAAACGCGGCATGCCCAGATGACCGGCCAGCAGGCAAAAGTGGCGGGCACGGTCAACGGCCAGCCCAAAACCGTCGCGCTGATCCGCGGCGTGCAGTTCAAAGGCGAAATTCGTCGTCTGGAAGGTGAAGAAAGCGACGCACAGCGTAAACGCTACACGCGCCGCTTCCCGGTTGCTGCTGCGCTAAAAGCCCCGGTGTGGGAAATCCGCGTTGATGAGCTGAAATTTACCGACAACACCTTGGGCTTTGGCAAAAAGCTTCACTGGCTACGCGCCGAGCAGGCGTAGCGCTTCGCGGTTAAACGCCGGGAGATCGTCCGGGGTCCGGCTGGTGATCAGCTGGTCATTATCGTTGACCACCTCCTGATCGTAAAACTCGGCCCCTGCGTTTTTCAGATCGATAACGATCGGTTTCACCGCCGTAAGCTTACGCCCGCGGACCACTTCAGCGCTGATCAGCAGCTGCGGGCCGTGGCAGATGGCAAAGACCGGCTTGCCGGTGCCGACGAAGTCACGGGTAAAGGTGACGAAACGCTCGTCCCCGCGCAGGGAATCCGGTGAATGGCCGCCTGGTAACAGCAGGGCGTCGAAATCTGACGGGCTGACGTTATCGATGGACTCATCGATGGTCACGCTGGCTTCGCCCTTGTGGCCCTTCACGGTTTTACCCGCTTCTTTCTCAATGGTGATGACCTCGTGGCCTGCCTTGCGGAATGCCTCAGCTGGCGACGTAAATTCTGAATCTTCAAACTCGTCGGTAATCAAGACTGCGATTTTTTTACCCATGCTTCCTCCGTTGTTTTCGCTTCAGACTGTTTTTTTCCCGTTTGTGGTAAATACTTACCGGTAACAGACTTTTAAGTGTGGTAGAGCAGGTCCAGATCGCAAACGGACAATTCTGTAAAGGGGATAAGATGAGTCAGGTACTGATTACCGGCGCAACCGGGCTGGTGGGTGGACATCTGCTGCGGTTGCTGATCCAGGACCGGCATATCAACTATATTGCCGCCCCGACGCGCCGCCCGCTGTTGGATATCACCGGCGTCTATAACCCGCACGATCCCCAGCTCACCGACGCGCTGGCGCAGGTGCAGGATCCTATAGATATCGCCTTTTGCTGCCTGGGCACGACGCGGCGTGAGGCGGGCAGTAAAGAAGCGTTCATCCATGCGGACTACACGCTGGTGGTGGATACCGCCCTGACGGCCAAAAAGCTGGGGGCAAAACATTTCCTGGTGGTGAGCTCGCACGGCGCCAGCACCGGCTCACCGTTTTTTTACAATCAGGTGAAGGGCAAAATGGAAGAGGCGCTGATTGCGCAGAAGTGGGAGCGCCTGACAATCGTGCGGCCTTCCATGCTGATGGGCCATCGCGACGAACGGCGTTTTAACGAATCCTTCTTCGCCCCGCTGTTTCGCATCCTGCCGGGTAACTGGAAGTCCATCGAGGCGCGGGACGTCGCGCAGGCGATGCTGAAAGAGGCGCTGGCACCGTCGCAGGAGGGCGTCAATATCATCCCTTCGGCAAAACTGCGTGAAATCGCGCAGGGCGAGGCGTAAACTTCTCCGGCTTATTAAATAACACTCTCCGGGGAATGGTATGACTGGTCAGTCTTCATCTCAGGCGGCAACACCTGTCCAATGGTGGAAGCCCGCACTCTTCTTTCTCGTGGTCATCATTGGCCTCTGGTATGTGAAATGGCAGCCGTACTACGGCAAAGCCTTCACCGCCGCCGAAACGCACAGCATCGGTAAATCTATACTCGCTCAGGCTGATGCCAGCCCGCTGAAGGCGGCATGGGATTACGCCATGGTCTACTTCCTGGCGGTGTGGAAAGCTGCCGTCTTAGGGGTAATCCTGGGATCGCTGATTCAGGTACTTATTCCGCGAAACTGGCTGGTGAAAACACTCGGGCAGCCGCGCTTTCAGGGCACGCTGCTGGGGACGATTTTCTCTCTGCCGGGCATGATGTGCTCCTGCTGTGCCGCACCGGTAGCGGCGGGTATGCGCCGCCAGCGCGTATCCATGGGCGGTGCGCTGGCATTCTGGATGGGGAACCCGCTGCTCAACCCGGCGACGCTGGTGTTTATGGGCTTTGTGCTCGGCTGGCATTTTGCCGCTATCCGTCTGGTTGCCGGGCTGCTGACGGTGCTGGTGGTGGCGACGCTGGTACAAAAACTGGTGAAGGATACTGCCGTCGAACCCGCAGCCGTTGAACTGGACGTCAGCGAACCGCAGGGCGGTTTCTTCACTCGCTGGGGTAAGGCGTTGTGGCAGCTTTTCTGGAGCACCATTCCGGTCTATATCCTGGCGGTACTGGTTCTGGGCGCGGCGCGCGTCTGGCTCTTCCCGCATGCGGTTGGCGCAATCGACAACACGCTGATGTGGGTGATTGCGATGGCCGTTGCAGGCTGCCTGTTTGTGATCCCCACGGCGGCAGAAATTCCGATTGTCCAGACCATGATGCTGGCCGGTATGGGTACCGCACCGGCGCTGGCGCTGCTTATCACCTTGCCGGCAATCAGCCTGCCGTCGCTCATCATGCTGCGTAAGTCTTTCCCGGCGAAAGCGCTGTGGCTGACGGCGGGACTGGTGGCGTTGAGCGGAGTGATGGTGGGGAGTATTGCGTTGATGTAAAAAAAGCCCGGTGGCGCTCGCGCCTACCGGGCCTTTAGTCAGACGTGGATTACTTAATGTAGGTAAACGCGGTGGTGACGTGCTTCACGCCGCTCACCCGGCTGGCGATATCCGCCGCCGCTTTCCCTTCACGATCGGTCACCAGACCCAGCAGGAACACTTCACCGTTTTCGGTCGTTACTTTTACGTTTGAGGATTTCACCTGGTCTGAACCCAGCAGCTGGGAGCGGACTTTGGTGGTGATCCAGGTGTCAGACGACGCGGTGCCCAGGCTGATTGGCTGACCCTGGCGGATTTCATTGAAGACTTCCGTGGTGCCCTCAACGCCCATTGCGATCTGCTTCGCGCGGCTGGAGAGTTCGGTATTCGGTGCCTGACCCGTCAGCAGGACTTTGCCCTGATAAGCCGTCACGTTGATACGCGCTTCTTTCTTGATTTGTTCGTCTTTCGACAGCGCACTGTTGACCCGCAGCTCCAGCGTACCGTCATCCACCTGCGTTCCCACAGAGCGCGGATCGGTCGCCGCTTTGGTGCCTACTGCGGCAGTACCCACAACGGCCGCAGCAATACATCCCTGAAGCAGTAATGCAGACATAAGGACTGCGAGGGTCGATAAAGCCTTCATAAAAACTCCTTAATCATCCTGGTGAGGGAAAAGCGTGTTATCGATCAAATCGCATAAGCAGTTCACCGTGAGCATATGCATCTCCTGGATACGTGCGCTACGGTGAGACGGAATGCGGATTTCCACATCCTGCGGCCCGAGCAGACCCGCCAGCTCACCGCCGTCATAGCCGGTTAAGGCGACGATGGTCATGTCGCGGGTAACGGCGGCTTCAACGGCTTTGACGATGTCCCGGCTGTTGCCGCGCGTGGAGATCGCCAGCAGCACATCGCCGGCATGCCCCAGGGCGCGCACCTGCTTTGCGTAAATTTCGTCATGCAGACGATCGTTAGCAATCGCTGTTAAGACCACATTATCGGTATTAAGTGCAATGGCAGGTAAACTAGGGCGTTCGGTTTCAAAACGGTTAATCATGCTGGCAGCAAAATGCTGTGCGTTGGCGGCTGAGGTTCCGTTGCCACAACAGAGGATTTTGTTGCCGTTAAGCAGGGATTGCACCAGCGTCATTGCAGCGCGAGAGATCGCGTCCGGAAGGGCTTCCGCCGCGGCAATCTGAGTCTGGATGCTTTCTGTGAAGCACACTTTAATTCTTTCGAGCACGTTATCCCTTTTAAATCTTAATTATGCGTCTTCGCCAAAAGCGTTTTTAAGCCATTCGATCTCATTTCCGGTGAAGGCTATCACATCGAAACGGCAATCCACAGTATCAAAGCTCCCATTATGGCGGGCAAGCCACAAGTGGGCAGTCTGTAATAATTTATGTTGTTTGGCGAGCGTCACGCTGGCGGCAGCACCGCCAAAACGGGAAGACTGTCGAAAGCGGACTTCTACAAACACAATCACCTGACCGTCTTTCATGATCAGATCAATTTCGCCGCCGCGCCCGCGGACGTTGGCGGCGATAAAGCGCAGTCCTTTGCCTTCGAGCCAGCGACGCGCTTTTAACTCCCACGCATCGCCGGTCTCTTTACGGCTTAACTGGCCGGGACGATTTGCCCCTGCTGGTATTTGAGCCATGATAACTTCCTGTTAATCACACAGTCCTGAGTGGCGGTCAGATCGCCGGTGTTGCCGTTAAGCTCAAAGCCCGGCACCTGACGCATCTGGGTAAAGTGGTTTGCCAGCGCCCACGCATCAACACCCATCGCATACAGACGCGCCAGAGAGTAGTCGTTACGTACGGAGCTTAGCGCCTGCTGCATCAGCGCCGGGTTGCTGCCCGCCAGCATCGGGATTTCGCTGTACTGCAGGCCGTCCATTTCCAGACGGAAATCCGGGCCTGCGGTGCCCTGTGCGCTGCGGGAGCTGGCGTAGAGCGTTGCGCCGCTCTGGCTGCCGTTACGCATCGCGATCATCGGCTTGATAAAGGCGATCTCCTGTGGCGTGGCAACGATATAGGCCGCATCCACTTTACCGCCACCGCTAATCTGCGCGTCGGTAGGTGGCGCAGGGATCGTCAGGCCGCCAATCGTCACGCTCTGCTGCTGTGGCAGGCTCGCCGTAACAGGGCTGCCGTTAAGCGCGATACCTGCCCCGCCGTTGACGCCCGCGCGCAGTTCCGAGGCGGAACCGAATTTCTGCTGCAGCACCACGCCGCCGCCAAGCTTCTGCCACTCATCGGCAAAGGCATTGGCCACGCGATCGCCCAGCGTACTGCGCGGGATCAGCAGCAGCGGAGCCTGCTTACCCTGCTCGTGGATATGACGCGCCGCATCGCGGGCTTCATCTTCCGGAGAGAGTGCGAAGTAGCAAATATTGGCCCGGTTCTGAACCTGTTCCGGCTGGTTGAGCGCCAGTACGTTCAGCGTGGTATTGCTCTTCATCAGCTCTTCCACGTTGTTTTTCAGCAGCGGGCCGACAACGATGCTTGCCCCGTCCTGCTGAACCTGCGCCAGCACCTGGTCAAGCGGCTTCGAACTGGTGTCGTAGATTTTCAGCTCAGCGCCAGGGTTCGCGCTGGCGGTCGCCACGGCCTGCGGCTGTGCGGCAGGTTGTGATGCTGGCTGTGCCGGCTGCTGTTGAGGCTGTTCTGCCGTTGCCTCTGGTGCAGGCGTCGCTTGTGCCTCAGCCGGAGCCTGTGCTGCCGGTGCTGCCGTCGCTGGAGGGGTAGTCGGTGCGGTAACCGGGTTTTGCATTGTACCCTGCGCCGGGGTTTGTGCGGTGGTCAGGTCACTGGTCTCGGCGGCGGAGGGGCTGACAACATCGTTCACGTTGGCCGCCTGCGCTGCCTGCACCGGAACCGCACTGCCCGTTACCGGCGTGGTGCCGTTTTTCGCCGCTTCAAAGCCCTGTTGAATCGTACGGCCAAACACTGCCGCCTGGCCATTCAGCGGCAGAAGCAGCGCAATTTTGCTTGTCGACGCAGGCTTAAAGTTCTGCACATTCACCAGTTGGGTTGGCAGCATTTTTGCGCCCGGGTTCTGCGGGTAACGGGTCTGCCAGTCGGTAATACCGGCTTTCAGCATTTTTGGATCGCTGCGGTTGTTAAACCACATCTGCTGCAGATCAAGCCAGCCCTGAAGCACGTTTTCGTCCGCGTTGATGACCAGCGCCTTTGCCTGATCCTGGGTCATCGAGGCAAGCGCCTGCCAGGTGGCATCAATGTTTTTCTGCTTGTCGGCACCGGCGAGCAGCGGCTCCTGGGCAATCAAGGCACGCAGGAGCGTCAGGGAAGGGCGCCCCTGCTCAGCGGTAATGCCCGCCTGCCAGAAGCGCGCCTGCTGGTTTTTATCCAGCGCGCTCAGGTCGATGCTCCCCAGGATCTTTTTCGCGCCATCAAAATCTTTCTGCGCGACCTTCAGCTCGGCAGAGAGCAGGCTCTGCTCAAGTTGCTGAGTATCGTTAAGCTCTTTCGGCAGTTGGCCGAACAGCTCGGCAGCCTGCTGGGTTTTGCCCTCTTTCAGCAGTGCACGAATGGCGAGTAATTGCCAGTTGATCCTGGTATCATTTGTACTCTGCGACATTTGTTGCAGATAAAAGCCAGAATCAGCCTGAGCGGAGCCCTGAAGATGGGCGGTGCTCTGGTCAGGTGCCTGGGTGCCACAGCCTGCAAAAATCAGGGCTGCGAGCAGCAGCGGCACGCTGCGCGTGGCTTTTTTTCGAAGAAACGTTAACGGTACCATACTGTATCCAGTGATTTTTTTTACGCAATGCTCAATATTAAATCGGCAATACGGACGAAACAATGAAACAACACGAAACGGCAGATAATTCTCAAGGCCAGCTTTATATTGTACCTACTCCTATCGGGAATTTGTCTGATATTACCCAACGTGCGCTGAACGTATTGCAAGCTGTTGATTTAATTGCCGCTGAAGACACCCGACACACCGGTTTACTGCTGCAACATTTCGCGATTAACGCCCGTTTGTTTGCCCTGCACGATCACAATGAGCAACAAAAAGCCGAAACGCTGGTGGCGAAGCTCAAAGAGGGGCAGAACATCGCGCTGGTCTCTGACGCCGGGACGCCGCTGATTAACGATCCTGGCTACCATCTGGTGCGCACCTGTCGCGAAGCCGGGATTCGCGTTGTGCCACTGCCGGGGCCGTGCGCCGCGATTGCTGCATTGAGCGCCGCAGGTTTGCCGTCTGACCGTTTCTGCTATGAAGGCTTCCTCCCTGCCAAATCCAAAGGCCGTCGCGATGTATTAAAGGAACTGGAAGCCGAGCCGCGTACCCTGATCTTCTACGAATCCACTCACCGCCTGCTGGAAAGCCTGGAAGATATGGTCACCGTCTGGGGCGAATCCCGCTACGTGGTGCTGGCGCGTGAGCTGACCAAAACCTGGGAAACTATTCACGGCGCGCCAGTCGGTGAACTGCTGGCGTGGGTGAAGGAAGACGAAAACCGCCGCAAAGGCGAAATGGTGCTGATTGTCGAAGGGCATAAGGCGGAAGAGGATGCCCTGCCTGCTGATGCGCTGCGCACGCTGGCCTTGCTGCAGGCCGAACTGCCGCTGAAGAAAGCGGCGGCATTAGCAGCAGAGATTCACGGCGTGAAGAAAAATGCGCTGTATAAGTATGCGCTGGAGCAGCAGGGGGAGTAATTTCTGATACTGTTTTGCCGGGTGGCGGCTGCGCCTTACCCGGCCTACAGATTTATTTACTCTTCTATTTCCCAGGCATCGCCTCAAATACCAGCGTTTCCAGCGGCTGCAGCGTAATCACCACCGCGTTTTTGTACTCCTCAGGTACGGTTGAATTACTGCCGTACACCGCTTTGAGACTAAACTTCGCCGTGTCTCCCGTGGGTATTTCGAATTCTTTCGCTAAATCAAGATAGTAGCTTTGCGGCTTGTCCGAGGGGTTACGCAAGCCGAGTATGGCTTTCTCTTTACTCCACGAAGCCCAGCCGTAAACCTGCAGCGCCGTCGGGTCTCCGCCAATCCAGTGCGTATCCACCAGCACGCTGGCATTGTCACGCGACCATTTTGCGGCCTGCGCCAGTGTATCCCACTTCGCCTTGTTCAGCATTGAAGGGGTGATATACAGTTCCTGCAACTGGGTGCCGGTGGCGAAGTAGCTCCAGACCTGATCGGCAAAATCACTGTCCGTTTGCACCTTCTCCAGCCCGTAATAGGCATTCTCAGCGCTGACGATGCCGTGATACATCAGCGAGTTCAGCGGAAACAGCGGGCCTTTGCGCACAATGGAGCGGTACGTTTCGGCATCGCGGTAGGTCATCCACTGCTGCACCGGCGTGCCGGGACCGTACAGGTTGATGTCATCACCCTGACGCCAGATGGAATCCGCATAGAACAGCCAGGACGGACTGGCGTCGGTGCCGGTCGTCAGGTTGATAAACAGATTCGGGTTGGCGCTGCGCATGTTATGCAGCAGAGCGATGGAGGCGTCAAAATCCGAGGCGAACGGGCTACCCGGGATATGCGCGTTGGCATTACCCATCCCGTCCAGCTTGAACGAGGTAATGTGCTCGTTTTTGATAAGCTTAACGATCTGCTCATTGAAGTTTTTAAAGTAGTTAGGCCCTGACAGGGCCAGCTTCCCGTCGACGGTTTCGAACCCATACTCTTTTGCATGCGAGACGCGAATGTCGCGCGGTTTGTTGTAGCCTCCCCACGGTGAGAGCCACAGTCCGACCGAGCTGTGCAGGCTGTCGGCTTTTTCCCGTACCTTGCCAAAACCGTTGCCGAATGCCGGGCCAAACAGCCAGCGCCCGGTCAGGTCGTCCCAGCCATCGTCCAGCAGGAAGGCGTCCAGCGCCACGCCGCGTCCGGCGATAAATTCCTTATTCCATTCATCCATCCGCCCCAGCACGTCCTGTTCGGAATAGGGGGTAAAAAAGCCAATATCCATCCAGCTGTTGTAGTGCAGGTAAGGCTTATACGGACGCGGACGCACGGTATTAATAAACTGGTTTACGCTGCGGCGCAGCTGGCTGGTTTCCGGGAAAGTGCCGAAATACGTGGTATAGCTGACCGGCGTTGCGGGCTGAATCGGCGTTTTTAACTCTACGTTGAGGTTGGTCGTCGCTTCATAGGCGTAGGTGTTAACGATGGGCTTGTCCGGGAGAATAAAGAACGAGTCCGCGACAATCGGCGAGCTGTTGATCGCCCCGTCAACGTAAGGTGCCTGCGTCTGCTTTTTCGTCGGGAAGAAGGTGATTTTTGCGATGTCACGCGGCTGGCCTACCGCCGCGAGGGTGTAATCGATGCTGGCGTATTTATCTTTCACCAGGTTGAGCTTTACCGTCACGTTAAAATCCGGACGCGAAAAGTCGATGACAATGGCGCTGTCCTGCTTTTCGACGTGCTTGATTTTGAAATCAGAGTTGTTGATTTTTGTTTTGTTCGGCAGCGTCAGAAAGAACAGTTCCTGCGGGGTGATGGGGTGGTTGGCCTTTTTGTCAGTTACCACCACCGTTGAATTGGCGTCATCAAAGGACAGGGCAATCTTGTCGTTAGTGAGCGTGTAGTTCGCTGCCATCGCGCCATGGGAAACGCACAGGGCAAGCATTGAGAGGGTGAGCACTTTTTTCATTAAAGTAAGATCCTCTTAGTTATGCTTCTGCCGGAAGACGCAGACGGTTAGCCGAACCGCAAACGGCGATCTTGCTTCGGACCACCTCTTTCATGGCGTCCATCCCAACGCGCATGTAGAAGCGCGGATCGTTGCCCTGCGGGTTCTCGGCAAACCAGGCTTTGACCGCATCAGAGAAGGCGATTTTCAACTCGGTTGCGACATTAACTTTGCACACGCCCAGTTCAATAGTGCGGCGCACATCATCATCCGGAACATCGCTCGCACCGTGCAGCACCAGCGGAACCGCTACCACCTCGCGGATCTCAGCCAGGCGCTGGAAGTCAATTTTGGGGCGTTTGGTATAGAGGCCGTGCGCGGTGCCGATGGCAACGGCGAGGCTGTCCACGCCGGTCAGTTCAACGAAGCGTTTCGCCTCCTGCGGGTCGGTCAGGAATGCGCTTTCGGCGTCGACGCTCATGTCATCTTCAATACCCCCCAGACGGCCCAGTTCCGCCTCAACGCTACAGTCGTTGAGGTGGCAAAAATCGACCACCGATTTCACCAGCTTCACGTTTTCTTCAAAGGGATAGTGGCTACCGTCGATCATTGCGCTGCGTACGCCGGCATGTACCTTGCGACGAATGTCATCCAGCGATTCGTGATGATCGAGATGCAGCGCCAGCGGCATGTCGTAGCTGAGGGAGTATGCGCTGCACAGAGCGTAGATCTCCTCCAGCGCAATGTGTTTAAAAGTACCCGGCGTCCCGGCGAGGATCACCGGCGATCGCATTTCGCTGCACACTTCGAGGATCGCCTGGATCGTCTCGGCGTTATGGATGTTAAAGGCCGGAACGGCATAGCCCTTTGTCTGCGCGTCCTGCAGAAGATATTTGGTCGAAATAATACTCATAATACGATCCTCTTAAGCCTGCCACGGATGAATAACCACGCCCTGTACCACACGGTTGACCGTTCCGCTGGCGGATGGTGTGTCCGGCGTGTTGCCAACATGCAGAGACTGGGTTAGCGCAAAGACCTGGGCATAGATCAGGAAGCAGAACGCCTGTTCTATATCGCTAAACGGACGGGAAGGCGGCAGCAGGATATGCGGCCCCGCTTCAATGGCCGGATCGTTTTCGGCGGCGATGGCGACAACGCGCATGGCCTGACGATCGCGGCGCAGTTCGGCCAGCAGATCCAGATCGTACTGACGCGTATACGGATGGCTGGAGATAAACACCACCACCAGCGTTTCGTTATCCACCAGTGACTTAGGCCCGTGACGAAAGCCCGTTGGTGAATCGTAGAATGCCGCCAGCTTGCCCGCGGTCAGCTCCAGCACCTTCAGCGCAGACTCGCGCGCCGCGCCCTGCAGACCGCCGCTTCCCAGATACACAACGCGTTTCCACGGTTCGTTGCCAAAGACGCCCTCGCTGAAATCCCCGAGCGAGGTGAGGAGCGCCTGGCAGCGATCGGCTACGTCCCGGAAGCTTTGGCTGCCGATCGTCTCTGGTGCGAATACGGCCAGACAGCTCGCCATCATGGTGGTAATGCTGCTGGTCATCGCGAACCCGCGATCGTGCGTTTCGGCTGGCATCAGCAGGGCAAAGGCGTTATCGCTCTCGACGGCGTTCTGGTACAGGCTTCCCGCCTCGTTGCAGGTGATCGACAGGTGGTAGCACTCGGGCACGAACCGGTTCGCCAGCTCAACGGCGGCAACGCTCTCTGGACTGTTGCCGGAGCGGGCAAAAGAGACCAGCAGCAGAGGGTGTGCCGGGCTGAAGTAATCCATCGGGTTGGTGACCAGATCGGTTGTTGGTATGGCGGAGACGTTTTTACCGGTGTGGCTCGCAAGCCAGGGGGCAATTATCTCGCCAATAAACGCGGAGGTACCCGCGCCGGTGAGGACGATCCGCAGGTCTCGCTTACGCAGCAGCGGCGTCAGGAAACCGTCAATCGAGGTGCGCAGATTATCGATGTTGTTTAGTGAGCGGATCCAGCAGGCAGGCTGCTGGCGGATCTCTTTTTCGGTCCAGGTGCCGGTTGTGGCGGCGGTGGTTTGTTGCATAACTCAGTCCTTAGTCGTGTGAATTCCACATCAGACGCTGGCAAACGTGTCGCTATCTTTCGTTTCGTTTCACTTATTCACATTAGCAGTTAAACAAAATCTATAGGAAAGAAATCGAAAGTTCAATAATGGAAAAGGAATAAAACGAAAAGTGTGATCGTTAAAGGAAAGGGTAAAGCCAAGGAAAGGAAAAGAAAGGCCTTACGATCTGATGCCGTAAGGCCGCCGGGACACGCAATGTAAACTACGAAGGTGAACGCTGTGAAAGTAACCGGATCATATTCCTTCCTCTACGGGGGCTTCCTCGCGACAGCGACCAAGCTCATCCACCAGGCTGGTCAGGCCGCGGTGGCCGCACTCCAGCGCCTGCAGACGAAACGCTTCGCTACTTAATCCGTCACGTTCCAGCACCATTTCCAGCAAAAGCTGCAGGTTGGTGCCGGTAATCACTTCGCTACCCGGTCTTTGCATCGCGAGCGTCGAGGCCACGCGAAACGGCGTGCCGCCGAGAAGGTCGGTGAGGAAAATAATATCCTGCTCTGGGTCCAGCTCACTCACCGCCTGCTCAAGCTGAGCGGTCAGCCTGGCAGTGGTGGAGTTTTCCGGAAAATCGATGGCGATAAACTGCGGCTGCTCGCCAAGGATCTGCCTCATCGCCTGTTCAAGCCCGCTGGCAAAGCCGCCGTGACCCGTCAAAATTATGCCTAACATCGCAACCTCTTTGCTTTTACAGGAAGTGACAGAATTTACCGACAACGCCCAGCAGTACGGTAATACCGATCAGCCGCAGCGGGCTCCAGCCGCGGCGCACCAGCCAGAACATGGTCAGGGTGTAGACCAGCGGCAGGAACGCGGGCATCAGCTTGTCGATCACGTCGGTTTGCAGTTTAACGACCGCATCACCCGCCTTGATTTCAAGCGTCGTATTGAGTCGGACGTAGGTCGCCACCAGCGCGCCGATCACCGTCATCCCGACAATAGAGGCCGCGTGGCCCACCTTTTTGGTGTTGGCTTTGATCAGCGGAATGGCGGCAACGCCCATTCGGTATGCGTAGTGCGCCAGGCCAAAGCGCAGGCCGAGATGCACCACGTTGAACAGCACGATAAAAACTACCGCGCCAAGAATGGAGCCTTGCAGCGCCAGGCTGGCACCAATACCGCCGCAGATGGGTAACAGGGTCAGCCAGAACATGGCGTCACCAATGCCTCCGAGCGGGGCTCCGACCGCAATTTTGGTGCTCTGAATGCTGTTTACATCCTGCTTTGAGCGCTCCATTGCCAGAATAATGCCGATAACGAAGGTCACCAGAAACGGATGGGTGTTAAAGAAGCCCATATGACCTTTCATCGCCCGCGCCAGGTCCCGCTTATTGGTGTGGATCTTTTTCAGCGCGGGCAGCAGCCCGTACAGCCAGCCGGAGGCCTGCATACGCTCATAGTTGAACGAGGCCTGCAGCAGCATGGAGCGCCAGGCCACGCGGTTAATGTCTTTTTTGGTCAGCTCCGCGCCAATGGTCTGGTCTTCATAGACGTTTTCATTCACGCCGCTTAGCAGCGTCTCTTCACTGACAGACGCGCCCGGCAGGGTGGTTTGATTAGATGCCATCTTCAAATTCCTCTTTATGGGCCGCGGGCGCCGTCGGTTCAGGCGATTTACGCAGCAGGTCGATCAGCGCCATCGCCAGCGCCGCTGCGGCAATCGCCAGTACCGGAAGCTTCAGCCAGGCCGCGGCGACAAAACCGATAATGAAATAAGGGATGTAAACGTTTTTCATCATGATCTTCAGCAGCACGGCGAAGCCGATCGCTGGCATGATGCCGCCCGCGACGCCGAGACCGTCAATCAGACGCTCCGGCAGGATAGCAATGGCGGTTTTCGCGTGTTCAGCGCCAAAGTAGATGGGCAGAAACGCGCACAGGAAATAAAAAATGCCGAGCGCCAGCAGCGCCAGATAGTTGACTCGCTCTATGCCGTCGGTGTCCGCGTTGGCCGCCATGCGATCGCAGCGGGACATTACGCCGGACATCACGGAGAAGAGGAAGGTGATACCCATCTGCACCGCCACGGCAAACGGCACCGCGACCCCAACGGCGACATCCGGCTTCACGCCCGTGGTGATGGCAAACGTGGTGCCGACGATGGTGCCGATAATCACGTTTGGCGGCTGCGCGCCCGCCAGCGGCGCCAGACCCATCCAGACCAGCTCTAAGGTACCGCCGGTCAGGATCCCGGTATGCAGATCGCCCAGTATCAGGCCGACCAGAGGACCAAGCACCACCGGGCGGTGCATGTGTGTTAAGCCGTTAAACATATCCAGGCCCGCGATAAAGGCAAGAAGCCCCAGCGCGAAAGCCTGCAACAGACTGATTTCCATTGTGAATCCCTCAAAGCAGTTTAAAGAGATCCAAAGCGGTCTCTGTTGGGACGCCCTGAACAAAGCATTCCATCCCGGCCGCTTTCAGGCCGTTGAACGCAGCGATATCGTTCGCGTCGACAGAGACCGTTTTGGCAATTTGCTGTTTGCCACTGGCGTAGTGCATGTTTCCGACATTGATACGGGTGATGGGCACGCCGCCTTCAACCAGCTTCAGAAAATCGGCGGGTGATTTGCAGACCAGCAGAATTTTCTGACGGTCAGCGGCGCGGTGAATATTGTCGATCACTTTTTGCAGCGACCAGAAACGCACGGCGATCCCTTCCGCGAGCACCATTTCCATCAGGTTTTGTTGAACCGGATCGTCTGCAACCTCGTCATTTGCCACCAGCACCAGGTTTGCCCCCGCAAACCCCACCCACTGCACGCCCACCTGTCCGTGGATCAGGCGTTCATCAATGCGGCATAAGACAATGTTTGGCATAGCGTTTTCCTCTTTTTAATTATGCGTGTGGAGTCGTTACGCCTTCGCAGGCGGCATGGTACTGCTGGAGTATGTCCTGAATGTGGTCAATGATGAGTTCCCGCGGCGTTGACTTGAGAGCGCCCTCGCGAACTTTGCTGTACTGCAACGGCAAATACTGGCTGATAAGCGGCAGCGGAATGGGTTCGTCTGCCAGATTGCGCACCAGTCGTTCAAAGGCATCGTCAATCTGGCTGTCCGGCCAGTAATAGCGTACGCGGTCGGAGTAGCTGTAGCCGCGGGCCAGGCGTCGGGCGTTGCCGTCACCGTGATAGTGGCTTTGCCAGTATTCCGGGCGATCGAGCATCACGTTTTCCAGAACGTGACGCAGGCCCGAGCTGGCTTTCGCCGGGAGCAGTTCTTCTTCAATGGCGGCCAGTGAGAACAGCGCTTCACGCAGGGCAAAGGTCAGGGCAGGGCCGACTTTTAAAATAGCGAAGTGATCGTTCACCAGCTGGCGCAGCGCCTGTTGCGTCTGGTAATCGGTGGAGTGTGCTTCAAATACCAGCGTGTCATAGGCTTCAACCATCTTGCTCAGCGCGACGGCTTTATGTGGCTGATAGTCACAAACGTGCGCATGGTCGAACTCAACGCCGGGCTGAACCACCAGGCCAATAATGCGCGGCCAGATGTCGCTTAACCCTTCCTTCTCGAATGCGTGGCGGTGTGCCTCAAGCGTGGCGCGCGCCGCCTCTGGCGTCGTGACCTCAAGCTCGGTCAGCGTTTCGTGCGCGCCGCCGGGAACCGGAACTTCCGTGCCGATAACGTAGACCAGATCGGCTACACCAAATTGCTCAAGACAGGTTGTTTCGGCAATTTTTGCCAGACGCGCGGCGCGCCCGGCAACGATCGCATCGGTTAAAGGAACCGGATCGTCTTCACAGGACATGCTGCAATCGAGGTGAATTTTTTTAAATCCGGCTGCCACGTAGTGCCTGATCAGATCCTCGGCGTTCGCCATCGCCTGCAAAGCCGGCAGGTTTTGCCAGCGGTTGGGCCCTAAATGATCGCCGCCGAGGATCAACTGTGACGTCGGGAAACCAAGCGAGTCCGCCAACTGGCAGACAAACCCGTGAAAATCAGCGGGCGTCATGCCGGTATAGCCGCCAAACTGATCCACCTGGTTTGAGGTGGCTTCAATCAGCAGTGGCGTTTGGCGTGAATGGGCGTAACGAATGGCAGCTTCAAGTACCAGTGGATGTGCGGAACAGACGGCATAAATCCCGTTTGCATTCCCCCGTTTATGTTGTTCCACCATTTCTGTCAGATGTTTCACTTTCCTCTCCATTTCGGATGGTAATGATTTTTATCTTTCGTTTTGTTTCATTTAATCCTGCATTATGGCGGTGTAAAAATAAAACGAAAGATAATGGTTTTCCGATCTGTTTCACAAAAGAAACACAATGAAAGGTTTCAGCTGTTCACAGGCTTGCGTAAGTCCTCCAGACAGCGCTTGCATTCGCTAAAAAGAAAGGCGTTAATAGACAAAACGAAATGAAATGAAAGTTTATTGATTAAGGATCTCGTATGAGCAGCAGCGATTCATCCGCAGAGAAGCGCATCACCGGCACCAGTGAAAGGCGGGAGCAGATCATTCAGCGGTTGCGGGCGCAGGGAAGCGTGCAGGTTAACGATCTGTCTCATCTGTACGGCGTATCGACGGTGACGATCCGCAACGACTTGGCGTTCCTGGAAAAGCAGGGCATCGCCGTTCGTGCCTACGGCGGGGCGCTAATCTGCGAAGGGAATGCGCCTGGCATCGAGCCTTCCGTTGAGGATAAAAGCTCGCTCAATACGGCGGTGAAGCGCAGCATCGCTCAGGCCGCCGCCGCGCTGGTGAAGCCGGGGCACCGCATTATTCTGGATTCCGGCACCACGACTTTTGAGATCGCTCGTATGCTGCGCCAGCACACGGATGTCATTGCGATGACTAACGGGATGAACGTGGCGAATGCGTTGCTGGAAGCTGAAGGGGTAGAGCTGCTGATGACCGGCGGTCACTTGCGTCGTCAGTCGCAGTCCTTCTACGGCGACCAGGCGGAACAGTCCTTACAGAATTATCACTTTGATCTGCTGTTCCTGGGCGTCGACGCTATCGATCTCGATCGCGGGGTGAGCACGCACAACGAGGATGAAGCACGCCTGAACCGCAAAATGTGCGAGGTGGCAGAGCGTATTATTGTCGTGACCGACTCCAGCAAGTTTAACCGCTCAAGCCTGCATAAAATCATTGATACGCAACGGATTGATATGATTATCGTTGATGAAGGTATTCCGGCGGAGAGTCTGGAAGGATTACGGAAAAGCGGGATTGATGTGGTGCTGGTTTAAGATTTTTTACCCTCTCCCCTATGGGGAGAGGGAAGGCTGAGGGGCCATCACGTCACCGGCGCCGGGTTAAACACCGCCAGCTGGTTATGCAATCCCCACTGGTCAGAGAAAGTTTTCTTCCTCCCGCTCGCTACGTCCAGAATAAACTGGAACAGTTTCCAGCCCACGTCCTCAATACTTTCTTCCCCGGTGGCGATGGTGCCCGCGTTGATATCCATTAAGTCATACCAGCGGTTTGCCAGCTCGGTGCGGGTCGCCATTTTGATCACCGGGACCGCCATCAGCCCGTACGGCGTGCCGCGCCCGGTGGTAAAGACCTGCACTGTAATACCGGAGGCCACCTGCTGGGTGCCGCACACAAAATCGCTGGCAGGTGTTGCCGCATAAATAAGGCCGCGCCTGGTTGGCCGCTGGCCCGGAGAGAGCACTTCCACAATAGCGCTCTGGCCGGATTTGGCAATCGAACCGAGGGCTTTTTCCACCACGTTCGCCAGGCCGCCTTTCTTGTTGCCCGGCGAAGGGTTGGCGCTGCGGTCCGTTTTGCCCATATCAAGATAATTATCGTACCAGGCCATCTCCTCCAGCAGGCGTTTGCCCACCTCTTCGTTGACTGCGCGCGGCGTCAGCAGATGGATGGCGTCACGCACTTCGGTTACCTCGGAGAACATCACCGTGGCGCCGCAGCGAACCAGCAGATCGGACGCATAGCCCACTGCCGGGTTGGCCGTCACGCCGGAAAACGCATCGCTGCCGCCGCATTGTGTTCCCACCACCAGTTCCGACGCCGGACACGTTTCGCGCTGGCGGCGGTTGAGTTTGTCCAGATGATGCTCTGCTACCTGCAAAATATCGTCGACCATTGAACGAAAACCAACGTGGCGTTCGTCCTGCAGGCGCACGATGCTGGCCCCGTCTGCCGGGATGGCTTTGACATCCTCGGTGCCCTGAAGCAGGCGCTCTGGCTGCAATTTTTCACAGCCGAGGCCAATGACCATCACCTCGCCGCCAAAGTTCGGATTCAGGGCGATATTGTGGATAGTACGGATCGGCACGACCGCCGCGGGCGCGTTGATCGCTACGCCGCAGCCGTACAGGTGGTTAAGACCCACTACGCCGTCGACGTTCGGGTACTTTGGCAGCAGATCGCGTTCAATGATTTTCACCACGTAATCCACCACGCCCGCCACGCAGTGCACGCTGGTGGTAATGCCGAGCAGGTTTTTGGTGCCGACGCTACCGTCCGCATTGCGGTAGCCTTCAAAGGTATAGCCCTCCAGCGGCGGCAAAGCTTCAGGAACGCGGGTCGCCAGCGGAAGCGTATTCAGCGGCGGTGCTTCTGGCAGCGCCACCAGCGACTCCTCAATCCAGCTACCCTGCGGAATAGCGCTTACCGCATAGCCGATGACTTCGCCGTAGCGTACGATTTCACCGTGGGCAGGAATATCGACCAACGCGACCTTGTGCCCCTGCGGAATATGCTCAATTAGCTCCAGCCCGTCCAGGAAGCGGGTGCCTGCTTTTAAGCCATTGTCGTTGACAATAATCGCCACGTTATCCGTATCGTGAACCTTAATATAAAACGCCGTCGGGGGTGCCTCTCTAATTGCAATATCGGTCATTATTCACTCTTCTCCGGCAAAGTTTCAGCTATGAAAAATAACTCGTTGGATAATCGTTTTCTTAACGTAGAAATAAAGCATGTCAGGAGAAGAAAAGTGAAAATGTGATCGCGATCGTTTCAGGCGGACTAATCCTTGATTCTGTGCATTAGCGCCCACTGCTTTGTGCATATGCTCAAAATAGCATTGAGATGTAACGCAATACTTGAGCATCAAAACAATGTACTGACGTGTAGAGCCGATTATACTGAATGACGATTTTATAACGCCACCATTCAGTCAGAGAAATAAATATAAAGAATCTGTTCTGGAATAAATATTACTGGCTAAAACTGCGGAATTAAAAAAGGGTTAAGTGATGAATAACGATATCTTCCCGAATAAGTTTAAAGCTGCCCTCGCGGCGCACCAGATTCAGATTGGCTGTTGGTCCGCGCTGGCAAACCCTATCAGCACCGAAGTGTTAGGCCTGGCCGGATTCGACTGGCTGGTGCTGGACGGCGAACACGCGCCGAACGATATCAGCACCTTTATTCCGCAGCTGATGGCGCTGAAAGGTAGCCCCAGCACTCCGGTGGTGCGCGTGCCAACTAACGAGCCGGTGATTATCAAGCGTCTGCTGGATATCGGTTTCTACAATTTCCTGATCCCGTTTGTGGAAACGGAAGAACAGGCGGCGCTGGCCGTGGCCTCAACGCGCTATCCGCCGGAAGGGATCCGCGGCGTCTCGGTATCGCACCGCGCCAACATGTTTGGCACCGTGCCGGACTATTTCGCCCAGTCCAATAGCAACATCACTATTCTGGTTCAGATTGAAAGCCAGCAGGGTGTTGATAACGTCGATGCGATTGCAGCCACAGACGGCGTGGACGGTATCTTCGTCGGTCCAAGCGATCTGGCTGCGGCGTTTGGGCATCTGGGCAACGCCAGCCACCCGGACGTACAGCGCGCAATCCAGCACATCTTTGCCCGCGCCAAAGCGCACGGCAAACCGTGCGGCATTCTGGCGCCGGTTGAAGCCGATGCCCGCCGCTACCTGGAGTGGGGAGCCACGTTCGTTGCCGTCGGCAGCGACCTCGGCGTGTTCCGCTCAGCGACGCAGAAATTAGCGGACGCTTTTAAAAAATAACCATCATTGAGGAAACAGATTATGACGCTGAAAGTGGGTTTTATTGGTCTTGGGATCATGGGTAAACCAATGAGTAAGAACCTGATTAAAGCGGGTTACTCACTGGTGGTATCCGATCACAATCCACAGTCTGTGGCTGAGGTGATGGCGGCGGGCGCGGAAACAGCTACTACCCCTAAAGCCATTGCTGAGCAGTGCGATGTCATCATCACCATGCTGCCAAATTCCCCTCACGTCAAAGAGGTCGCGCTTGGGGAGAACGGCATCATCGAGGGTGCGAAGCCGGGCCTGGTGCTGATTGACATGAGCTCTATCGCCCCGCTCGCAAGCCGTGAAATCAGCGAGGCGTTAAAAGCGAAGGGCGTAGAGATGCTGGATGCGCCCGTCAGCGGCGGCGAGCCGAAAGCCATCGACGGTACCCTGTCGGTGATGGTGGGCGGCGATAAGGCCGTGTTCGACAAAAACTATGACCTGATGAAAGCGATGGCGGGCTCCGTAGTGCATACCGGAGACATTGGTGCGGGCAACGTTACCAAGCTCGCGAACCAGGTGATTGTGGCGCTGAACATTGCCGCCATGTCTGAAGCGCTGACGCTGGCAACGAAGGCGGGCGTCAATCCGGACCTGGTTTATCAGGCAATCCGTGGCGGTCTGGCGGGCAGTACGGTGCTGGATGCCAAAGCGCCGATGGTGATGGATCGTAATTTCAAACCCGGTTTCCGCATTGACCTGCACATCAAAGATCTGGCGAACGCACTGGATACGTCCCACGGCGTGGGTGCACAGCTGCCGCTGACCGCTGCGGTTATGGAGATGATGCAGGCGCTGCGTGCGGATGGCCTGGGCACGGCCGATCACAGCGCGATTGCGTGCTACTACGAAAAACTGGCGAAGGTGGAAGTGGCGCGTTAATAGCATCTAGCCCGCACCCGAGGGTGACAGCGGCGCGCAAACCCTCTATACTGCGCGCCGAAGCTGACCAGACAGTCGCCGCTTCGTCGTCGTCCCTTTCGGGGGAGACGGGCGGAGGGGAGGAAAGTCCGGGCTCCATAGGGCAGGGTGCCAGGTAACGCCTGGGGGGGAAACCCACGACCAGTGCAACAGAGAGCAAACCGCCGATGGCCCGCGCAAGCGGGATCAGGTAAGGGTGAAAGGGTGCGGTAAGAGCGCACCGCGCGGCTGGTAACAGTCCGTGGCACGGTAAACTCCACCCGGAGCAAGGCCAAATAGGGGTTCACATGGTACGGCCCGTACTGAACCCGGGTAGGCTGCTTGAGCCAGTGAGCGATTGCTGGCCTAGATGAATGACTGTCCACGACAGAACCCGGCTTATCGGTCAGCTTCAACTCATTCCAAAACAATACGTTGGTGTATCTCAGGCGCTCAGAAGCAGAAATGGGATACACCAACGGTTGCAATGTCCCAAAATGCTCCGCAGCAACGATAGTTATTATGGCTACAAAGTTTATATAAACTATTATCCGCCCCCACTCGTTTCAGGCTCCTGAAAAAGCGCGCCATTGCATTATTCACACTCCTATGTCAGGAGCGAGCGAGTGGCAGATGTGAGAGCTGACAAAATTGATCAGCTTCACGTTGATGAATATATCTCAGGATCTCTTTGGTCGATAGCCCTTCGCCAGTTCTTCTGGTGACATCCTGGGCGACGTTTTGAACGCTCCGAAGGGTTATTCCAACAGTATTTACATGTTGACCTTCATTACCAGGTCGAAGAAATGTCCTTACAGTATAACCTTCGATGTATAGCTGCATGAATAAAAGGAATCAACTCATTCATTGAATATATAAAATGGATTAATGTTTCATTTTTATAAGGATAATATTACATTGAGTGAACGCTATTTATATAATAAATATCAAACGAGCATTGATGCGCTTTAGACAGAGGGAATTATGGCTAAGGGATATATCCTTCATTTGTACGACCTTACCACTTGTGGCGGTCGTGTACTGGAAGGGGCGCCAAATAGAAGAACCAATGGGACTTCAGTTGCCCGAATGGGTGACCGGGTAACATGCGGTAAAGATGGCAATATTTACCGCATCGTCGGTGGCATTGGATGGATTAAAACGGATGGTCGCCTTGTTGCTGGCAGTCTGGACAGTTTCAGCAGTTGTCCCTGTAATGCAAAAATCATCCCGCAGATAACCGTTCAAACTTATGAATCACGCAGCGAATCCAGAACGTCGGCACCGATAACGGTAACCACACCGCCGACAATTT
>NZ_JADCLB010000070.1:0-321 GCF_014982245.1 Enterobacter cloacae complex sp. P6RS
GTTCTACTCTTACCCGTCAGTCGGGCAGCCTCACTAATAGACACTCTGGCCATCAGTTACCATCCTGTAATTCATCCAGTCTCAAGGACAGTGTACGGAAAAGATGCTCCGCATCATCGTGGAGTTTCTCACAAAGGTCGGCCTCAACATCGAGATCAAGCTCGTTAAGCTTCTCCAGCAGGAGCAGAGACTGATTCTGGATGAATTTAGCCATGTTCAGCGCTGTTTTCTGTTGTTTCGTCATAAGAAGCCTCAGAGCGTCAGTGCTCAGTGTAGGGATGTTCTCTTTTCCGCTTCCTCGCTCACTCAGTCGCTACGCTC
>NZ_JADCLB010000071.1:0-298 GCF_014982245.1 Enterobacter cloacae complex sp. P6RS
ACTTAACTGTGATAAACGAGCTTCTGTATAACGCATCGCCGCTGGCGGGTCGCCATCCATACTTCCGTTGTTTCCGTGCATTTCAATTAGTACTTCCCGTAATTTCCAGTCTTGACTTAGACGGACCATCGCTACATAAATACTACTGTCGCCATGGGGATGATAATTCCCCATAATGTTTCCGACAGATTTTGCTGATTTACGAAAGCCTTTATCAAAGGTATTGCCGTCTTTATTCATTGAAAAGAGAATGCGGCGTTGTACTGGTTTTAGCCCATCTCGAATATCTGGTAGGGCC
>NZ_JADCLB010000072.1:0-322 GCF_014982245.1 Enterobacter cloacae complex sp. P6RS
ATAGCCGTGTTTATGCAAAATTCGGGATTGAAATTTACGTAGCAGCGAAGTCAGGAGACCCTGATCCTCATGCAAACCAAAAATTACGGTTTGTAATCGAACGCGCCAAAACATACAATGTACCAAAACATATTATTGATCGCGCTATTGAAAAAGCAAAAGGTTCAGCAGATGAACAATATTCTGAATTACGCTATGAAGGATTTGGGCCAAATGGTTCAATGGTCATTGTTGATGCTTTAACAAACAACGTGAACCGAACAGCAGCAGATGTGCGGGCCGCATTTGGTAAAAATGGCGGAAACATGGGGGTCAGCGGTGC
>NZ_JADCLB010000073.1:0-354 GCF_014982245.1 Enterobacter cloacae complex sp. P6RS
CTAGTTTATTGTGGTTATGGTAGTTGGAAAGATAAGCATATACAAGAGAATATAGAAATGTATGTGAAGTGATAAATTATTAGACAGAAAGGCGGTGAATAACATGAGAATGACAGAGAAACAGAAACGATTTTGTGACTTTAACATCGAGACAGGAAATGCCAAAGAGGCTGCTATCAGAGCGGGATATAGCGAAAAGACTGCAAAGCAGATAGGACAGGAAAACTTGACTAAACCTGACCTCAGAGCTTATATAGACGAACGCCTCGCAGAACTGAAAAACGAACGAACAGCCGATGCCCAAGAGGTGCTAGAGTACCTAACAGCTGTTATGCGTGGCGAGTACAAAGAAGC
>NZ_JADCLB010000074.1:0-1053 GCF_014982245.1 Enterobacter cloacae complex sp. P6RS
GGGTCAGCTTGTAGCCGCGTGCGGCAGCAACATAGGCCAGAGCGATACCGGTGTTACCGCTGGTCGGTTCCACCAGCTCAACGCCTGGCTTCAGCACGCCGCGTTTTTCAGCATCCCAAATCATGTTTGCACCGATGCGGCATTTTACGCTGAAGCTCGGGTTGCGTGATTCGACCTTCGCCAGAATGCGTCCATTACCGATACGGTTCAGTCGAACCAGGGGCGTATGACCGATAGTCAGCGAGTTGTCTTCATAAATCTTACTCATGGCCTGTCCTTAACTGTATGAAATTGGGATACCGACCCAGCATACCTGCTAAGCAGGTAGGGGGAAGTAAGGAATTCGCATATCTATATACTGCAAGGAAATAATGGGGATCAGTATGGAATAAGGGGCGGCATAAGCCACCCCTGCTTTACACATTTTTGCATTATTTCCATAACGCGTGCTTAGCACGATAGCAGTCCACCCACATCGCCGTCGCGCCGCAAACCGCAACCGGCATGATGAACAAGTTAAGGAAGGGAATCATGGTGAACAGGCTGGTCAGCGCGCCGAACTGCATATTGGCGACCTTCCGGGTGCGCAGAGCGGTGCGCATCGCTTTAAACGGCACCTTGTGGTTATCGAACGGATAGTCGCAGTACTGGATGGCCAGCATCCAGGCGCTGAACAGAAACCACAGCACCGGCGCAACCGTCTGGCCAATGCCGGGGACAAAGTAGAGGGCAAGGAGTACAACCGCGCGGGGGAGGTACCAGGCAAACTTCTGCCACTCGCGCTTCATAATGCGCGGGATATCTTTCACGATCCCCAGCACGCCCGTGTCCGGAGGCGTTGCGCCGGTAAGCCGCGCCTCCAGCTGTTCCGCCAGCAGGCCGTTAAACGGCGCGGCTATCCAGTTCGCGATCGTTGAGAATAAATAGCCGAATACCAGCAGCACGGAGATGACCGCCACCGGCCAGAGCAGGTAGTTAAGCCACTGCAGCCAGTCCGGCACGTAGCTCATCAGCGACGGGATCCAGCTTTCGAGCTTTGTGAACAGCCACCAG
>NZ_JADCLB010000008.1:0-137245 GCF_014982245.1 Enterobacter cloacae complex sp. P6RS
GAGGCGCATTATAGGGAGTTCTCCGCAGCCCGCAACAGAAAAGTTGCAAAAAAATGACTGACTGCTGTATTCCCCAGCAAAACCCCGCTTTATACCCTTTTACGCACAGACTTATCCACAATTACAGCAAGATCCTGATGCGATCCTGCGAACTGAAAGAGAAGATCAACTATACTAGCGGCAAATATTCTTCTCCGCAGAGCTCCCCCTGATGAATACACAACGCCTGCCTCGCGACTGGCGCCTCCCTACGGCCGGATTGATGCTGCTGACCATCCTCTTCGCCGCTTTTACGCTGCATGCGCACTGGAACGCCTTTATCCAGTGGTGCCTTGCCACGCAGATTACGCTGCACCGTTATCTGGTGATGTATCTACTGCAGCTTAATAACAACCAGTACAGCGGTGGATTATGGCTCTTAACAGGCGCTTTCTTTTATGGCGTCCTTCACGCCATTGGGCCGGGGCACGGGAAGTTCATCGTGACAACCTACCTGAGCACAAATAAGGAGAGCGAACTGGCCGCACGCACCGTTCCCTTTCTTGGCAGCCTGATGCAGGGCGTCAGCGCCATTCTGTTTGTCTTTATTCTGGCAGTAGGATTTAACCTCGCGTCAGGGGATATCAGCACCAGCCGCTGGTATGTCGAGAAGATAAGCGCCGTGCTGATTGGCGCATTTGGTGCTTTCATCATTTACCAGGCGCTGAAAAGCCTGCGGCCTCAAAGAATGAGGATCTCAGCCATCACTCCCCTTCATCAGCACGATGAACACTGTGGCTGTGGTCATCACGGCGTGGGCGCAGATCTGACACAAGGTGACTGGAAAACGCGTCTGGGCGTCATTCTGGCGATTGGCGCACGTCCGTGCAGCGGTGCAATCATGATTCTGATGTTTTCGAACGCGCTGGGCATTGTCACCTGGGGAATGGCGGCCGTTATGACCATGTCTTTAGGTACGGCACTCTCTATTATGGGGCTATCACTGGCGGTTCGTTATGCCCGTGAACGCACGGTGGCATGGTTCGGGGGAGATAGCGCGTTCAGGTGGCTGGTGCCGGCAGTTAAAATTGCCGGAGGTATCATCCTGATCCTGTTCGCGACCGTCCTGTTCCTGACCGTCATCCCCATTAGCGCCAACGGCGACTACATCGCCGCCGGATGCTAATAAAAGAAAACCCGCCGTTGGCGGGTTTTCTTTATTACTCGTTAATGCGTGGATGTTGATCAACAAGACGGGAGCGTTTCTTCTGCAGCTCTTCAATCTCTGCGTCGATATCCTCAATTTTCTGCTCAACGTTATCGTAGTGCTCACGCAGGATTTCTTTCGCTTCCTGAATATCAGATGCCGCAGGCGTCGCCCCTTTCAGAGGACGGTTCGCCGTCTCCTTCATGGTCAGGCCGGTCGCCAGGCCGACTACCGCAATAACCATCAGGTAGTAGGCTGGCATCATCAGGTTCTGGGTGCTTTCCACCAGAGAGGCGGCAAGCGTAGGCGTCAGGCCGGCAATCAGAACGGAGATGTTGAACGCCGCCGCCAGCGCACTATAACGAATGTGCGTCGGGAACATCGCAGGTAATGTGGATGCCATCACCCCGATAAAGCAGTTCAGGATCACCGCCAGCATCAGCAGACCCGCGAAAATCAGACCCAGCACGTTACTGTTGATCAGAATAAACGCCGGGATCGCCAGCGCGAACAGCGCTACGCTACCCAGGATGATAAACGGTCGACGGCCAAAGCGGTCACTCAGCAGACCCATAATCGGCTGTACAAACAGCATACCCACCATGATGGCGATAATAATCAGCACGCCGTGATCTTCCGAGTAGTGCAGGTTATGCGACAGATAGCTCGGCATGTAGGTCAGCAGCATGTAGTAAGTGACGTTGGTGGAAATCACCAGACCAATACAGGTCAGCAGGCTGCGCCAGTGCTTTGTCGCGATCTCTTTAAAGGACACTTTCGGGCCGTCCTGCAGCCCTTCGCGGTCGCCCTGCTCCAGTTTCTCAACGTGCTGCTGGAACGCAGGTGTCTCTTCCAGCGCATGTCGCAGGTAAAGACCGATAATACCCAGCGGGAGCGCGATAAAGAACGGGATACGCCAGCCCCAGTCGAGGAAGTTCTCCTCACCGACCACGGTTGAAATCAGAACCACGACGCCCGCGCCCATCACGAACCCGGCAATCGAACCGAAGTCCAGCCAGCTGCCCATAAAGCCGCGCTTACGGTCAGGGGAATACTCCGCGACGAAGATCGACGCCCCGGTATACTCGCCCCCGACGGAGAAGCCCTGCGCCATCTTACAGAGCAACAGCAGAATAGGTGCCCAGATGCCGATCGTGGCATAGGACGGTATTAGGCCGATACAGAACGTACTGATCGACATAATGACAATGGTGATAGCGAGTATTTTCTGGCGACCATATTTGTCACCGAGCATACCGAAGAACAGACCACCCAGCGGGCGGATCAGGAAAGGAACGGAGAATGTACCCAGCGCGGCAATCATCTGCAGGCTTGGGTCAGCACCGGGGAAGAACACTTTACCTAATGCATAGGCAACAAAGCCGTAGACACCGAAATCGAACCATTCCATCGCATTACCGAGCGAGGCGGCGGTGATCGCTTTACGCAGTTTAGCGTCATCAATAATGGTGACGTCGCGAAGCGTAATGGGTTTAACCTTTTTCCTTCTTAGCATAGCTTTCCTCGTAGACTTAGCCCTGTCCGTTCCACAGCCAACTCGCACTCTGTGAACCCGAGATCCGCTCCGTGCGAACCTCCATCTTCAAGCGTAGCAGGTTTACTTACATTGACGTTTTCCGTCGATACAACCGAACCTGTTGACGCCTGTCTGGGCAGTTAATGACCTTTTTACCCTACCAGCGTTTATATTTGTGATCAACTTCACACATATATTTATACTGAGTCAGGTGAAGACAGTTTTTGTCAACTACCGCAAATAAGTACTTTCTCAACCTTCCAGAGCCCCCATTTTCGCCCTCATCTTTTTTCTTTTCCCAACAGAATAAAAAGCCATATTTTTTACAAGAGATTTACATAAGTTTTCAGCTCTCACAACGCGCCGTAAAGTTTACATGCAATATGTGATGAAGATAACTAAAACACCGTTTTATTTTCATTGAATCAATATTCCATCGATCGCATGATAATTCCTGAAACATAGCGACGCATGTTTTCTGACGAGAGGAAACGAGAGCGCTAACTGAATTTCGGTGCAGGGTTATCACAAACCAATCATCAAGAGCACCCTTCATCAAATTGAATTTATTGATTTTTTTATTCGCACCTGCCGCTCACCATGAGAGGCGAAATTGTGAGGGTTAGAGATGAAGATTAAAGCCACGATAGAACGCATACCGGGTGGTATGATGCTGGTGCCGCTGGTACTCGGTGCTATTTTGAATACATTAGCACCTGAAACCGGGGCTTATTTTGGTGGTTTCACAAAGGGGATGATTACGGGTACCGTTCCCATCCTGGCGGTCTGGTTCTTTTGTATCGGCGCATCCATTAATTTGCGGGCAACCGGTACCGTATTACGCAAATCCGGAACGCTGGTGATAACCAAAATAGCGGTTGCCTGGGTGGTCGCAATGATATGCGCGATGTTCATTCCTGAAAATGGAATTCAGACCGGTTTCTTCGCCGGGTTATCCGTCCTGGCGATTGTCTCGGCGATGGACATGACCAACGGCGGGCTGTATGCCAGCCTGATGAACCAGTACGGAACGAAAGAGGAGTCCGGCGCGTTTGTTTTGATGTCTCTGGAGTCCGGCCCGCTCATGACGATGTTGATCCTGGGATCCGCTGGCCTGGCTTCTTTTGAGCCCCATCATTTTGTCGGCGCGATCCTGCCATTCCTGATCGGCTTCGCGCTGGGCAATCTGGATCACGATCTGCGTGATTTCTTCAGCAAAGCCACGCCGGTGCTGATCCCATTCTTTGGCTTTGCGCTGGGTAACACCATCAACCTGAACGTGATTCTGGATACGGGACTGCTGGGGATTGTGCTGGGTATCGCGGTTATCATCATCACCGGTATTCCGCTGATCATTGCTGACCGCGTAATCGGGGGAGGAAACGGCACGGCGGGCGTCGCCGCCTCTTCAGCCGCAGGCGCTGCCGTTGCAAACCCGGTGATTATCGCCCAGATTAACCCGGCCTTCGAACCGGTGGCCGCGTCCGCGACGGCACTGGTTGCCGCCAGCGTGATTGTCACCGCAATCCTGGTGCCCATCATCACGGCGCTATACGCGAAACGCTACGGAAATGTGCAAGAGATCCCGCCTGAACCGAAACCGTTAGAAATGAATCACTAACGCACCGCGCCAGCCATCCTCTCTCCCCTGGGGGGAGAGGGTCAGGATGAGGGGTTCAACCAAAAATCTCTTCCACCATTGCATTCACCAGCCGTTTTGCCGAACACAGCCTCGGCATACCCAGCGCGACGGTCTGCCAGTTTTGCGTCACTGACCAACTCACCGGGTGTATATCCGCCTGACACCAGTCGCCCAGCCAGCCCAGCATGTCTTTGTGATCGATTAAACCCGCCGAAGCGGGTGTGGTCAGCCATTGATGATAGAAATGGCGCGTTGTGGGAGACGCATTGATGCCCTGCGCGAGGTAGTTGGCGGCCATGCTGCGTAAATTATCCTTGAGCATTGCCGACACATCGTTGTTCGCCAGACGGCAGGCATCGCCAAATGCTCCCCAGCGCAGCTCTTCCAGAACAATGAAGCAGCGCCCGGCTAAAGACCAGCCATCATAGTGACCGGCTCGCCAGCGGGTGAAAATTTGTTCACTGTGCTCGCCCGCCTGTACCGTCAGTCCACGCTGGGTCAGCGCCTTTTCTTTATAGGCGGCACGTTGGGTAAAATGAGAGGAGAGCTCCGCATACTGTTCAAGCAGGCCGGGAGATGGCTGAGCGCGCAGGTGAGCCTGCTGGCACAGTGCAGTCAGTTTATCGGCCATCAGCGTCAGCGCAAGATGGCCCGGATCCAACATGCCGGCGAGTTTTTCCGCCAGCCCCAGGCGCAGGGCCGCGTTCTCGTTAAGCATTCCCGCCATCGCCCAGGGCCGTAGCCGGGTATGCGTCATGATCTCCTGAGTCAAACGTTCACGAAACTGCAGCTGCTGCGGCCCCAGATGGGGATGGCGCGCCGCGTCCACGCCCTGCACAAGATCGACCATAAACCTGGGATGAATACACTCCAGCGTCCGCCCGGGACCGTCCAGTAGCTGTGTTGTCATGGTTGCTCTGCTGCGAATAGAGTTTGAATGTCATCGCGTAACAGTCGGGTATCTTCCTGAATCCACGTCGCAGTCGTAATGCTTTGCTTCAACAGCTGGCTGAGCGCTCGGGTTGAATGCTCATTTTGTTGACGCACTGCGAGGCTATCACGCAAGCTTTCCTGTAACCCGGTCAGGCATAACGAAAATTCTGCAAAGAACGTCGCCATTCCGGCCGTAACAGAGACATCGACCTGCGCGGATAAAGCTTTACGTATTTGTTCACAAAACTGATCAATATGTTGCTTAAATTTGTCATGCAGTTGCGCAATGTCGATAACATAGTGCGTGCGCGTGACCACATACTCATCCCAGCCCCAGCCCGGATTATTGAGCCAACGCGAAACGGTTTCACGCATACTGCTCCCGGCGGAAAGTTGACCTGCCGGGCGGTTATCCTGTGCAATGGCATCGTTAAACAGCGCGCGCGTATTGAAGTCAAGCTGGTTTGCCTGAAAGGCCGGGAAGCTGATCCGCGCCCGGAAGCCGGCATGGCTCAGATGCTCTTTTATACGCGTTTCAATGGGGCGGATAGCGTCATTCAGCGAGCGCGCCAGCGTAGATTCCAGCTGATCGAAGCGTAACGCCAGCTCCCGGGCGATTTTTGCCTGCGCATCCAGCATGATGAGTTCACAGGAGGAGCGAATTTTACTCAGGACGATCTGCGCCTGACCTTCATCATCCAGAACCAGCGGTTCCCGCTCTTGCTGTTTGTCACTGCGGCGATTCAGCCGCTCAATACCTGCCAAATCAAGAATATTTTGAGGGCTGAACACATGGCCCACGGCCTGGTGAAGCGCCGATTTTTCGGCCTCCATAAAGTCCGCGGTCGCGTTCAGCGCCTGGTCAACTTCATGTTTCACCTCATCGCTCACCGCGCTCTGGCGCGTCTGCAGCAGCGCCATATCCTCTTCAAGACGCGCGATGTTCAGTTCCAGCCCCTCAAAGGCCACCGTCAGCCCCTGATAGCGGAAGTCGAGATACTCCCGGGCATTTTGCGCGTAGTTGAGCAGCTTATGCGAGGCCGAGCGCAGCGCGAATAGCGAGGCATTGGCATAGGCGGCGTAAATCAGTTTGCGTATCGGCTGTTCAAACAGCGAATCTTCCCAGAGCAAATCGGCTGCGTGACGGATATGGTTTATATCGTCCAGGTCCGCCGAACGCCAGCGGCGTCCGAGTGCGGCTTCGGCAAAATCCTGCACCCAGGGCTGCTCCTGATGATCCGGCAGGCGTCCACGTGCATTCATCTCGTTGCGGGCGCGGTTTGCCAGATACGCCCACATAGAGGAAACAGGGTAGATCTGGCCAGGCGAAATAGTGCCTTTCATTAAGGTACCGGAGATCATCGCCCTGACCTGCTCTTCATCGTCGCTATTGCGATCCTTCTGGTCGAATTTATTCACCAGCGCATACAGAGGCACTGATTTCCCCGCAACCGAAATAGCCTGACGGACCTCTTCATCAGATATAGATTTAAGCTGGGTATAATCCATCACCGCCAGCACCGCCGACGCGCGGGCTAGCTGTTCGCTAAGCATTTTTTGCAGATGCGGTTGTCCGGCCTCATTGGGGCCAGGGGTATCGAGCAGCGTCAGCTGCCCGAGGTGCGCATCCAGACCCGCAAGATGCACGAACTCCACTTCAATCACCGGAATATGTTCGATGGCCGCGTATTCAGAGAACGGAAACGCCACGCCCAGCGCCTGGGAGAGCCTCACCAGGTCATTGAGACTTTTCAGGCAATGAAATATTGGCTGCGCCCCGAGATGATGCTTTTCAAAGGCCTCGCCTTTCTCAATACGCTCCAGCAGCGTATTCATGTCCTTATCAATTTCCAGTTGCAGAGCCAGCTTGCCGCGATCGTAATCGCCAAGCTTTTTCTGCAGCAGGTGAATCAAATCATCAATAGGAGAGACATGTGAGAAGTGGAGCACCGGCTCTTTCTGACCTGGCGTATGACGGATCAGCGTAGGCAGCGCCGTCATTGGGCGGTTGCGGTTCGGCAACACTTCGGTACCCACAATGGCATTAATGGTGGTCGATTTCCCCGCTTTCATCGTGCCAACGATAGCCAGAACCATTTCCAGACGTGTTATTTTGCGTAATTCATTATTCAGCGTTGCCTGCTGCGCTTCGACGCCGCGCGCACTAAAATGCAAAGGCAGCACGTTGTTCTTTTCACCTGTAATAGCAGCCGTCGTGCTCTCCAGCTTCGCTGTCGGCATTGATTTCAGGGTATCGAGATTTTGCAGGGCAAGCTGTAACAAACGCTCAGCTTCCTGACTTAATTCAAAAATGGTCTGTGTGTGCATGATAAAAGCCTTTCCTTAACGCAAATTTATTACTTTTATTAAGCCACTTGTATTAATTATGATGTTCAGGCTTATATGATCACGTGTGGAAAACATGTTCACCAAAATATAACTAATTGAAGATAATCAGAAATAAATGGCTATCCCTGCATGGCGTGTAAAGCTCTCCTCAAGGCCAGAAAGCCATAAGATAAAAAGCCTGGCCCATTTTAAGAAGCTTCAGGATATATCATCATTATTTACCCACCTAAAAAGAGAGGGATAGGCCGCCAACATAAGAAATGCATGGCAGTAAAGTTCGAAGATAAATAACAATGCGTTGCTTCACCTTATCCGAAATGAAGGTGCGTAGCAATTTGCCGCAATAAAATATTCGATATATTTAGCGACTTCTCTTTCCACCGTGTTAATGACGTTAGCATCGCTTAGCTGACTGACAGTAAGTGTCACTCGCAACACATTTTCTGCGTTTTTTAAATTCACAATAGCACCGACAAAAGTGTGGATTTGCGTTATACTTGCCGCCTTTTTCGGCACTCTGCCGTCATTTAGCTGGCACTTTCCAGCGCGTTAACACTTTTGAGGATACCGACATGCAACTCCCACACTGCCCAAAATGCAATTCTGAATACACATATGAAGATAATGGCATGTTCATCTGCCCGGAATGTGCACACGAATGGAATGATGCCGAGCCAGCGCAGGACGCTGATGCGCTGGTCGTCAAAGATGCCAACGGTAATCTGCTGGCGGATGGCGACAGCGTCACCGTGGTGAAAGATCTTAAGGTGAAAGGCAGCTCTTCCATGCTGAAGATCGGCACCAAAGTGAAGAATATCCGTCTGGTGGAAGGCGATCATAATATCGATTGCAAAATTGACGGCTTCGGTCCGATGAAACTGAAATCCGAGTTCGTGAAAAAGAACTGATTTAACCCGCCCGGTAGCGCTTCGCTTACCGGGCTTTCGGGAACTACACTTAACGGGCTTTTCTTACGTGAGGTAAAGATTATGCCGTTAAGTCCCTACATCTCTTTTGCCGGCAACTGTGCAGAGGCTACCGCCTTCTATCAGCAGGCCGTCGGCGCAGAACTCCTCTATAAAATCACCTTCGGCGAAATGCCAAAAAGCGATAACAGCGAAGAAGGCTGTCCGTCCGGCATGCAGTTTCCGGATTCGGCTATCGCTCACTCCAACGTTCGCATTGCGGGCAGCGATATCATGATGAGCGACGGGCTGCCGCCGGGCAGCAGCGCACAGTACGCGGGCTTCACGCTGGTGCTCGACACGCAGGATGTGTCAGAAGGCAAGCGCTGGTTCGACAACCTTGCCGATGGCGGGAATATCGACATGGCCTGGCAGGAAACCTTCTGGGCGCACGGCTTCGGTAAGGTCACCGACAAATACGGCGTGCCATGGATGATTAACGTCGTTAAGCAGCAGCACTAATTTTCGGGCGGTGGGCGGTCTGCCTCCGCCTGTCATCAAACTCCCCTCAACTCTTCAAACTCCCGCAACCTGCACTTAACCCAAATGTCATATTGATGCGCCAGCATGAGGCCACATTTATCGTGAGGCCCAGCACATGCACACTGTCATCCGCGTCGAGAAACTGAGCAAGACCTTCAATCACAACAAGGCGCTGCATGCCGTTGATCTGACCGTCCAGCAGGGCGAAATGGTGGCGCTGCTGGGGCCGTCCGGTTCAGGAAAATCCACCCTTCTGCGTCACTTAAGTGGCCTTATTACCTGCGATAAAACGCCGGAAAGCCGCATCGAGCTGCTGGGTAACACCGTGCAGCATGCGGGCCGTCTGGCGAGCGATATTCGCAAAAGCCGCGCCCGGACGGGCTACATCTTTCAGCAGTTCAACCTGGTGAACCGCCTGTCGGTGCTGGAGAACGTGCTGATTGGCGCGCTCGGCAGCACCCCGTTCTGGCGCACCTGCCTGCGCTGGTTCTCCCCATCACAGAAGCAGGAAGCCTTACAGGCGCTGACCCGCGTCGGCATGGCGCACTTCGCCCAGCAGCGCGTGTCCACGCTGTCCGGCGGGCAGCAGCAGCGCGTCGCTATCGCCCGCGCCCTGATGCAGAAAGCCAAAATCATTCTGGCCGATGAGCCCATCGCCTCGCTGGATCCGGAGTCGGCCCGCATCGTGATGGAAACCCTGCGCGACATCAACCAGAACGACGGCATCACCGTGGTGGTGACGCTGCATCAGGTGGATTACGCCCTGCGCTACTGCGAGCGCATCGTCGCCCTGCGTCAGGGCCACGTGTTCTTCGATGGCGCCAGCCATCAGTTTGATAACGAACGTTTTGACCATCTCTACCGCAGCGTAAACCGCGTCGAAGAACGCGCGCAGGCTGCTTAACGCCCCGATAACGAGGAATGGAAATGAACTACAAAGCCGTTGCCGCGCTGGCCTTCACCAGCATGTTCAGCATCAGCACCCTGTTAAGCCCGGCGTACGCCGAAGAGCAGGAAAAAGCGTTGAACTTTGGCATCATTTCAACGGAATCACAGCAAAACCTGAAGCCGCAGTGGGAACCGTTCCTGAAAGATATGGAAACCAAACTGGGGATCAAAGTGAACGCCTTCTTCGCCCCGGACTACGCGGGCATCATCCAGGGGATGCGCTTTAACAAAGTGGACATCGCCTGGTACGGCAACCTCTCCGCCATGGAAGCGGTGGACCGCGCCAACGGTCAGGTCTTTGCCCAGACCGTTGCGGCAGATGGCTCCCCGGGCTACTGGAGCGTGCTGATCGTCAACAAGGACAGCCCGATCAACAACCTCAACGACATGATTGCCAAACGCAAAGATCTGACCTTTGGTAACGGCGATCCGAACTCCACCTCCGGCTTCCTCGTCCCTGGCTACTACGTCTTCGCGAAAAACAACATCTCCGCCAGCGACTTTAAGCGCACGGTCAACGCCAGCCACGAAACCAACGCGCTGGCCGTGGCGAACAAGCAGGTGGACGTTGCCACCAACAACACCGAAAACCTCGACAAGCTGAAAACCTCCGCGCCGGACAAGCTGAAAGAGCTGAAGGTCATCTGGAAATCACCGCTGATCCCCGGCGACCCGATCGTCTGGCGCAAAAACCTCTCCGAAAGCACCAAGGACAAGGTCTACGACTTCTTTATGAACTACGGCAAAACGCCGGAGGAGAAAGCGGTTCTGGAACGTCTGGGCTGGGCACCGTTCCGCGCGTCCAGCGATCTGCAGCTGGTCCCGATTCGCCAGCTGGCGCTGTTTAAGCAGATGCAGGCCGTGAAGGACAACAAAGGGCTGAAGGAAGAGGAGAAGACCAGCAAAGTCTCTGAAATCCAGGCCCAGCTGGAAGACCTCGACCGCCTGACCGCCGCGCTGGGTGCGATGACGAGCGTGAATAAAGCGGTGCAGTAACACAAGTCCCCTCTCCCTTGGGGGAGAGGGAGAACAGATTAAGGAGCCAACATGCAAACCATCACCCTCCCGCCGCCGAAGCGCAGCTGGTTCTCGCTCATAAGCTGGGCCATCCTGCTGGCGGTACTCGTTATCTCCTGGAAGGGCGCGGAGATGGATCCGCTGCTGCTCTTCAAAGATTCCGGCAACATGGCGACCTTCGCCGCCGACTTCTTCCCGCCGGATTTCAGCCAGTGGCAGGACTACCTCAGCGAAATGGCGATCACCCTGCAAATTGCCGTCTGGGGCACCGCGCTGGCCGTTATTCTCTCTATTCCGTTTGGCCTGATGAGCGCTGAAAACATCGTGCCGTGGTGGGTATACCAGCCCATGCGCCGCCTGATGGACGCCTGTCGTGCGATTAACGAAATGGTCTTTGCGATGTTGTTCGTGGTCGCCGTCGGCCTGGGTCCGTTCGCCGGCGTCATGGCGCTGTTCATCCACACCACCGGCGTGCTCTCCAAGCTGCTCTCCGAAGCGGTCGAAGCCATCGAGCCCGGCCCGGTAGAAGGCATCCGCGCCACCGGCGCGAACAAAATCGAAGAGATCCTCTACGGCGTCCTGCCGCAGGTGATGCCGCTGCTGATCTCCTACTCGCTGTACCGCTTCGAGTCCAACGTTCGCTCCGCCACCGTGGTCGGCATGGTGGGCGCAGGCGGGATTGGCGTCACCCTGTGGGAAGCGATTCGCGGTTTCCAGTTCCAGCAAACCTGCGCCCTGATGGTGCTTATCATCGTCACCGTCAGCCTGCTGGATTTTCTCTCTCAACGCTTGCGTAAGCACTTCATCTGATTAGCGAGGCTTTGATTGGTATGCACTTATCCAGACATCCGACCAGTTACCCTACCCGCTGGCAAGAGATTGCGGCCAGGCTCGAAGTGGAGCTGCGCACGCACTACCGCTGCGGTGACTACCTGCCCGCCGAGCAGCAGCTTGCCGACCGCTACGAAGTGAACCGCCACACCCTGCGCCGCGCCATTGACCAGCTGGTGGAGCGCGGCTGGGTCCAGCGCCGTCAGGGCGTCGGCGTGCTGGTGCTGATGCGCCCGTTTGACTACCCGCTCAACGCCCAGGCGCGTTTTAGCCAGAATCTGCTGGATCAGGGCAGTCATCCCACCAGCGAGAAGCTGCTTTCAGTACTGCGCCCGGCCTCCCGCCACGTGGCGGACGCGCTCGGGATTCAGGAGGGTGACAACGTCGTACACCTGCGCACGTTGCGCCGGGTCAACGGCGTGGCGGTCTGCCAGATTGACCACTACTTCGCGGACCTCACCCTCTGGCCAGTGCTGCAACATTTCGCCAGCGGTTCCCTGCATGATTTCCTTCAGGACGCGACGGGTATCGCGCTCAAACGCACCCAGACGCGCATCAGCGCCCGCCGCGCGCAGGCGAAAGAGAGCAAGGTGCTTGAGATCCCCAATATGGCCCCGCTGCTCTGCGTGCGAACCCTCAACCACCGTGACGGCGAGATAGACGCGACGGAATACTCCGTCAGCCTCACCCGCGCCGACATGATCGAATTCACCATGGAGCACTGAATGCACTTCGACACCTCCACCCGACAGCGCTGGATGCGCGTGCTGGCCCACAGCCAGCCTGCTGCGCTGGCCGCACGCATGAACGCACTCGGCCTGACGCCGGACTACGACACGATCCGCGCGCCGGAGATCGGCCTGGTGCAGATCCAGGCACGCATGGGCGGCACCGGCGAGCGCTTCTTCGCCGGCGATGCCACCCTCACCCGCGCGGCTATCCGCCTTAACAGCGGCACGCTGGGTTATAGCTACGTACTTGGGCGAGACAAAACGCACGCCGAGCGCTGCGCGGTGATCGACGCGCTTTTACAGGAACACCCGCATTTCCAGACGTTAATGGAAACCCTTATTGCCCCGCTGGAAGCCGACCGCGCCGCACGCCTTGCCGCGCGTCAGGCCGAAGTGAACACCAGCCGGGTCGACTTCTTTACGCTCGTTCGCGGAGACAACGCATGACGCTTCAACCTGCTTTTACCCTGGCCGTCCAGGATGCCCAACAGAGTTTCCGTCGCCTGCTGAAGGCCATGAGCGAGCCGGGGGTGATTGTCTCCTTGCACCAGCTCTCGCAGGGCTGGCTGCCGCTCAACCTCGCCTCCACCAGCGTGCTGCTGACGCTGGCGGACAACGACACCCCGGTATGGCTGTCAGGCGCATTGCTGAACGATATCGCCAGCCAGAACCTGCGCTTTCACACCAGCGCGCCGCTGGTCGAACAGCCCCAGCAGGCGGTCTTTGCCGTCGCCGACGAACAGATCAGCCATGAACAGCTTAACGCCCTGAGCGAAGGCAGCGCCGTCGCACCGGAAACCAGCGCCACGCTGATCCTGCAGGTCTCCAGCCTGAGCGGTGGCCGCATGCTTCGCCTGACGGGCGCAGGCATCGCCGACGAGCGGATGGTCGCGCCCCAGCTGCCGGAGTGCATCATCCATGAGCTGACCGAGCGCCCGCACCCGTTCCCGCTCGGCATTGACCTGATCCTGACCTGCGGCGAGCGCCTGCTGGCAATCCCGCGGATTACCCACGTGGAGGTGTGCTGATGTACGTAGCCGTCAAAGGAGGCGAAAAGGCCATCGCCGCCGCCCATGCCTTACAGGAGCACAGACGCCGGGGCGATGAACAGCTTCCCGAGCTGAGCGTCGCCCAGATTGAGCAACAGCTTAACCTCGCGGTTGACCGTGTGATGACCGAGGGCGGCGTTGCTGACCGCGAGCTTGCAGCGCTGGCGCTGAAGCAGGCCAGCGGCGATAACGTGGAAGCTATCTTCCTGCTGCGCGCCTGGCGCACCACCGTTCCCCGTCTGGCAGTCAGCGAGCCGGTGAACACGGCGGAAATGCGTTTAGAGCGCCGTATTTCAGCGGTGTACAAAGACATTCCCGGCGGCCAGCTGCTTGGCCCGACCTACGACTACACCCATCGTCTGCTGGACTTCACGCTGCTGGCGAACGGCGAGGCGCCACGACTCAGTACCTCTGACGCCGAACAGGAACCGTCTCCGCACGTCTTCAGCCTGCTGGCGAAACAGGGCCTGGCGAAGGCGGAAGAGGACTCCGGCGCGCAGCCGGATGACATCACCCGCGTACCGCCGGTCTACCCGTGCTCGCGTTCGTCCCGCCTGCAGCAGCTGATGCGCGGCGACGAAGGGTATCTGCTGGCGCTGGCCTACTCCACACAGCGCGGCTACGGGCGCAACCACCCGTTCGCGGCAGAGATCCGCAGCGGCTATCTCGACGTCGAAATCGTGCCGGAAGAGCTGGGTTTTGCGGTGAGCGTCGGCGAACTGCTGATGACCGAGTGCGAAATGGTCAACGGTTTCGTCGCGCCAGAGAATGAAGACCCGCATTTTACCCGCGGCTACGGGCTGGTATTCGGCCTCGGCGAGCGCAAGGCGATGGCGATGGCGCTGGTTGACCGCGCCCTGCAGGCGCCGGACTACGGCGAGCACATTGCCGGCCCGGCGCAGGACGAAGAATTCGTGCTGGCCCACGCGGACAACGTCGAGGCCGCAGGCTTTGTCTCGCACCTCAAGCTGCCGCACTACGTCGATTTCCAGGCCGAACTGGAACTGCTGAAACGCCTGCAACGGGAGCGCGCCAATGGCTAACTTAAGCGGCTACAACTTTGCCTATCTGGATGAGCAAACTAAACGCATGATCCGCCGCGCCATTTTAAAAGCGGTGGCTATTCCGGGCTATCAGGTTCCGTTTGGTGGCCGTGAATTGCCGATGCCGTACGGCTGGGGCACGGGCGGCATTCAGATCACCGCCAGCGTGATTGGCGAAGCGGACGTGCTGAAGGTTATCGACCAGGGCGCGGACGATACCACCAACGCCGTGTCGATCCGCAACTTCTTTAAGCGCGTGACGGGCGTCAACACCACCGAAAAAACCGAAGACGCGACGCTGATCCAGACCCGCCACCGCATTCCGGAGACTCCGCTGACGGAAGATCAGATTCTGATTTTCCAGGTGCCGATCCCGGAGCCGCTGCGCTTTATCGAGCCGCGCGAAACCGAGACCCGTACCATGCACGCGCTGGAAGAGTACGGGATCATGCAGGTCAAACTGTATGAAGACATCGCCCGCTTCGGCCATATCGCCACCACCTACGCCTACCCGGTGAAGGTCAACGGGCGCTACGTCATGGACCCGTCGCCGATCCCAAAATTCGATAACCCGAAGATGGACATGATGCCTGCCCTGCAGCTCTTTGGTGCCGGACGTGAAAAACGCATCTACGCGGTACCGCCGTATACGCGTGTCGAAAGCCTGGATTTCGACGATCACCCGTTTACGGTGCAGGAGTGGGACGAGCCGTGCGCCATCTGCGGATCCAAACACAGCTATCTCGATGAAGTGGTGCTGGACGATACGGGCAAACGGATGTTTGTCTGCTCCGACACCGATTACTGCCGCCAACAGAGCGAGGCGAACGGCCAATGAAACCGCTGCTTTCGGTTAATAACCTGACCCACCTTTATGCGCCGGGAAAAGGCTTCAGCGACGTGTCGTTTGAGCTGTGGCCGGGCGAAGTGCTGGGCATTGTCGGCGAGTCCGGCTCCGGCAAAACCACCCTGCTGAAGTCTATCTCCGCGCGCCTGACGCCGCAGAACGGCGACATTCTGTATGGAGGAAAATCCCTGTATGCCATGAGCGAGGCCGAGCGCCGTCGCCTGCTGCGCACCGAGTGGGGCGTGGTGCATCAGCACCCGATGGACGGCCTGCGCCGTCAGGTGTCGGCGGGAGGCAATATCGGCGAACGGCTGATGGCCACCGGCGCGCGCCACTACGGCAACATCCGCGCCACCGCACAGCACTGGCTGGAGGAGGTTGAGATCCCCGCCTCGCGCATTGACGACCTGCCAACCACCTTTTCCGGCGGTATGCAGCAGCGTTTGCAAATTGCCCGCAATCTGGTCACCCATCCAAAGCTGGTGTTTATGGATGAACCCACCGGCGGGCTGGACGTCTCCGTGCAGGCCCGCCTGCTCGACCTGCTGCGCGGCCTGGTGGTGGAGCTGAACCTGGCGGTGGTGATTGTCACCCACGATCTGGGCGTTGCGCGCCTGCTGGCGGACCGCCTGCTGGTGATGAAGCAGGGTCAGGTGGTGGAAAGTGGGCTGACCGACCGCGTGCTTGACGATCCGCATCATCCATACACCCAGCTGCTGGTGTCCTCGGTATTACAGAATTGAGAGGCCAACATGATCCACGTTGAAAATGTCAGTAAGACCTTTGTGCTCCACCAGCAAAATGGCGTGCGCCTGCCGGTGCTGCAAAACGCCTCGCTAGAGGTGAGTCAGGGTGAATGCGTGGTGCTGCACGGCCACTCCGGCAGCGGTAAATCGACCCTGCTGCGCTCCCTGTACGCCAACTATTTACCGGACGAAGGCCACATCCATATTCGCCATAACGAAGAGTGGGTCGATCTGGTTCAGGCCCCGGCGCGCAAGGTGCTGGAAGTGCGCCGCTCAACGATCGGCTGGGTTAGCCAGTTCCTGCGGGTGATCCCGCGGATCTCCGCCCTGGACGTGGTGATGCAGCCCCTGCTGGATCTCGGTGTGCCGCGCGAAACCTGCGCCGCCAGGGCCGCCAGCCTGCTGACGCGCCTCAACGTGCCGGAGCGCCTGTGGCACCTCGCCCCGTCGACCTTTTCCGGCGGCGAGCAGCAGCGCGTGAATATCGCGCGCGGGTTTATCGTCGACTATCCGATTTTACTGCTGGATGAACCCACCGCCTCGCTCGACGCTAAAAACAGCGCAGCGGTGATAGCGCTGATCGAACAGGCCAAAGCGCGCGGGGCGGCGATCGTCGGGATCTTCCACGACGACGCCGTCCGCAATCGCGTGGCGGACAGGCTGCACCCAATGGGGACAAACGCATGATTATCAATAATGTCAGGCTGGTGCTGGAAAATGAGGTCGTGAAGGGTTCGGTTGAAATCCAGGACGGCGTCATCCGCGCCTTTGCCGAAACCCAGAGCCGCTCCCCGGAGGCGATGGACGGCGAAGGCGGCTGGCTGCTGCCGGGGCTGATTGAGCTGCATACCGATAATCTGGATAAATTCTTCACCCCGCGCCCGAAGGTGGACTGGCCCGCCCATTCGGCAATGAGCAGCCACGACGCGCTGATGGTCGCCAGCGGCATCACTACGGTGCTGGACGCGGTGGCGATCGGCGACGTGCGCGACGGCGGCGATCGTCTGGAAAATCTGGAGAAGATGATCAACGCCGTGGAGGAGACGCAAAAGCGCGGCCTCAACCGCGCCGAGCACCGCCTGCACCTGCGCTGCGAGCTACCACACCACACCACCCTGCCGCTGTTTGAAAAGCTGGTCGGGCGCGAGCCGGTCTCGCTGGTTTCGCTGATGGATCACTCCCCGGGGCAGCGCCAGTTCGCCAACATTGAAAAGTACCGTGAATACTATCAGGGCAAATACTCGCTCAACGACGTGGAGATGGCGCGCTACGAAGAAGAGCAGCTGGCGCTTGCGGCACAATGGTCGCAGCCGAACCGCCTCTCCATTGCCGCGATGTGTCGGGACCGCAACATTGCGCTGGCCAGCCATGACGACGCCACGCACGATCACGTGCGCGAATCCCACCAGCTTGGCAGCGTGATCGCCGAATTTCCCACCACGTTCGAAGCGGCTGAAGCCTCCCGCAAACACGGCATGAACGTGCTGATGGGCGCGCCGAACATCGTGCGCGGCGGATCGCACTCCGGCAACGTGGCGGCAAGCAAACTCGCTACCCTCGGCCTGCTGGATATCCTCTCGTCTGACTACTACCCCGCCAGCCTGCTGGACGCGGCCTTCCGCGTTGCAGACGACGAGGACAACCGCTTTACGCTGCCGCAGGCGATTCGACTGGTGACGAAAAACCCGGCCAGCGCGCTCAACCTTCACGACCGCGGTGAGATTGCCGAAGGCAAACGGGCAGACCTGGTGCTGGCGCACCGCAAGGGCGAGCACGTTCATATCGACCACGTCTGGCGTCAGGGAAAAAGGGTGTTCTGATGGGAAGACTCATCTGGTTAATGGGCCCGTCCGGCTCGGGAAAAGACAGCCTGCTGTCGGCGTTACGGCAGCGGGAACATTCACAGCTGCTGGTGGCGCACCGCTACATTACCCGCGCGGCGAACGTTGGCAGTGAAAACCATATCGCCCTGAGCGAGCAGGAGTTTTTTACCCGCGCCGGGCAAAATCTGCTGGCGCTGAGCTGGCACGCGAACGGCTTTTATTACGGCGTCGGCATCGAGATCGACCTCTGGCTGCACGCAGGCTTCGACGTGCTGGTTAACGGCTCGCGCGCGCATCTGCCGCAGGCAAAAGCCCGGTACGAAGCGGCGCTGCTGCCGGTCTGCCTGCAGGTTTCTCCGGATATTCTGCGCAGCCGCCTGCAAAGCCGGGGGCGCGAAAATGCGCGTGAGATCGACCAGCGGCTGGAACGTGCGGCGCGCTACACTCCGTCGGGCTGTCACGTCCTCAATAATGACGGAAGTTTGCTACAGTCAGTCGAGACCTTTTTATCGCTTATTCGCCAGAAGGAGAGACAGCATGCCTGACTGCCAGCTTCGCCCCGCCACCGCCGACGACGCGCAAATTGTTTACGCCCTGATCTGTGAACTGAAGCAGGCAGAGTTCGATCACCAGGCGTTTCACGCCGGATTTCTGGCCAACCTTCAGGATCACAACATGCGCTACCAGCTTGCCGAGCTGGACGGACAGGTCGTCGGCATGATCGGCCTGCACATGCAGTTTCACCTGCATCATGCCCGCTGGATCGGCGAGATCCAGGAGCTGGTGGTGATGCCGCAGGCGCGCGGGTTAAAGATTGGCAGCCAGCTGCTGGCCTGGGCGGAAGACGTAGCACGAGAGGCGGGCGCGGAGTTGACCGAACTCTCCACCAGCGTGAAGCGCACGGACGCCCACCGCTTTTACGTTCGTGAGGGATATACGCAGAGCCATTTTCGATTCACCAAACCGCTGTAGAGGTGCGTTATGAGTCTGACCATCACGTTAACGGGAACCGGAAGCGCGCAGCTGGTCCCGGTCTTTGGCTGCGACTGCGCGGCGTGTCGCAGGGCGCGTTTGCAGGACAACTATCGCCGTCGCCCCTGTAGCGCGGTGGTCAAATTCAACGATGCAGTCACCCTGCTGGATGCGGGCATTCCGCACCTGATGGACGACTGGCCGGCGGGCAGTTTCCAGCAGTTTTTACTCACGCACTATCATATGGATCACGTCCAGGGGCTATTCCCCCTGCGCTGGGGCGTGGGCGCGACCATCCCGGTGTACGGTCCGCCGGACGACGCAGGCTGTGACGATCTGTTTAAACACCCCGGCATTCTGGATTTCAGCCACACGGTCGAGCCGTTCGTGATGTTTGAGCTGCAGGGGCTGCGGGTCACGCCGCTGCCGCTCAACCATTCAAAACTGACCTTCGGGTATCTGCTGGAATCGGCCCATAGCCGCGTGGCGTGGCTTTCTGATACCGCCGGGCTGCCGGATAAAACGGTGACGTTTCTGCTCAACAATCAGCCACAGGCGATAATCATCGACTGCAGCCATGAACCGCGTCCGGAGACGCCGCGCAACCACAGTGATTTAAATACGGTGATTGCCCTGAACGAGGTGATTGGCTGTCCGCAGGTGATCCTGACGCACATTAGCCATCAGTTTGACGCATGGATGATGGATAACCCGCTGCCGGACGGCATTGAAGCGGGATATGACGGGATGGTACTGGTGCTGGATTAGGTTTTCTCCCTCTCCCGTGGGAGAGGGTTGGGGTGAGGGCAACAGGCCGCACTTAGCCGCGATCGTAATCGTCTTCCAACCTGCGCTCGTCCTCTTCTAACCGACGCCTGTCGTCATCCAGCTGGCGCTGACGCTCGTCTAAGCGGCGGCGTCTGTCTTCGAGCTGCCGACGACGATCGTCGTACTGTCGGCTGTCGATTTGACGGCTGCGGTCGTAACGATCGTCGTCATCGTCATTACGGCTGCTGCTGGGGTTGTAGGCATCGTTGATCGCCTGCTGAATGTTGCCAATCGCGTCATCAATCACATCGGCATGCGCCAGTTGGCTGGTTAAAGTCAGCAGACCAAATAACAGGACGGTAGAGTAACGTTTCATAAGGCCAGACTCGCAGGGGAACTGGCCTTACGGTAATGAATGGCTGGGAACCGGGGTAGCGGAGGAATCTCAAATTACCATCACCTTCCGCAGCGCCTGCGCCAGCTGCTGGCGGGTAAACGGCTTACGCAGTAACGGAACGTCCGGCAGCTGCGGATTATGCGCCGGGCGCAAATCCTGCCCGCTGATCAGCAGCACCGGAAGCTGCGGGTAATGGCTGCGCACATGGTTAATCACCTCGGCCCCGCTCAGGCTTCCGGGCAACATCAGATCGCTGATAAACATGCCAATATCCGGCGACGCCGCCAGCATGTTCAGGGCCTGTTCGCCGCTGTCCGCCTCGAGCGTCAGGTAACCAAGCTGATGCAGCTGTTCGCACAGGGTCTGGCGAACGTCCGCCTCATCTTCCAGCACTAGTACAAGCCGCTCGTTATCCACGGACGTTGTGGCAGCCAGCGCTTCATCCTCCGAAACGACGGGCAGCGTCGAGCGCGGGAGGTGGAGCCGCACGGTCGTTCCTTGTCCCGGCGCGCTTTCGATCTCTACCCGCCCCCCGGACTGACGCACAAAACCGTACACCATCGACAGGCCCAGCCCGCTTCCGCTTCCGGTCTGCTTGGTGGTGAAGAACGGTTCAAAAACCCGGGATTTCACCTCCTGCGACATCCCGCTGCCGCGATCGATGACCTCCAGCGCTACCATATCCTGCCTGCGTCCGTCGCTGCGGGTCACGCGCTGGTTCCAGGTGCGAATTTTGATCGCCCCGCTCTGGCCTTCCATCGCATCCCGGGCGTTCATCACCAGGTTGATAATGGCGTTTTCCAGCTGGCTGACGTCAATCCACGCGGGCCATGCCGGGGTTTGCGCTTCAATCTCCAGGGTAAGCGTGGCGGGCAGCGAGTGGCGCATCAGTTCCCGAAGGTTTTCCAACAGGGGCAGCATCTCTACTGCATGCGGCGTCAGGGACTGTTTGCGGGAAAACGCCAGCAGGCGCTGGGTCAGCAGCGCGCCGCGTTCGGCAGCCTTCAGCGCACGGGTAATGCGCGGCGCGTCGTTTGATTCGGGGTCTGTCAGCTCAAGGCTGCCGATAATTACCGCCAGCAGGTTGTTAAAATCATGCGCCAGCCCGCCGGTCAGCTGTCCGACGGCCTTCATCTTCTGGCTGTGCAGCAGCGCCTCTTCCAGCCCCTGACGCTCGATGCGGTCGATCTCCATCTGCGTGGTTTTCTCTTTCAGCAGACGCGTGGTGTGCTCAAGCGAGGCGGTGTTGCGGGCAAAAACGTTAAACGCGCGCGCCAGCTCGCCCAGCTCGTCGCGCCGCTGCAGCGCAGGAACAGAAACATCCTGTTCACCGTGGGCAAGTCGCGACATCGCCCGGGAGATGGCCGTCAGGTTGGAGCCCAGATTGCGGTAGATATACCAGCAGGCGCAGCCGGTGATGATCAGCGCCAGCACGGCGAAGATGCTGATAAACACGCTGATGGATTGCAACTCGTGATGGCTCTGGGCCGTGCGAAGCCGGGAAGCCTGCGCCACCTGCTCAACGTACTGATTAATATCGCTATTAAGGATCGCCACCAGCGCCTTAATGTGGAACATATACCAGCTGATGGACAGATCGCTCTCCTCCAGCTGCTTCGACAGCGGGGCAAGCTTGCGCAGCTCGGCGTTAAAATCGGGCAGAACGCCCTCCACGACCGGCTGTATGGCGCTTCGGGGCAGCGTGGCGGTCACGGCGTCCAGCTGCTGAACGGTAGCACGCGGCGAAGGTGTATCAATCGCGGCCGCGATCAGCCGATCCATCTCCATCAGTTGCCGCGCGTCCGGCACGTTGCTGCCGAAGCGGCGGTTGATGTCCTGAAGATGGCGTAAATAGCTCTGGCTTTGATAGAGCGAGCTCAGCAGCGCGTTACGCTCAAGATGCCGCTTTTGCCCACGCTCCAGCATCCCCGTTACGCTTTGCTGTAATTCATTGCTTCTGCGAATAATCCGCGCCACCAGCGCCGGCTCCTGCTGCGCCAGCGGGGCATCCGCCAGCTGTTCCAGCGAGCGGCGCAGCGCCGTTTGCATCTGCTTCAGCCGCTCGGCCTCGCCTTTGTACTCCAGCGCCCCCACTACCTGCGAAAGCCGCACCGCCGCCGTTGCCACGTTGGCCGTGTCGCGCGCGAGGTTCATGCTCCCGGTCATGTCGTCCAGCGTTTGCTGTTGGACCTGCTCCTGGATCTGGCTGGCATGACGAAAGCCGAGCACCGCCACGCCGCTCACCATCAGCGTGACGGCGACCACCAGCAGGTTAAATATCAGCAGGCGACCGCGGGCGCTGGAGAAGAACGGGGGGCGTGAAGACATGTTGACTCCGTAACTGTGATCCACATTCGCTATTCATAACTATGACAAATATGAACAGCTTCTGACATTTTGCATTTACGCACCTGTGATGAAGTGCAGATATCGACATTCACAGGAGACCCGCCATGAGCAGAACCCCGGTTTTAGAGATGCGCCACATTGCCAAAACCTTTGGCAATTTCCACGCGCTCAAGGGCGTGGATTTGACGGTCTTCCCCGGTGAGATCCACGCGCTGATGGGGGAAAACGGCGCGGGAAAAAGCACGCTGATGAAGATCCTCGCGGGGGCCTATACCGCCACCGGCGGCGAGATCCTGATCGACGGCCAGCCGTTTCACATCAAAGGGCCGAAGGACGCGCTGGCCGCAGGCATTACCCTGATTTACCAGGAGATGCAGCTCGCCCCCAATCTGACCGTCGCGGAAAATATCTTCCTCGGCAGCGAGTTGTCGCGCGGCGGGCTGGTGCAGCGCAAGGAGATGGCCGCCCAGGCGCAGGCGGTGATTGACCGTCTCGGCGCGCAGTTCAGCGCCACCGACCTGGTGATGAAGCTGACCATCGCTGAGCAGCAGCAGGTGGAAATCGCCCGCGCGCTGCACCGCAACAGCCGCATCCTGGTGATGGACGAACCCACCGCCGCCCTCTCCTCCCGCGAAACCCATCGCCTGTTTGAACTGATTTTGCGCCTGCGCGATGAAGGGATGGCGATCATCTATATCAGCCACCGCATGGCGGAAGTGTATGAACTCTCTGACCGCGTCAGCGTTCTGCGCGACGGGCAGTACGTCGGCAGCCTGACGCGCGACAAGCTGAACGCGTCTGAACTGGTGAAGATGATGGTGGGCCGCCCGCTCAGCGATCTGTTCAACAAAGAGCGCGATATCCCTCTCGGCAGCCCGCGTCTCAACGTGCACCACCTCACCGACGGTAAAAAAGTGCAGCCGTGCAGCCTGCAGGTGCGCTCCGGTGAAATCGTCGGGCTGGCGGGGCTGGTCGGGGCCGGACGCTCCGAGCTGGCGCAGTTGATTTTCGGCGTGCGCAAGGCCACCGGCGGGATGATTGAGGTCGACGGCGAGCCGGTGGTGATCCACTCCCCGCGCGCGGCTATTGAAAACGGGATTGGTTTTCTCACCGAGAACCGCAAGGAGCAGGGGCTGTTTCTGGAGCTGGCGGCGCAGGAGAACATCACCATGGCGACGCTGGAGCGCGACGCCACCTTCGGCATGCTTAACCGCAAAAAAGCCCAGTCCATTTCCGATGACGCTATCGCCCTGCTTAACATCCGCGTGCCCCATTCTCAGGTGCGCGCGGGCGGGCTCTCCGGCGGCAACCAGCAAAAGCTGCTGATCTCCCGCTGGGTGGCGATTGGCCCGCGCATCCTGATTCTCGACGAACCCACGCGCGGGGTGGACGTCGGTGCCAAAAGCGAGATCTACCGCATCATGAACCAGATGGCGCGCAAGGGCGTGGCGATTCTGATGATCTCCAGCGAGCTGCCGGAAGTGGTGGGGATGAGCGACCGGGTGTACGTAATGCGGGAAGGCAGCATTGCGGGTGAACTGCACGGGCGCGACATCTCTCAGGAAAATATTATGACGCTGGCAACCGGCGTGAACGACACACATCATCAGGCGGTGCAATCATGACAACTCCAACCCATCCGCAGCAGGTGGCGAAATCCGCCTCCGCCAAAAAAATGCTGATGAGCGATCTGATGCAAACGGTCGGCATTTTGCCGATTTTAATCCTGATTGTGGCGGTGTTTGGCTTTATCGCCCCGAACTTCTTTACCGAAAGTAACCTGCTCAACATTACCCGTCAGGCGTCGATCAACATCGTGCTGGCGGCGGGAATGACCTTCATCATCCTGACCGGCGGGATTGACCTCTCCGTGGGCTCGATTCTGGGCACCACGGCGGTGGCGGCGATGGTGGTCTCGCTTATTCCTGAATTTGCGATGCTCTCCATTCCGGCGGCGCTGATGCTCGGCATGGTGCTGGGGCTGTTCAACGGCGCGCTGGTGGCCTTCGCCGGGCTGCCGCCGTTTATCGTCACGCTCGGCACCTATACGGCGCTGCGCGGCGCGGCGTATCTGCTGGCGGACGGCACCACGGTGATTAACTCCAGCATCAGCTTCGAGTGGATCGGCAATAACTATCTCGGCCCGATTCCGTGGCTCGTCGTCATTGCCCTGGCGGTCATCGCTATCTGCTGGTTCATCCTGCGCCGCACCACGCTCGGCGTTCATATCTACGCGGTCGGCGGCAACATGCAGGCGGCGCGCTTAACCGGCATCAAAGTCTGGCTGGTGCTGCTGTTTGTCTACGGCATGAGCGGCCTGCTCTCCGGCCTCGGCGGGGTGATGAGCGCCTCGCGCCTCTACAGCGCCAACGGTAACCTCGGCACGGGTTACGAGTTGGATGCGATTGCGGCAGTGATCCTCGGCGGCACCAGCTTCGTCGGCGGGATCGGCACGATCACCGGCACGCTGGTGGGGGCATTGATCATAGCCACCCTCAACAACGGCATGACGCTGATGGGCGTCTCCTACTTCTGGCAGCTGGTGATCAAAGGGGCGGTGATCATCATAGCGGTGCTGATCGACAAATACCGTACCCGACATCATCAAAGTGCATAACAACAATACCCTACAAGCGAGGAAGACAAGATGCGTTTGAAACCCTTAGTGACCGCGCTCTGTGCTGGCGCGCTGCTGGCCGCAACGCCGTTTGCGCAGGCAAAAGATTTGAAGTCCATCGGCGTGACGGTGGGCGACCTGGCTAACCCGTTCTTCGTGCAGATCACCAAAGGTGCCGAGCTGGAAGCGCGCAAGCTGGCAGGCGATAACGTCAAGGTGACGCTGGTTTCCAGCGGTTACGATCTGGGCCAGCAGGTGTCGCAGATCGATAACTTCATCGCCGCGAAGGTGGACATGATCATCCTCAACGCTGCGGATTCCAAAGGGATCGGCCCGGCGGTGAAGCGAGCCAAAGAAGCGGGGATCGTGGTCGTGGCGGTGGACGTGGCGGCGGAAGGGGCCGATGCGACCATCACCTCCGATAATACCCAGGCGGGGGAAATGGCCTGTAAGTACATTACCGACCGCCTGAAAGGCAAAGGCAACGTGGTGATCATCAACGGACCGCCGGTCTCCGCGGTGCAGAACCGCGTGGAAGGCTGCCAGACGGAATTCAAAAAACATCCGGACATCAAGGTGCTCTCGGACAACCAGAATGCCAAAGGCAGTCGTGAAGGCGGGCTGGAAGTGATGACCTCCCTGCTGGCGGCCAATCCGAAGATCGACGGCGTATTCGCGATTAACGATCCGACCGCGATCGGCGCCGATCTGGCGGCGAAACAGGCCCAGCGCAACGAGTTCTTTATCGTCGGCGTGGACGGTTCCCCGGACGGTGAAGAGGCGCTGAAGCGCGAAAACTCCCTGTTTGTGGCGACCCCGGCGCAGGATCCGCAGGTGATGGCGGCGAAGGCGGTGGAGATCGGCTATGACATTCTGCAGGGCAAACCTGCGCCGAAAGAGCCTGTGCTGATCCCGGTGACGATGATCGATAAAAAGAACGTCGGCACGTATAAGGGGTGGACGGTTAAATGATCCTTTTCCCTCTCCCACAGGGAGAGGGAACTGTTTTCAAGGAGTCCCCATGAAACGCTCCGACATTAATGAAATCCTCGGCCACACGCGGCAGTTCTTTTCCATGCACGACGTGCATCTCCCGCCGTTTGCCAGCTTTCCACCAACCAAATGGCAGCAGCTTGATCGGGCCGAGTGGCAGGAAGTGTTTGACCTCAAGCTCGGCTGGGACGTGACCGCTTTCGGCGGCAACAGCTTTTCCGCACAGGGTCTGACGCTGTTTACCCTGCGCAACGGCTCCCCCAACGGCGTGCCGTATGAGAAATGCTACGCCGAAAAAATCATGCACGTGCGCGACGGCCAGGTGACGCCGATGCATTTTCACTGGCGCAAGCGGGAGGACATCATTAACCGGGGCGGCGGGAACCTGATTATTGAGTTATGGAATGCGGGAGCGCATGAAGAGACCGAAAACACCGACGTGACCGTCACGATTGACGGCTGTCGGCAAACCCACGCTCCCGGCAGCCAGCTGCGCCTCACGCCAGGGGAAAGCATCTGTCTCACGCCCGGCCTGTATCACAGCTTTTGGGGCGAACGCGGCTTTGGCGACGTGCTGGTGGGCGAAGTGTCGTCGGTGAATGACGACGAGCACGACAACCACTTTTTGCAGCCCGTTGCCCGCTATAACAACATCGAAGAAGACGAACCGGCGGTGCTGGTGCTGTGCAACGAGTACAACCTGTTTCGAAGCTAAGGAGTGAATGATGCCACTGATTTCTCTTGCCGACGGTCTTGAGCACGCCAGGAAACACCGCTACGCGCTGGGCGCGTTCAACGTGCTCGACTCCCATTTCCTGCGCGCGCTGTTTGCCGCCGCAAAGCAGGAACGCTCGCCGTTTATCATCAACATCGCCGAAGTGCACTTTAAGTATGTTTCCCTGGATTCGCTGGTCGAAGCGGTCAAGTTCGAAGCCGCCCGTCACGAAATTCCCGTGGTGCTTAACCTTGACCACGGCCTGCATTTCGAGGCCGTCGTGCGCGCCCTGCGCCTGGGGTTTAGCTCGGTGATGTTCGACGGCTCGACGCTGAGCTACGAGGAGAACATTCGCCAGACCCGGGAAGTGGTGAAGATGTGCCACGCGGTGGGCGTCTCGGTGGAGGCGGAGCTGGGCGCGGTCGGCGGGGATGAAGGCGGCGCGCTTTACGGCCATGCGGATGAAGCGTGCTTTACCGACCCACAGCTGGCGCGGGAGTTTGTCGATAAGACCGGCATCGACGCGCTGGCGGTCGCCATCGGCAACGCGCACGGCAAATACAGGGGCGAGCCGAAGCTCGATTTCCCGCGCCTGGATGCCATTCGCCAGCAGACGGGGCTGCCGCTGGTTTTACACGGCGGCTCCGGGATTAGCGATACCGACTTCCGCCGCGCCATCGAGCTGGGCATACATAAAATCAATTTCTATACCGGGATGTCGCAGGCCGCGCTCGCCGCCGTGGAGCAGCGCATGGCGAACCGCCAGCCGCTCTACGATGAGTTTGCCGAGCTGCTGCTGGGAATAGAAGAGGCGATAACCGATACGGTCGCGGAGCAGATGCGCATCTTCGGCAGCGCGGGGCAGGCATAATGGAACGCAAAGGCATCATCGCCGCAGGCAACATGCTGGTGGATCACGTTCACCAGATCGTGCAGTGGCCGGAGCGCGGCTGGCTGGCGGAAATCACCCACAGCGAACGCTCAACCGGCGGCGCGCCGCTCAACGTGCTGCTGACGCTGGCGAAAATGCACGCCGGCCTGCCGCTGCAGGCGGTGGGGCTGATTGGCGAAGACGGCGACGGGGATTACATTCTGGCGATGCTCGACCAGTACCACGTCAACCGCCAGCGCGTGCAGCGCACCACCTTCGCCCCAACCTCCATGTCGCAGGTGATGACCGATCCCAGCGGGCAGCGCACCTTTTTCCACTCGCCGGGAGCTAACCGTCTGCTGGATCTTCCCGCCTTCGATCGTCTCGATGGATCGATGAAGATCTTCCATCTCGGCTACCTGCTGCTGCTCGACAGCCTGGATATGCCGGATGACGAATTTGGCACCCGCAGCGCGCGGCTGCTGGCGCAGATGCGCGAGCAAGGATATGAAACCTCCCTTGACCTGGTGTCCCGCAAGGGCGACCCGCGCTATCAGCCATTGGTACTCCCTGCCCTGCGCCATCTGGATTATCTGGTGATTAATGAGCTCGAGGCCGGTGAATTTAGCGGGCTGGAGATGCGCGACGCCGACGATACGCTGAACATCGCCCATATCGCCGATGCCGCGGCGCAGCTGCTGGCGGCAGGCGTTCGTCAGCGGGTGGTAATCCACTGCCCGGAAGGGGCATGGGGTGAAACACCGGGAGAAGCAGGCCGGTGGGTTCCGTCGTGGAAGCTGGAGCAGGACGAGATTATCGGCAGCGTTGGCGCGGGCGATGCCTTTTGCGCCGGCTTTTTATACGGCTGCCATGAATCGCTGCCGCTGGCAGAAAGTATTTATCTGGCGCACGCCTGCGCGCGGGCAAGCCTGCTGGCCGCCAATGCGATTGACGGCGCAAAAACGCTGGCCGAGCTGCAGGCGTTTATTCGCGAGAGCGCTTAGTTTAACAATAATTGCGATTTTTCATTACAGTTCTATGAATTTTATATTCCCGAACTACACTCTCTCCATCTGGCATATTCGGCGTGGGCAGCACTCTGTCCGCACGCTTTTCCGAAATGAGATAGAAAGAGGACAAGGGAAAAATGTTCGCAGCAATCATCATCGGTATTTTCATTATCAGCGTTATTTATGCGCATTCACGCGGCAAAGAAAAACAGACGCTTTCTCGTCAGCTCTTCGACCATTCGACGTTCATGGCCCCCATCAATATGTTTATGACGGCGTTTTCTTCCCTGCCCGCCAGGCAGCCTTTCTTTGAAACAGAGCGCTTCCCGGAATTAAATAAGCTGACGGAAAACTGGCTGGTTATTCGCGAAGAGGCGCTGCGTTTGCAGCATCATATTAAGGCGGCGGAAAATAATAACGACGCTGGCTTTAACACCTTTTTTAAACGCGGCTGGAAACGTTTTTACCTGAAATGGTATGCCGATGCCCATCCCTCCGCGCAGTCTTTATGCCCGGTGACGACCCGGCTGGTGAGTGAAATCCCCTCGGTGAAGGCGGCCATGTTTGCCGAGCTGCCGGCGGGTGCGAAGCTGGGTAAGCACCGGGATCCGTACGCGGGATCGGTTCGTTACCATCTGGGCTTATTCACACCGAATGACGATCGCTGCTTTATTGAAGTCGACAGGCAGCGCCACAGCTGGCGGGATGGCGAAGCCGTTATTTTTGATGAGACCTACGTCCACTGGGCAGAAAATAAATCGGATCAAACGCGCATTATTCTCTTCTGCGATATTGAACGTCCGATGAAGTGGCGCTGGGCGCAGGCGGTTAACCATTGGGTGGGGACCACGCTGATGTCTGCAGCCCGCTCACCGAATGACGAGAATGACAGCACCGGCGGCATTAACCGCATTTTTAAATACGTTCATGCGGGCCGCGAGCGGGGACAGCGTCTGAAAAAAAGAAACCGTAAGGCCTATTACGCCATCAAGTATCTGTGCATCGCTGCAATCTTTGCCGCCATCATTGTTCCGGCGATAACGTAAGCCTTATGCCGCCTGTTCGGGTCGGCTCACATCGGAGGCAAACACGTAACCCAGCCCGCGGATCGTTTTGATAAGCGCAGGCTGATGCGGGTTAGCCTCTATTTTCCGGCGCAGGCGCATGATCAGCACGTCAATCGTGCGATCGAACACGTCGGCGCTTTCGCTGTGGGTCAGCTCGAGCAGGCGATCGCGGCTCAGCACCCGGCGGGCATTCTGCGTGAGCGCCAGCAGCAGGCCGTACTCGCCCTGGGTTAAGGGCACGGTATTACGCTGCGGATCGCTCAGCTCGCAGCGGGAGGTATCCAGCGTCCATCCGTTAAACACAATGCCCGCGGCGGGAGCTTCCGCCGCCAGCACGCCCGTACGCCTCAGCACCGCCTTCACGCGGGCGACCACCACGCGCGGGTTGAACGGTTTGCCAATATAATCGTCAGCCCCCATCTCCAGCCCCACCACCACGTCTGATTCACTGCCCAGCCCGGTTAACATGATCACCGGTAGCGCCGGGCGCTGCTTTTGCAGCTGCAGCAAAACCTGCAGGCCGTTGATGTCCGGCAGCATCATATCCAGCAGAACAAGGGCGATAGCCGGCTCCTGTTGGACCTGCCGCAGCGCATCCTGGCCGTTGTGGCAGACAAGCACGCTAAAGACGTGCTCGCTCAGCACATCCTGCAGCAGTTCACACACTGCCATATCGTCATCAACCACCAGAATCGCCGGTTTCATCATATGCTTCCGTCAGGGGATTATGTTAAGTCTGAACCATTCTGCCGTCGGCTCCAGTGAAATGGATTTTTCCGTGACGGAAATTCAACCCATGTCACATCCGCCGCTCATTCGACACGTCAATTTTGACGATTGTCTGCTTTTCGTCAGGGATTTCGCCGGGAATGCACCGTAAAGCCGGTGAGTAACCCCACTAAAAACATGGCATAGAAGCTGCATTAGTCGGTGCGAAAGATTTGATTAACTGGAGCAGACTGATGAAAAAAGTCGTCACGGTTTGCCCTTATTGTGCCTCAGGTTGCAAGATCCACCTGGTGGTCGATAACGGCAAAATCGTCCGGGCGGAGGCCGCGCAGGGGAAAACCAACCAGGGCACGCTGTGCCTGAAGGGGTATTACGGCTGGGATTTTATTAACGATACACAAATCCTCACCCCGCGCCTGAAAAACCCTATGATCCGCCGCGAGCGCGGCGGCAAGCTGGAAGCCGTCTCCTGGAACGAGGCGCTGGATTACGTCGCCACGCGCCTGAGTGCTATTAAGGCCAAGTATGGCCCGGATGCCATTCAGACCACCGGCTCCTCACGCGGGACCGGGAATGAAACCAACTACGTGATGCAAAAATTCGCGCGCGCCGTTATTGGTACCAATAACGTCGACTGCTGCGCTCGCGTCTGACACGGCCCATCGGTTGCAGGTCTGCACCAGTCGGTCGGTAACGGCGCAATGAGTAATGCTATCAACGAGATAGATAACACCGATCTGGTGTTTATCTTCGGTTATAACCCGGCGGATTCTCACCCTATCGTCGCGAACCACGTGATTCGCGCTAAACAGAACGGGGCGAAAATTATCGTCTGCGATCCGCGCAAAATCGAAACCGCGCGCATTGCGGATATGCACATTGCGCTGAAAAACGGCTCGAATATCGCGCTGTTGAATGCGATGGGGCACGTCATTATCGAAGAGAACCTGTACGACCAGGCGTTTGTCGCCACGCGTACGGAAGGGTTTGAAGAGTACCGGAAAATTGTCGAAGGCTACACGCCGGAGTCGGTAGAGGCGATAACCGGCGTCAGCGCGCAGGAGATCCGCCAGGCGGCACGGATGTATGCCGGAGCGAAAACCGCCGCCATCCTGTGGGGCATGGGCGTGACCCAGTTCTACCAGGGCGTGGAAACCGTGCGCTCCCTGACCAGCCTCGCGATGCTGACCGGGAATCTGGGCAAAGCGCACGTCGGCGTTAACCCGGTTCGCGGCCAGAATAACGTCCAGGGTGCCTGCGACATGGGCGCGCTGCCGGACACGTATCCGGGCTATCAGTACGTGAAGTACCCGGAAAACCGCGAGAAGTTCGCGAAGGCCTGGGGCGTGGAGAGCCTGCCGGCACATACCGGCTATCGCATCAGCGAGCTGCCGCACCGCGCGGCGCACGGTGAAGTGCGGGCGGCCTACATCATGGGTGAAGATCCGCTCCAGACCGACGCCGAGCTGTCTGCGGTGCGCAAAGGCTTTGAGGATCTGGAGCTGGTGATTGTCCAGGATATCTTCATGACCAAAACCGCGGCGGCGGCGGATGTGATTCTCCCGTCGACCTCCTGGGGCGAGCATGAAGGCGTCTATACGGCGGCGGACCGCGGCTTCCAGCGCTTCTTTAAGGCGGTCGAGCCGAAGTGGGATTTGAAAACGGACTGGCAGATCATCAGCGAAATCGCCACCCGCATGGGCTACCCGATGCACTACAACAACACCCAGGAGATCTGGGACGAGCTGCGGCATCTGTGCCCGGACTTTTATGGGGCGACCTATGAAAAAATGGGTGAGCTGGGCTACATCCAGTGGCCGTGCCGGGACGAGTCGGAGGCCGACCAGGGGACGTCGTATCTCTTTAAAGAGAAATTTGACACCCCGAACGGGCTGGCGCAGTTCTTCACCTGCGACTGGGTTGCGCCGATCGATAAACTCACCGAGGAGTACCCGATGGTGCTCTCTACCGTGCGTGAAGTAGGCCACTACTCCTGTCGTTCAATGACCGGCAACTGCGCCGCGCTGGCGGCGCTGGCGGACGAACCGGGCTACGCGCAGATCAACACCGCCGATGCGGAGCGCCTCGGCATTGAGGATGAAGCGCTGGTGTGGGTGAATTCGCGCAAAGGCCGCATCATTACCCGCGCGCAGGTCAGCGACCGTCCAAACAAAGGGGCGGTCTATATGACCTACCAGTGGTGGATTGGTGCCTGTAACGAGCTGGTGACGGAGAACCTCAGCCCGATAACCAAAACGCCGGAGTATAAATACTGCGCCGTCAACGTTGAGCCGATTGCGGATCAGCACGCGGCGGAACAGTATGTGATCGACGAATATAACAAGCTGAAAGCACGGCTGCGTGAAAGCGCAATGGGTTGAAGCCGTTAATTAATCGTTGAATAAAGGGAGTGAGTTATTCACTCCCTTTTTATTTCCGCTTAAAACATTAAAAATATAAATTATTATTCTGGAAAGCGGCTCGCAAAATAATGTAATTCGCGCAGAACAGAATTACATCTTTGCATTTTAATTCAGAAGGATAAGATGTGCGGCGGGTGCTTAAGACTTTCTGTCTTGAGCATTGTTGAGGGACAGAAAGTGGAAAGCCCCGGGAAATTTTCATTCACCCGAGGCTACCCCTCAACTACCAACAGGTTGAGAGTAGCCTCTTATTCTTTTTTTGACAAGGAGTAAAAGGCATGACGCCATTAAAAACTGCGTTAGGCATCGTCTTTATTATCTGCCTGACGATAGTGATATTTACCTTTATTACTCGCGGTAGACTCTGCGAGTTTTCAATAAAGAGTGAACATCAGGAGGTGGCGGCGAAATTAGCCTGCGTGGCAGGCTAACCTCTACGGGCGAAACCACGGTTCCGCCCGGCTTGTAGGATGCTGAGGTCTTAATGCACCCATTTTTTTCTTTTGCTACCGCGATTATACTGCGCGGCGTGTACCCAGATGATAAGAATCCATGAAAGCCATTTTTCTGTTGTTGTTATTTTTTACGTCGTTCGCCCGCGCAGATGAGATAGGCAGCCAGTATCAGAAGCAGGCGGAAGCCGGCGATGCCCGCGCCCAGTATTATCTCGCCGATACCTGGTTCAGCTCCGGTGACAGAAAGCAGGCAGCGCTGTGGGCCGAGAAAGCCGCGAAAGGCGGTGATGTCGACGCCATGGGGTTACTCTCGCAGATCCTCTTTACGCAGGGGGATTACGCTCAGGCTAAAGCGCTGGCGCAGCAGGCCACCATCGCCGGCAGCAAGCGCGGCACGATTATGCTGGCGCGTATTATGGTGAACACGCAGGCGGGTAAAACCGACTATCCTCAGGCCATCAAGCTCCTGCAAACGGCGGCCGAAGATATCGACAACGACTCGGCAGTCGATGCGCAACTGCTGCTGGGGCTGATTTATGCCAACGGCGTAGAGGTGCCGCAGGATGACGTACAGGCGGCGTTATGGTTTAAGCGCAGCTCGTCACTGTCACGTACCGGCTATGCGGAGTACTGGGCAGGGATGCTGTTCCAGCAGGGAGAGAAAGGCTTTATCACGCCGAATAAGCAGAAAGCGCTCTACTGGCTAAACCTGAGCTGTACCGAAGGGTTTGATACGGGGTGTGAGGAGTTTGATGCGTTGAGCGGAGAATAACGTGCCGGGTGGCGGCTTCGCCTTACCGGGCCTACAAAACCCGTAGGCCCGGTAAGCGCAGCGCCACCGGGCTTAGGATGTTACTGGTCAGCCGTCTTATCGAAACGACCCAGCACTTCACGTTCATACGCCAGCGCTTTTTTACGGTCGAATTTGTGTTCCCACTTGGCGATAACCAGCACCGCCAGCGCGTTACCCACCACGTTCAGCGCCGTACGCGCCATATCGAGGATACGGTCCACACCGGCGATAAACGCCAGGCCTTCCAGCGGAATACCCACGCTGCCCAGCGTCGCCAGCAGCACCACGAAGGAGACGCCCGGCACGCCTGCGATGCCCTTTGAGGTCACCATCAGCGTCAGAACCAGTACGATCTCCTGCCACAGCGACAGGTCAATGCCGTACAGCTGGGCAATAAAGATAGCGGCGATACTCTGGTACAGCGTGGAACCATCCAGGTTGAAGGAGTAACCGGTTGGCACCACGAAGCTCGTTATCGACGCTGGCGCACCGTACGCCTCCATCTTCTCAATGATGCGCGGCAGCACGCTCTCAGAGCTTGCGGTGGAGTACGCCAGAATCAGCTCATCCTTCAGGATGCGGATCAGGATCCAGATGCTCAGCCCGCACAGGCGCGCCACAATGCCCAGCACCACCAGCGCGAAGAACAGAATGGCGAAGTGCACCAGGATCACCAGCTTCGCCAGCGGCCACAGGGAGGCAAAACCAAAGTTCGCCACGGTTACGGCGATCAGCGCGAACACCCCAACCGGCGCGTAGCGCATCACCATGTGGGTGACTTTGAACATGGTTTCGGAGATAGAGCGGAACACGGTCACCAGCGGCTCACGGTGTGTTGCCGGCAGGGAGGAGAGCCCCAGACCAAACAGCACCGAGAAGAAGATGATCGGCAGCATCTCGCCTTTCGCCATGGAAGCAATGATGTTGGTCGGCACCAGCGACAGGATAGTCCCCATCAGACCGTGGGAATGGCTCTGCACGTCAGCGGTAGTGCTTTGGTATTTCGAAATATCCACCGTCGCCAGCTGCGACATATCGATCCCGGAGCCTGGCTGGAATACGTTCGCCAGCGTTATGCCGAGGATAATCGCAACCGTGGTGATCACTTCGAAATAGAGAATAGTTTTCGCGCCAATGCGACCTAACTGCTTCGCATCGCCGACGCCCGCGATACCGACCACCAGCGTCGAGATCACAATGGGCACCACAATCATCTTAATCAGATGAATAAAAATATCGCCTGCCGGAGAGAGCAGGTTCGCAATCAGCCACTCGCGGCTGTCGCTATGATAATGCAGATAACTGCCCAGCAAGATGCCCAGCACAAGGGCCAGCAGGATCTGCCAGGCCAGGCTGACTTTCAAATTTTTCATAGAAACTGACTTCCTCAATGAAATCTCCGCACCAGCAAAACTGCATGAATATGGAGACATACTGAAAGGGTATGAATTGTGTTGCGTTCGTTTATGGGATTTTTTAACGCGGCGTATGAGTATCATTTGCACGACCTGTTGCGCAAGCCTTAAAGAACGACGCATTTCACTATCAAAAGCGGTTATGACGCGAGTTTGTCATAATTCTGGTAAATAACCTTTTGTTATAAAAACGCTTTTTTATAAAGAATTGTGAATAATCGGCATCGTGAATTATTTCCCTTCAAAGTTTCATTCGCTCAATTTTCAACCTGTTCAAACAATGCGTGATCTGTCGCCCAAATACTAAACAAAGCTTGTAAAGCCCCTACTATTAACGTTTTTGCGACATATTATTAACATCTTACAAGGAGAAAAAAAGCCATGAGCCAAATACACAAACACGACATTCCCGCAAACATTGCGGACCGTTGCCTGATCACCCCGGAGCAGTACCACGAGAAATATCAGCAATCTGTTACCAACCCGGACGCCTTCTGGGGCGAGCAGGGTCACATCCTTGACTGGATCAAACCTTATCAGAAGGTGAAGAATACCTCTTTCGCGCCAGGCAACGTCTCCATCAAATGGTATGAAGACGGCACGCTGAACCTGGCGGCGAACTGCCTGGACCGCCATCTTGCCGAACGCGGCAACGAAACGGCCATTATCTGGGAAGGCGACGATGCCTCTCAGAGCAAACACATCTCTTATAAAGAGCTGCACCGCGACGTCTGCCGCTTCGCCAACGTGCTGCTGGACCAGGGGATTAAAAAAGGCGACGTGGTGGCGATCTACATGCCGATGGTGCCGGAAGCGGCGGTAGCTATGCTCGCCTGCGCGCGTATCGGCGCGATCCACTCCGTCATCTTCGGCGGCTTCTCCCCTGAAGCGGTTGCCGGGCGCATCGTTGACTCGAACTCGAAGCTGGTGATCACCGCCGACGAGGGCGTACGCGCCGGGCGCGATATTCCGCTGAAGAAAAACGTCGATGAAGCGCTGAAAAACCCGAACGTAAAATCCATCAATAACGTCATTGTCCTCAAGCGTACCGGCGGCAAGATCGACTGGCACGAGGGGCGTGACCTGTGGTGGAGCGACCTGATTGAAAACGCGAGCGACCAGCATCAGCCGGAAGAGATGAACGCGGAAGATCCGCTGTTTATTCTTTACACCTCCGGCTCAACCGGTAAACCGAAAGGCGTACTGCACACCACCGGCGGCTATCTGGTCTATGCGGCCACCACCTTTAAATACGTCTTCGACTACCATCCGGGCGACATCTACTGGTGTACCGCCGACGTGGGCTGGGTCACCGGACACAGCTACCTGCTGTACGGCCCGCTGGCCTGCGGCGCAACGACGCTGATGTTTGAGGGCGTACCGAACTGGCCGACCCCGGCGCGCATGTGTCAGGTGGTCGACAAGCACCAGGTCAACATTCTTTACACCGCGCCAACGGCGATCCGCGCGTTAATGGCGGAAGGCGATAAGGCCATCGAGGGCACCGACCGCTCCTCATTGCGCATCCTCGGCTCCGTGGGCGAGCCCATCAACCCGGAAGCCTGGGAGTGGTACTGGAAGAAAATCGGTAACGAGAAGTGCCCGGTGATGGACACCTGGTGGCAGACCGAAACCGGCGGCTTCATGATCACCCCAATGCCGGGCGCGACGCAGCTGAAGGCCGGCTCGGCAACCCGTCCGTTCTTCGGCGTGCAGCCTGCGCTGGTGGATAACGAAGGTAATCCGCAGGAAGGCGCCACCGAGGGTAACCTGGTGATCACAGACTCCTGGCCGGGCCAGGCGCGCACGCTGTTTGGCGATCACGAGCGCTTCGAGCAGACCTACTTCTCGACCTTTAAAAACATGTACTTCAGCGGCGACGGCGCGCGCCGGGATGAAGACGGTTATTACTGGATCACCGGACGCGTGGACGACGTGCTGAACGTTTCCGGCCACCGTCTGGGTACGGCAGAGATTGAGTCCGCGCTGGTGTCGCATCCGAAGATTGCCGAAGCGGCGGTGGTCGGCATTCCTCACAACATCAAGGGCCAGGCGATCTACGCCTACGTCACCCTGAACCACGGCGAAGAGCCGTCGCCGGAGCTGTATACCGAGGTGCGCAACTGGGTACGTAAAGAGATTGGCCCGCTTGCCACGCCGGACGTACTGCACTGGACAGACTCGCTGCCGAAAACCCGTTCCGGCAAGATTATGCGCCGTATTCTGCGCAAAATCGCGGCAGGCGATACCAGCAACCTCGGCGATACCTCAACGCTTGCCGATCCTGGCGTGGTGGACAAACTGCTCGAAGAGAAGCAGGCCATCGCGATGCCATCCTAGTGTTTTCTCCCTCTCCCCTCACCCTCTCCCCATAGGGGAGAGGGGATAAAACAAACCAACCTTACCTCTGGAGATTTCTGTGATGAATAACGATATTTGTCAGCAGATAGAGAATAGTGCGCACTACAGGGAGCTCGTCGATAAGCGGCAACGGTTTGCCTTCACCCTTTCCATCATCATGCTGATTATCTATGTCGGCTTTATTCTGCTCATCGCCTTTGCGCCGCACTGGCTGGGCACCCCGTTACATGAGGGCACCAGCGTGACGCGCGGTATCCCCATTGGCATTGGCGTGATCGTGATTTCGTTTGTGCTGACCGGCGTCTACGTCTGGCGTGCGAACGGTGAGTTCGATCGTCTTAATAAAGCGGTACTGCAAGAGGTAAAAGCATCATGAAGCGAGTCCTGACGGCGCTAGCCGCCACACTTCCCTTTGCCGCCCACGCGGCGGATGCCATTACCGGCGAGGTACAGCGCCAGCCCACCAACTGGCAGGCGATTATCATGTTCCTGATTTTCGTGGTGCTGACGCTGTACATTACGTACTGGGCGTCGAAACGCGTTCGCTCCCGTAACGATTACTACACCGCGGGCGGCAACATTACCGGCTTCCAGAACGGCCTGGCGATTGCGGGTGACTTTATGTCCGCCGCCTCGTTCCTCGGGATCTCCGCGCTGGTGTACACCTCCGGCTATGACGGCCTGATCTACTCCCTCGGCTTCCTCGTCGGCTGGCCGATCATTCTGTTCCTGATTGCCGAACGCTTGCGCAACCTGGGACGTTACACCTTCGCTGACGTGGCATCCTATCGCCTGAAGCAGGGGCCGATTCGTACCCTCTCCGCCTGCGGCTCGCTGGTGGTGGTGGCGCTGTATCTGATCGCCCAGATGGTGGGCGCGGGCAAGCTTATCGAACTGCTGTTTGGCCTGAACTACCACATCGCGGTGGTGCTGGTGGGCGTGCTGATGGTGATGTACGTTCTGTTCGGCGGCATGCTGGCCACCACCTGGGTGCAGATCATCAAAGCCGTACTGCTGCTGTTCGGCGCGAGCTTTATGGCCTTTATGGTGATGAAACACGTCGGCTTCAGCTTCAATAACCTGTTCACCGAAGCGATGGCTGTCCACCCGAAAGGAGAAGCGATCATGAGCCCGGGCGGGCTGGTGAAAGATCCGATCTCCGCGCTCTCTCTCGGTCTCGGCCTGATGTTTGGTACCGCTGGCCTGCCGCACATTCTGATGCGTTTCTTCACGGTGTCAGACGCGCGTGAAGCGCGTAAGAGTGTCTTCTACGCCACCGGCTTTATGGGTTACTTCTACATCCTGACCTTTATCATCGGCTTCGGCGCGATCATGCTGGTGGGCGCGAACCCGGCGTTTAAAGACGCGGCGGGCGCGCTGATTGGCGGTAACAACATGGCGGCGGTGCACCTGGCCGACGCGGTGGGCGGCAACCTGTTCCTCGGCTTTATCTCCGCTGTGGCCTTCGCCACCATCCTTGCGGTGGTCGCCGGGCTGACGCTGGCGGGCGCGTCTGCGGTATCGCACGACCTCTACGCCAACGTCTTCCGTAAAGGCGCGAGCGAGCGCGACGAGCTGAAGGTTTCCAAAATCACCGTGCTGGTGCTGGGCGTGGTCGCTATTCTGCTGGGGATCCTGTTTGAGAAGCAGAACATCGCCTTTATGGTGGGACTGGCCTTCTCAATTGCGGCAAGCTGTAACTTCCCAATCATTCTGCTCTCCATGTACTGGTCCAAACTGACCACCCGTGGGGCGATGATAGGCGGCTGGCTCGGCCTGCTGACAGCGGTAATTCTGATGATCCTCGGCCCGACCATCTGGGTGCAGATCCTCGGTCACGAAAGCGCTATCTTCCCGTACGAGTACCCGGCGCTGTTCTCCATTGCCGTGGCATTTATCGGTATCTGGGTCTTCTCGGCTACCGACAACTCTCCGGAGGGTAACCTGGAGCGTGAGAAATTCCGCGCCCAGTTTATCCGCTCACAAACCGGCCTCGGCGTTGAGCAGGGCCGCGCGCACTAAGCCTTTCTCCCCGGTTGCTCTGGCCGGGGAGCTTAAAACATCACCCACGCCACCAGCGGCGCAATCAGCACCATCGTTACGCCCGAGAGCATCATCACCAGGCTTGCAACGACCCCTTCCTGCTGACCCAGCTCATACGAACGCGCCGTGCCTGCCCCGTGAGATGCCGCGCCAAATCCCGCGCCTTTCGCCATCCCTTCACGGATAGAGAGCCGCAGAAAGAGCATATCGCCCACCGCCATGCCGAATACACCGGTGACGACCACGAACAGCGCCACCAGGTCCGGCTGCCCGCCGAGCGGTTTAGCCGCTGCCAGCGCAAACGGCGTGGTCACCGAGCGCACGGCCAGGCTGCGCTGAATTTCATCGGAGAGGGTAAACAGTCGCGCCAGCCAGACGGAGCTACAGACCGCCACCACCGTGGCGGTGACGACGCCCGCGCTGAGCGACATCCAGTGGCGTTTGATAATCGCCAGGTTGTCATACACCGGCACCGCAAAGGCGATAGTCGCCGGGCCGAGCAGCCACAGCAGCCAGTGGGATTCACCAATGTAGTTCTGCCAGGAGATATGGCCGAAGACCAGCATCAGCACCAGCAGGATGGGCGTGAAGACCAGCGGCATCAGCGGCAGCGTGCGAAAGCGGCGATACAGGCGCTTGTTGGCAAAGTAGATGGCGACCGTCACGATCAGGCACAGCACGCTTATCTGAAAGTTAGTCATGCTTTTGCCTGCTGATTTCGAACCGGTACACCTTATCCACCACCCAGGCGGTGGCACCCAGCACCATCAGCGTGCTCAGGGCAATAACCGCGAAGATGCGCCAGCCGTCGACCATCAGCAGCTGCGCATAGTTCACCACCGCCACCACGGCCGGAACAAAGAACAGCAGCATCTCCGCCAGCAGCCAGCGCGCGCCGGCGCGCACCCAGCTGAGGGGCAACGCGCGGCAGAGGATCAGCACCAGCATCAGCACCATCCCTACCAGGTTGGCGGGTAAAGGCAGGTGCAGCCAGTCGACAAGATATTCCGCAAAAACAAACAGTCCCGCGTAGAGCAGTACCTGAACCGGGACCTGGAGTCGTTGCACAACGGCAGGCGTAACACGGCTTAACGCCACGGCCATGGGGGTTTTCCTCAGAAATGAGACGAGGCGCCAGTATAGTGAGCGTACGTCATCGACTGAAATGAATTAAAATCATCGAAGGTATAGTTTCGAGGAATAATCATGGACATAAGAACGCTGCGCTATTTTGTCGAGGTGGTTCGCCAGCAAAGTTTTACCCGCGCAGCGGAGAAGTTGTTCGTTACCCAGCCAACCATCAGCAAAATGCTGAAAAACCTCGAAGACGAGCTGAACTGTACCCTGCTGATCCGCGACGGACGCAAGCTGCTGCTGACCGATACCGGACGCGTGGTGTTCGAGCGCGGGCTGGCGATCCTGGCGGAGTTCCGCCAGCTTGAGGCCGAGCTTGCGGACATCAACCACCTGACGAAAGGTCTGCTGCGGCTCGGCATTCCGCCGATGGTCGGCATGATGATGGCCGGGCCGATAAGCCTGTTCCGCCAGCGCTACCCCGGCGTTGAGCTTAAAATATCTGAGTTCGGCGGCCTGACCGTGCAGCAGGCGGTGATCAACGGCGAGCTGGACGTGGCGATGACGGCCCTTCCCGTGGAGGAAGAGAGCGGGCTGGCAACGCTGCCGCTGTTCAGCCATCCGCTGTGCGTGCTGGTGCCCCGCTCCGGCGACTGGCTGAAGATAGACTCAGTGAAGCCCGATCTGCTCGGCGAACACCCGCTGCTGATCTACAACGAAGACTTCGCCTTAAGCCGCCAGCTGATGACCCTGTTTAACCACCATAACGTGAAGCCGCGCATTGCGGTGCGCAGCGGCCAGTGGGATTTCCTCGCGGCGATGGTGCAGGCGGGCGTGGGAATTGCCATTCTGCCGCAGCCGATCTGCGAGCGGCTGGATAAAAACACGCTGCGCTGGATCCCGCTGGAGAGTGACCTGCACTGGCAGTTGGGGATGATTTGGCGTGAAGGGGTGTATCTTTCGCACAGCGCACAGGCGTGGCTGCAATGTTGTGAGGGGTTTTGGGTGCGGTCTGAATAGTGCCGGGTGGCGGCTTCGCCTTACCCGGCCTACGGTTCAAATGTAGGCCCGGTAAGCGCAGCGCCACCGGGCAAAAGCGCGCTACTGATTCTCTATCAGCAGCGCTTCTAACAGGTCCAGATCGTGCAGCAGCTTTTGCAGCGTCTCGTTGCTGATCTGGCGCGTGGCGCGCAGGTGATAGAGCTCGGCACGCTCGGAGCGCAGCGCCGCCAGGCGGAAACGACGCTCGAGGTTCTCTTCCTGCAGCGAGCTTTCCACGTCGTTACGTCCGTCAGCACGACGGCGCAAATTACCAATCACGCGTGAACTGACTTCCTTCAGCAGCTGGTTATCAATGTTCTCTTCGGCATCGGCAGCCAGACGCTCCTCCATCTTCTCAATGGCGACAATCGCGACTTCTGCCGTCGCCGCACGGGCTATCCGCTCCTCTTTGTGCTGTTGGGTCGAGTCACCGGCATCAATGTGCTGGAGTAAAATCGGCAGCATAATCACGCCGACAAACAGCGAGAAGAGAATCACGCCCGCCGCCAGGAACACCAGCTCGTAGCGCGCCGGGAAGACGTCGCCCGTCGGCAGCAGCAGCGGAATAGAGAGCACACCGGCGAGGGTTATCGCCCCGCGTACGCCCGCGAAGGAGGCAATCAGCAGCTCGCGCGTGGTCCAGGAGCCGAACTCCATCGGCTTTTTGGTCAGGAAGCGGACGCTGAATTTTTTCATCGTCCACAGCCAGCCGAAACGCACCAGCATTAATGCCATGTAGATCAGCACGATATCGGTAAACAGCATCCAGACTTCAACGTTTGGATCCGCCTCCGCCGCGATCAGCGAGGATTCCATGATGCCCGGCAGCTGCAGGCCCAGCAGCAGGAAGACCATGCCGTTAAAGACAAACTCCAGCATCGCCCAGGTGCTGTTGGCGCGCAGGCGCATCGCCAGCGGCGCGCGGCGCATCACGCCGGAACGGGTGATGGTCATCCCCGCCGCTACCGCCGCCAGAATGCCCGAGACGCCAATATGTTCAGCGATAAGGTAAGAGGCAAACGGCAGCAGGAACAGCAGAACGATTTGCGTCGCCGGTTCATCGCCGCCCCAGCGGCTGAGGAAGCGCAGCGAACGACCATACAGCCAGCTCACCACGAAGCCCGCGAGAATACCGCCAATCGCCACCTTGAAGAATTCCAGGGTCGCGCCACCAATGGTAAAGACCATGGTGCCCATGGCTACCGCCACGGCAAACTTCAGGGCCACCAGGCCGGAAGCGTCGTTCATCAACGCCTCGCCCTGCAAAATGCCCATGATTTTCTTCGGAATGCGCCCTTCTCCCACAATGCCGGAAAGGGCCACGGCGTCGGTCGGCGACAGCACGGCGGCCAGCGCAAAGGCGGGAATTAACGGGATACCCGGTACGGCCCAGTAGATCAGGAAACCAATCCCGACCACGGTAACGACCACCAGCGCCAGCGCCAGGCCGAAGATCTCTCGCCCGTGCTCAAGAAATTCGCGCGTCGGGGTTTTCCAGCCATCGGCAAACAGCAGCGGCGGGATAAACAGCACGAGGAACAGTTCCGGATCGAACTCCACGTGCAGACCGAACGTCGGCCACGCCAGCAGCGCGCCGATGGCTATTTGCATTAATGGCAGGGGGACCTGGAAGGGCAGTACGCGTGTGACCACCCCGGATAACGAGACCACAAGGGTCATGATGAGTATTGTGAAGAAGATTTCCATGCGTTCCCTGTTTGCTGTGTTTCTTTTTAAGCCAAACCTGAGGCGTCGTGCCTCTTATTCTATCCTCTCCAGAGTAACGCAAAAGGCAACGGGATGAGTCCTGAAAATAAAAACGGGCGGCCTGAGCCACCCGTTTTCGCATCAATGGATAACTCAGATTGCCCAGCCGCCCGCGTAGAACGCCACCAGCGCAACGGCGATCACCACGGTGCCGATGTTCAGCTTGCGCCACTCTCCGGAAACCAGACGACCAATCACCAGCGAGGCGAAGCCGATCATAATGCCGGTCACGATGTTACAGGTCAGGACGATAAACACTGCGGTAATCAGGCCGGACATCGCATCCACGAAGTCCGCAAAATCGATTTTCGCCACGTTGCTCAGCATCAGCAGGCCGACGTACATCAGCGCTGGCGCGGTCGCATACGCAGGCACCAGGTAGGAGAGCGGAGAGAGGAACAGGATCAGTAGGAACAGCACGCCGACGGTGATGGCCGTCAGGCCGGTTTTACCGCCTGCCGCCGTACCCGCTGCAGATTCGATATACACCGCCGCAGGCGCCGCCCCCACCAGACCAGAGAAGACGCTGCTCAGGGAGTCGGTGGTCAGCGCTTTGCCGCCATCAATAATCTGACCGTCTTTATCCAGCAGGTTGGCCTGACCGGCCACCGCGCGAATGGTACCGGTGGCGTCAAATACCGCGGTCATCACCAGCGCCAGCACGCTTGGCAGGATCACCGGGTTCAGCGCGCCGACGATATCCAGGCTGCCGATCAGGGAGTTGCCTTTGTCATCGCTCAGCGACGGCATGGCGAAAATACCGGAGAAGTGAACGGTCGGATCGAAAATCAGGCCGACGATGGAAATGCCAATAATGGTCAGCAAAATGCCGCCCGGCACCTTCAGTTTTTCCAGGCCGATAATCACCGCCAGACCGATGAGCGACATAATGACCGGGAAGCTCGCGAAATGACCGAGCGCTACCGGCAGGCCGTCCAGCGGGTTCTTGATGACCAGACCCACGCCATTGGCAGCGATCAGCAGCAAGAACAGGCCGATACCGATACCGGTTCCGTGCGCCACGCCCTGCGGCAGGTTGCGCAAAATCCAGCTACGGATGCCGGTGGCAGAAATAACGGTAAACAGTACGCCCATCAGGAACACGGCGCCGAGGGCAACCGGTACGCTGATCTGCTGGCCCAGCACCAGACTGAACGCGGTAAAGGCGGTCAAAGAGATGGCGCAACCAATTGCCAGCGGCAGGTTCGCCCACAGGCCCATTACGATGGAGCCCACGCCAGCCACCAGGCAGGTGGCGACAAAGACAGCCGCAGGCGGGAAGCCCGCCTTGCCCAGCATGCCCGGCACCACGATGACGGAGTAAACCATCGCCAGAAACGTGGTCAGACCGGCAACGACTTCCTGGCGCACGGTGCTGCCACGAGCCGAAATTTTAAACATGGCGTCAAGTGAACCGCCGGTACGCGCAGATGGCGTAGACATAGAAAACATCCCCTGAGAGTTTTTATAGAACGTCCATAAGCGTGGTGGAGACACCGCTGCCAGCTAAAACGTCAAATCCGTGTGTTGCGTTTGCGACGAAAGGGCGTCGCAAAAAAAGCAAACGTTTAGCTCCGCGCTTATAAAACGGGTGGTCAAATTAAGGCAAACGATTATCCAGCCTAATACCCGCCCTTTTCAACTGAACTTTGTCGTTTTTCGCTAAAATTCACTTATGACGATGAAGAAATAAACAGAGGATGCGCAAACGTTATCGTCTATGCGCAATTTGTTTACATTTCAATCCTCACCCGGGATCGTTAACGGGCCACCTTGTTGCAGGGTTCTTTGCCAGCCAGGGCTAGTTTCCACTTTTTGCTTCCATGCCTGAATATGCGGAAGATTAGCAATGCCGCCGCGCGCCAGCAGGGCAAAGAGGGGGAAGCTCATCTGAATGTCGGCCATGCTTAACGTCTCTCCGGCAAACCAGCTGTTTTTAGCAAGATGTGAGTCAATAAAGCGCGCATGGGTCTCCAGCTGGGGGTTGAGATACGCTTTCTGTACCCCCTGCCCCAGCGCCTTGCCCAGTGTTCGGATGCCAAACGGCACGGGCGGCTTGCCCAGGCTGCTGAAGACCAGCTTCATGAGCAGCAGCGGCATCAGCGACCCTTCTGCGTAATGCAGCCAGAAGCGGTATTGCACCTTATGCGCGGGGTCTAAAGGCTTCAGCCGCGATTCGGCATCATAGGTTTCCTGCAGATACTCCAGAATGGCGCCTGACTCCGCAAGGATCAGCCCGTTATCTTCAATGACCGGCGATTTGCCCAACGGATGCACCTTTTTGAGGGACTCGGGTGCCAGCATGTTCTTTTCGCGCTGGTAGTGAACAATCTCATAAGGCAGGGCGAGCTCTTCCAGCGCCCAGATCACGCGGTGCGAGCGCGACTGGTTAAGGTGATGTACCGTGAGCATGATTTTCTCCTGTTATTCATACTTTTTAACTATAGAAAATCGAACAACACCGCGAAAAAATTTCGTTTAAAAAACGGCTAGCGCGGCTGGCGAAAAAACGGGTCTTGCATAGAATTAAAGTGTCAGCACAATCCGGAACCTCCCCAACCAGCTCGACACGAGGGGTGCTGATGTCGGGGGAAACCCTCCCGTGAACCAGCGGGATAGAGAGAAAGACAAAGACCGGGAAAAACTAAAGCGCCCTTAGTGGCGCTTTAGTTCTTTATTATGCTTTTTGCCGCAAGAACTTAATCCTCCTCCAGCAGCCGCGCCCCGGTCCCCTGCTCGCCCAGCCTGTCGCCAGGGTTACGTAACGGGCAGTCGCTACGGGACAGGCAGCCGCAGCCGATACAGCCGTCCAGCTCGTCACGCAGCGCCACCAGCGTGTGGATACGCCTGTCCAGCTCTTCACGCCACTGGGACGAAAGCTCTTTCCACTCTTTCGGGCTAAGCGTGTGCCCTTCCGGCAACACGCCGAATGCCTCACCGATCGTCGCCAGGGGAATGCCGATGCGTTGCGCAATTTTGATAATCGCCACGTAGCGGAGCACGTCACGGGTGTAGCGGCGCTGGTTTCCGCCGTTACGGATGCTTTTAATTAACCCTTTGCTTTCATAAAAGTGGAGCGCCGATACCGCAACACCGCTTCGCTTTGCCACTTCGCCGGGGGTTAACAGCGCTTTAATGCGCGGCAATCTCTTTTCCATAAAACCTCTTTACCTCAAGTTAACTTGAGGAATTATACTCCCCCGCAGAGAAAACGACGAATCAACCGAGAAAGTTGTATCTACAGAGGGGCAACCTTATGTCGCATCAGCAAATTATTCAGACACTTATTGAATGGATTGACGATCATATCGACCAACCGTTGAACATTGATGTGGTCGCAAAAAAATCGGGCTATTCGAAATGGTATTTACAGAGAATGTTCCGCACGGTCATGCACCAGACGCTGGGGGAGTACATTCGTCAGCGCAGGCTGCTGCTGGCGGCGCAGGCGTTACGCTCAACGCAGCGGCCGATTTTTGATATCGCAATGGATCTTGGCTATGTTTCGCAACAAACCTTTTCCCGCGTGTTTCGCCGCGAGTTTGACCGTACGCCGAGCGATTATCGCCACCAGTTGAATTAATGCATATCAGTGCATAGGTTGCTGCTGCCAGGTCATAAATTCCTGGGGCGGCATCGCTTTCGCGAAGTGCCATCCCTGACAGAACTGAACGCCGCGCTTCAACAGCCAGCTCACCTGCTCAGCCGTCTCAACCCCTTCCGCAATGGTTTTAAGCCGCAGGCTTTGCGCCATCTCGATAATATGCTCGGCGATCAGGTGGCTGGTACTGTTGGTGGTTAAGGTGTCGATAAACGATTTATCGATTTTCAGAATATCCACGTTCAACGAGTAGAGGTTGTGCAGGTTGGAATAACCGGTCCCGAAATCATCGATCGCCACTTCATAGCCCGCCTGACGGAAGGCCTGAATCACAGGCGTGGTTTTTGGCACATCGATAAAGCCGCGTTCCGTCACTTCAATTTTAATTTGCTGGGCGCGTACGGCGTAGTGCCGGGCCTTGTCAGAAATCATGGCGATCAGCCGCGAGGAGTGGAAGTCCGTGGCCGACAGGTTAATCGATATATAGAGATGCGGATGCGCCGCCAGGAAATGGCCCAGATCGCTGAATACCTCCTCAACGACATAATCCGTGATCCGCTCGCTCATTCCCTCTTTTTCCGCAAGCGGAATAAACTCAGCCGGGCTCATTACCTGCCCATTGAAACCAGGCCAGCGCAACAGCGCCTCTGCCCCCACACACTGGTTGTTCTTGATATCAATAATCGGCTGATAGTGCACACAAAGCTGGCGCTTGTTCAGCGCCCGGTGCAGTAAGCGCCCCGGCGAATTAAGCTCACGATGGGTGCGGGACCACACCAGCAAAATAATAATGCTGCAGATCATTCCCAGCGGTAGCGTCAACGTCGCCTGGTGATAGAGCGTTTCATAAAAACGTTTATCTGACGTCGACACGATGGCGGCAATAGGCCGATTTGTCGATTTCACGACGGTATAGAAACGGTTATCTTTTTGAAATACCGATTCCTTATCCCGAATCATCGAATTTAATAAAGTCGCATTGGCTTTCTGGCTGACGGAAAAGAAGGCATTAGTTACCGTGTCGTATACCCCCCATGCGAGGGAATGATCGGTAGACATCACTTCACTGTAAGAAAGCGGATTGACCACCACGACATAATTTCCGCGCTGCATATATGTCATTTTATAGCCAGTATAAAATGGCGTATCGCGAAAATAATAGATAGCAACGTCAGGTTTACGCGTGTAATTAGCGACCGGAATGACGTAGGGTTGATCCGGTGTAAAAACGGTCGAACAAAGAAAATTCTGACCTTCAGCATAAATTAAATCGGCGACAAACAGGCGGCCACGAACAACGTTCAACATATATTGACGATGTTCCGGCGTACAACGTTCACCCTGATATTTTTCTGCCTCGCCCCTGGCCAGTTCAACTTGTTGAATTACCAGTTCTGTTTTGTCTAAAGCCAGTTCAGCAAATGTCCGTAGCTGAGCGCTCGTTTCCGACTCGGCTCGTAGCTGGGCAAACCATAGAGCAAGCATCACCGGCAGCATAACTACCATGATGATCCCTACCACTCTGAGCATTTTGCGCCGCGCGCTACGATTCATTTCCCGCCCTATATCCCTGCATGTTGTACGCCTGTAGTAATGAAGGCCGGATGCTTTGTTAAACAGGTGATTACGTTGCATGAATCATGCGAAGTTAGCAACTGACTTTTAGTATTAAAAATCTTAAATTTCGTTATGACGATAATATTTTCCCGTAAGCTAAACTGTAAGTATTCGTTCCGTTTTAATTAAGGAAAATAATTATCCATCGCGCACGGTAGGTTTGAAGAGAACACAACAGAGGATCGCTGATTAAGCAAAACTTCTGGTGGCATGAAAAAAGCACAACGTCAGCATGACGTTTTATCCTATTTACGCGGGTATATTTTGTTCGCTGATTTATAAATAATCAGCCAACGCTACAATATAATCAGAAAATAAGGCTACGCCTAAAAACCGACACGTGGTGGATCCCAGGTCCGCTGTGCAAAGGCAGCCCCGTACCACACACGCTTTTTTGGGTAATAAAATCCCCCTTTTGGGTTGCACAGACACTGGCGAATAAATCATCAAATGTGATATAGTTCACACATATTGTGTAACGAAAAACACTGTTTCATTCAGTTCGTCTGTTTTGTAGAGGATGGGTTTTATGGCAACCATTACGACCAGCATGGTTCTCCTGCGCTGGCCCTTGTTGAGTGCGGTTTTGATGTTTTTAGCCAGCACGCTGAACATTCAGTTTCGTAAGTCTGACTACACGGGTCTGGCGGTGATCAGCACCCTGTTGGGCTTGGGGGCGGCCTGTTGGTTCGCGACGGGCCTGCTGGGCATCACGCTGCTGGATATGGCCGCCGTCTGGGAAAATATTAAAGTGGTGATGGTTGAAGCGATGAGCCACACGCCACCAGACTGGCCGATGGTGATTACCTGATCCCTATAAAAAAACCCAGACGACGTCTGGGTTTTTAGTTTGGATCACGCTGAAATCAGAACGGGATATCGTCGTCGAAGTCCATTGGCGGTTCGTTAGACGGTGCCGGAGCAGACTGCTGCTGCGGACGAGACTGCGCGCCGCCGCTGAACTGGTTGCCGCCCTGCGGCTGCTGAGGCTGACCCCAACCACCCTGCTGCTGGTTCTGACCGCCACCTGCCGGTGCGCCACCGCCCTGACGGCCACCCAGCATTTGCATGGTGCCGCCCACGTTCACCACCACTTCCGTGGTGTATTTTTCCTGACCGGATTGGTCGGTCCATTTGCGGGTACGCAGCTGGCCTTCGATATAAACCTGAGAACCTTTACGCAGATACTCACCGGCTACTTCTGCCAGTTTGCCAAACAGCACAACGCGGTGCCATTCGGTCTGCTCTTTCATTTCACCGGTCGCTTTATCACGCCAGGATTCGGAAGTAGCCAGCGTAATGTTGGCAACTGCGCCACCACTCGGCATGTAGCGTACTTCCGGGTCCTGGCCCAGATTACCGACGAGAATCACCTTGTTTACGCCTCTGCTGGCCATGTTCGTGTCTCCTGAATACGTTTCTTAATAGTGTAAACGCGCGAGTGTACCATTTCCATGCTGCACTTTGATAGTTGCGTAGCACGTTCCAGAGTTCTCCCGCGAACTCAACATTGTTACACAGTGAATCAGAAAATGCATTCCAATACTGTATATTCAAACAGGTCATTTTGTGTCATAATTAGCCGTTTCTGACAGCCGTTTGTCCTTCAAACAAACCAGGCAATCCGTGTTCCAACCGGGAAAGGTGAATGGATAAGATCGAAGTTCGGGGCGCCCGCACCCATAATCTCAAGAATATCAACCTCATAATCCCTCGCGACAAACTCATCGTCGTGACCGGACTTTCGGGGTCTGGCAAATCCTCACTGGCTTTCGACACTTTGTATGCCGAAGGACAGCGTCGTTACGTTGAATCGCTCTCGGCGTACGCACGTCAGTTCCTGTCGCTGATGGAAAAACCGGATGTCGATCATATTGAAGGGTTATCGCCTGCTATCTCTATTGAGCAGAAGTCTACCTCGCATAACCCGCGTTCAACGGTCGGTACCATTACCGAAATCCATGACTACCTGCGTCTGCTGTATGCCCGCGTGGGTGAGCCGCGCTGCCCGGACCACGATGTCCCGCTGGCGGCACAGACCGTGAGCCAGATGGTGGATAACGTGCTGTCGCAGCCGGAAGGCAAACGCCTGATGCTGCTGGCACCGATCATCAAAGAGCGTAAAGGCGAGCACACCAAAACGCTGGAGAACCTGGCAAGCCAGGGCTATATCCGCGCCCGTATCGACGGCGAAGTGTGTGACCTGTCCGATCCGCCAAAGCTTGAGCTGCAAAAGAAACACACCATCGAAGTGGTGATTGACCGCTTTAAGGTGCGTGACGATCTCGCCACGCGTCTGGCTGAATCCTTTGAAACCGCGCTGGAACTCTCTGGCGGCACGGCCGTGGTCTCCGACATGGACGACCCGAAAGCGGAAGAGCTGCTCTTCTCCGCCAACTTCGCCTGCCCGATTTGCGGCTACAGCATGCGCGAGCTGGAACCGCGCCTGTTCTCGTTCAACAACCCGGCGGGCGCGTGCCCGACCTGTGACGGTCTGGGCGTGCAGCAGTATTTCGATCCGGATCGCGTGATCCAGAACCCCGAGCTGTCGCTCGCGGGCGGTGCGATTCGCGGCTGGGATAAGCGTAACTTCTACTACTTCCAGATGCTGAAGTCGCTGGCGGAGCACTACAAATTCGACGTTGAAGCGCCGTGGGCGAGCCTGAGCCCGAACGTGCACAAAGTGATCCTGTTCGGTTCCGGCAAAGAGAACATCGAGTTCAAATACATGAACGATCGCGGCGATACCTCCGTGCGTCGCCACCCGTTCGAAGGGGTGCTGCACAATATGGAGCGCCGCTACAAAGAGACCGAATCCAGCGCGGTGCGCGAGGAGCTGGCGAAGTTCATCAGCAACCGCTCCTGCGCCACCTGCGAGGGCACGCGTCTGCGTCGCGAAGCGCGCCACGTGTTTGTGGAAAACACGGCGCTGCCGACCATCTCAGACATGAGCATCGGCCACGCAATGGACTTCTTCAACAACCTGAAGCTTTCCGGCCAGCGTGCGAAAATCGCCGAAAAAGTGCTGAAAGAGATCGGCGATCGCCTCAAGTTCCTCGTGAACGTTGGCCTGAACTACCTGACGCTTTCCCGCTCGGCGGAAACGCTCTCCGGCGGTGAAGCCCAGCGTATCCGTCTGGCGAGCCAGATTGGCGCGGGCTTAGTCGGCGTGATGTACGTGCTGGATGAACCGTCCATCGGCCTGCACCAGCGCGACAACGAGCGTCTGCTCGGCACACTGATCCACCTGCGCAATCTCGGCAACACGGTAATCGTGGTGGAGCACGACGAAGACGCAATTCGCGCCGCAGACCACGTGATCGACATCGGCCCGGGCGCGGGCGTGCACGGCGGCCAGGTGGTGGCGGAAGGTACGCTGAAGGACATTATGGCGGTGCCCGAGTCGCTGACAGGCCAGTACATGAGCGGCAAGCGCAAAATTGAAGTGCCAAAACAGCGCGTCGCGGCGAACCCGGAAAAAGTGCTGAAGCTCACAGGGGCGCGCGGCAACAACCTGAAGGACGTCACCCTGACGCTGCCGGTTGGCCTGTTTACCTGCATTACCGGCGTGTCCGGTTCCGGTAAATCGACGCTGATCAACGATACGCTGTTCCCGATTGCGCAGACGGCGCTGAACGGCGCGACGCTGGCCGAGCCTGCACCGTACCGCGACATTCAGGGGCTGGAGCATTTCGACAAGGTTATCGACATCGACCAGAGCCCGATTGGCCGTACGCCGCGTTCCAACCCGGCGACCTATACCGGCGTCTTCACGCCCGTACGTGAACTCTTCGCAGGCGTACCGGAAGCGCGTTCGCGCGGGTATACGCCAGGACGTTTCAGCTTTAACGTGCGCGGCGGTCGCTGTGAAGCGTGTCAGGGCGACGGAGTGATCAAGGTTGAGATGCACTTCCTGCCGGATATCTACGTGCCGTGCGACCAGTGCAAAGGCAAGCGCTATAACCGCGAAACGCTGGAGATTAAGTACAAAGGCAAGACCATCCACGAAGTGCTGGACATGACCATCGAAGAGGCGCGCGAGTTCTTTGACGCCGTCCCTGCGCTGGCGCGTAAGCTGCAGACGCTGATGGACGTAGGCCTGACCTACATTCGCCTGGGGCAGTCAGCAACAACCCTGTCCGGCGGTGAGGCGCAGCGCGTGAAGCTGGCGCGCGAACTGTCCAAGCGTGGTACCGGCCAGACGCTCTACATTCTGGATGAGCCGACCACCGGCCTGCACTTTGCGGATATCCAGCAGTTGCTTGAGGTGCTGCATCAGCTGCGCGATCAGGGCAACACGATTGTGGTCATCGAACATAATCTGGACGTGATTAAAACCGCGGACTGGATTGTCGATCTCGGCCCGGAAGGCGGCAGCGGCGGGGGTGAAATCCTCGTCTCCGGTACGCCAGAGACCGTTGCAGAGTGCGAAGCCTCGCACACCGCGCGCTTCCTTAAACCGTTGCTGTAATTGTTACACGGAGAGCTGCTGTCGGGTCGCTTCCGGCAGCAGCTCAACCGCCTGCTTGTAGGACGCATCCACCAGATAGTAAATTTGCGAGCCGGGCAGCGAGCCGTCCAGATAAACGGTACTCCAGTGCGCCTTATTGAGGTGCTGGCTCGGCCTCACATCATCATGCTGCTGACGTAATAGATCCGCCAGTTCCGGGCTGGTTTTCAGCGACGCCGCCGGGCGCCCTTCAACCTCTTTCACCATCGCAAACAGCACGTCTCCCACTTTGATCTGCGTGGCTTTCCAGTCGCTGTGAACGCTTTGTTCCGCGCCAGGCTTGCTCATGCAGTACTGAAGTATCTCCGAAATTGTCATCTTTATTCCCCTTGTAGCGTTGCGATAATTTTACGCGAACCACCGTGAATGCGATGTTCTCCCAGCCAGATCCCTTGCCACGTTCCCAGCATTAGCCGCCCGTTATGAACCGGCAGCATCAGCGATACGCCCAGCAGAGAAGATTTGATATGCGAAGGCATGTCATCTGCGCCTTCATAATCGTGCTCGTAGGGGGCGTTGTCCGGAACCGTCTTCAGGAAATGGTGTTCCATATCAGACCGGACGGTAGGGTCGCAATTTTCATTAAGCGTGAGGGAGGCTGACGTGTGCTGAAGCAGCAGATGCAGTAAACCCGTTTTGACGCGCGACAGGTCGCGGAGTTGCCCGATGACTTCGTCCGTCACAAGGTGAAACCCGCGGGGTTTAGCGCTTAAGGTCAGGGTCTGTTGATACCACATGAGCTGCTCCGTTCTGAAAGATGAATCTTTCTAAGTGTGCAGCAAGAAGGCGAAAGGTAAAACCCGCAGCGGCGGATTTGTTCAAAAAAGAATCAAAGCCGCCGCTCAAGAACTAATACTCGGAGTTAACAATCACCTCCTCGCCAAACTTGCCTGCCATCGGCAGCGGTCGATAGGTCGAGTTAGAGGCACGCAGCACCCGGATCGCTCTGGCCCCCACATCCTGCGCCGCGGTAATGTCGTTATCCGAATCACCGTAGAACACTTTGATGTTTTTCTGCTCCAGCCACTGGGTTTTGGTGTTTTGTCCCTCTTTATCACCGGCAAAAATGACCGGATTCATGCTGGCCGCCGGGATCTGAAAATCGTCCTGCAGGGTTTTGGAGACGGTCTCCGTTTTGGTCTGGCTACGGCCGGTGACAAAGTAAATGCTGTCGCCGCGCTTAACGTGCATGGCGATCAGCGCGCGGGCCACCTCTTTCGGAATGCTGAACTCATCCCAGCCGTTATTCATTTTTTCCCAGAACTCCGGGTTCTTCAGATACGCATCGCTGTCCGGAGAATACGTTTTCTTGCCACGCCAGAAACCAGGGCTTGAGAACAGCACGGTATCGTCAATGTCGAAGCCCACGGCCATTGGCGGGCGGCCCATCAGGCTGTTTTCAATTTGGGCCACGGAAACCCAGTGAATGGGTGCCTGCTCGGCAAGGATAGCGGCGGTGGTGCCGGTGTAAAGCGGCGTCGGTGCGGAAGCGCGCGCGACGACGGCGCTATTAAGCGAGAACAATAAGCAGGCGGCGCTGAGCGCCAGTGTGATCTTGCGCATATTTTCCCCTGAATATTCAGTTTGTTATCTTTATATTTTGAGTGGATGGTCAAAAATCTATCCGACCATAACCCCGGCGGGAGGGGAAGGAAAGGAGTTTTTACTTATAAAGATGAATAAAAAGAAGACGATCACAAAGTGCCGGGGGACGTGTTTATGCGGTCTGATGCCCTCACCCCAGCCCTCTCCCACGGGGAGAGGGCTGGGTTAGTGAGCATTTACATTACAGCAGCAAACGCCTGCGCCACGCGCTGGACGTTGCCGGCATTCAGGCCCGCCACGCACATACGGCCGCTGGCGATCAGGTAGACACCGAACTCGTCACGCAGGCGATCGACCTGTGCCGCGCTCAGTCCGGTATAGCTGAACATCCCGCGCTGCTTGAGCAGATAGTCGAAGTTATGCCCCGGCACCGCCTCTTTCAGCACGTTAACAAGTTCCTGACGCATCGACAGAATGCGCTTGCGCATCGCTTCCACTTCCGCAAGCCAGGTGGCTTTCAGCTGTTCGTCGCCCAGAACGGTCGCCACCACCTGCGCACCAAAGTTCGGCGGGCTGGAGTAAATACGGCGGACCGTCGCTTTCAGTTGGCCGAGAACGCGCCCCGCGGCTTCGGCGTCTTCACACACCACGGACAGACCGCCAACGCGCTCGCCGTAGAGAGAGAAGATTTTTGAGAAGGAGTTGCTGACCAGCGCTGGCAGCCCGGCGCTGGCAACGGCGCGGATGGCGTAAGCATCTTCTTCCATGCCCGCGCCAAAGCCCTGATAGGCGATGTCGAGGAACGGGATCAGGTTACGTGCCTTCAGCACCTCGATCACCGCATCCCACTGGGCATTGGTGAGGTCCGCCCCGGTCGGGTTATGGCAGCATGGGTGCAGCAGCACGATGCTGCGCGCCGGCAGGGTGTTCAGTTTTTCCAACAGCGCTTCGACGCGCACGCCGTTGGTTTCGCTGTCGAACCACGGATAGGTCTCGACCTTAAAGCCCGCACCTTCAAAGATGGCCACGTGGTTTTCCCACGTCGGGTCGCTGACCCACACGCCGGAATCCGGGAAATATTTTTTCAGGAAATCTGCGCCTACCTTCAGCGCACCCGAGCCGCCCAGCGTCTGGATAGTCGCCACGCGCTTTTGCGCGAGCACCGCGTGGTCCGCACCAAACAGCAGCGGCGCAATCGTATTACGGTAGGTGTTTAACCCTTCCATCGGCAAATAAAGCGAAGCACCGTGCGGGGTTGCGTTAAGACGTGCTTCGGCTTCGGCAACGGCTTTCAGTTGAGGAATGATGCCGTCCTCGTTGTAATAAAGACCAATGCTGAGGTTCACTTTATCGCTGCGAGGATCTTCTTTGAAACGCTCCATCAAGGAGAGAATAGGGTCGCCGGCGTAGGCGTCTACTTTCTGAAACACGCGATGTTCTCCGGATTATTATGAGGCAGGGTTTTCAACAATAAACCGGAAGCGGAATAAGATCGAGGGGATGTTAACAGAAGCGGGATGCATCGCATCCCGTTAAAGCTCAGTCGATGTATTTCATCGCCACCCGCGACGTCAGACGCGTAATAAGTTCGTAAGCACTCACTTTTGTAATCTCAGCAATGCGTTCAACGGGCAGACCTTCACCCCACATCACCGCATCGTCGCCCGCTTTATCCTGCGCGCCGGGCCCAAGATCCACGCAAATCATGTCCATCGCCACGCGGCCAACAATTTTCACTTCACGACCATTGACCAGCACTGGCGTGCCCGTTGGTGCCGCGCGCGGATAGCCGTCGCCGTAGCCCATCGCCACCACGCCAAGCCGCGTGTCGCGCTCGCTGGTCCAGGTACCGCCGTAACCCACCGGCTCGCCCGCTTTGTGCCCCCGCACGGCAATCAGCTTTGATACCAGCGACATCACCGGCTTAAAGCCTAAGTCCGGCCCCCAGGGTTTATTCTCAAGCGGGGAAACGCCATACAGGATAATCCCCGGACGCGCCCAGTCGAAGTGGGATTGCGGCCACAGCAGAATGCCGCCGGATGCCGCAATGGAGCGCATTCCCGGCTTGCCTTCGCAGAAGGTGTTGAAGATATCAAGCTGCTGCTCGGTTGCGCCACATTCGGGCTCATCGGCACGGGCGAAGTGGCTGACGATATTGACCGGCTGACGCACATTTTTGCACTGGCACAAACGCTGATAAAACGCCTCCGCGTTTTCCGGACGCACGCCCAGCCTGTGCATGCCCGTGTCGAGCTTCATCCAGACGGTGACCTGCTCGCTCAGTTCAGCCGTTTCCAGCGCGGCCAGTTGTTCTTCGTTGTGTACCGCCGTGTGCAGCTGCTGGTCTGCAATGGTCGGCAGATCCGAGGCTTCAAAAAAGCCTTCAAGGAGCAGAATCGGTTGCGTAATGCCGCCTGCGCGCAGGCGGAGAGCTTCTTCGAGACGGGCGACGCCAAAGGCGTCGGCATCGGGGAGCGTTCGCGCGGTCTCAAGAAGACCGTGTCCGTAAGCGTTCGCTTTCACGACTGCAACGAGCCTGCTGGCGGGTGCCAGTTCACGCAGACGTTGCAGGTTGTGTCGCAGAGCGCGGCGGTTAATCACAACAGTTGCCGCTTGCATTTGAATTCCTTAGAAATTACTCATCATCATATTGAGGACCGGCATAGTTGTCGAAACGCGACCACTGTCCGTTAAAGGTCAGACGTACCGTACCGATGGGGCCATTACGTTGCTTACCAATAATAATTTCGGCGATCCCTTTCAGGTCGCTGTTCTCGTGATAGACCTCATCACGGTAGATGAACATGATTAAGTCGGCATCCTGCTCAATGGAGCCGGATTCACGCAGGTCGGAGTTGACCGGGCGTTTGTCTGCACGCTGTTCCAGGGAGCGGTTAAGCTGCGACAGCGCCACTACCGGCACGTGCAGCTCTTTGGCTAACGCCTTGAGCGAGCGGGAAATCTCTGCAATTTCCAGCGTACGGTTGTCGGAGAGCGACGGGACGCGCATCAGCTGAAGGTAGTCGATCATGATAAGGCCGATGCCGCCGTGTTCACGGGCGATGCGGCGCGCGCGGGAGCGCACTTCCGTCGGCGTCAGGCCGGAGGAGTCATCGATGTAGATGTTCCGTTTTTCCAGCAGAATGCCCATGGTGCCGGAGATGCGCGCCCAGTCCTCGTCGTCGAGCTGGCCGGTACGGATGCGGGTCTGATCCACGCGCGACAGGGATGCCAGAGAACGCATCATGATCTGCTCAGAGGGCATCTCAAGGCTGAAAATAAGTACGGGCTTATCCTGCAACATCGCCGCATTTTCGACGAGGTTCATCGCAAATGTCGTTTTACCCATCGACGGACGCGCCGCGACGATAATTAAATCCGACGGCTGTAAACCGGCAGTTTTTTTGTTCAGATCGTCATAGCCTGTGTTCACCCCGGTCACACCGTCGTGCGGCTGCTGGAAAAGCTGCTCTATACGCGCAACGGTGGCGTCGAGCACGTCGGCGATGTTTTTCGGGCCTTCATCTTTGTTGGCACGGCTTTCGGCGATTTTAAAGACGCGGGACTCAGCAAGGTCGAGCAGGTCTTCGCTGGTGCGGCCCTGCGGGTCGAATCCGGCTTCGGCGATTTCGTTCGCTACCGAGATCATCTCGCGAACGACGGCACGTTCGCGCACGATGTCGGCGTAAGCGCTGATGTTCGCCGCACTTGGCGTGTTTTTTGACAGCTCTGCCAGGTAGGCAAAGCCGCCGACGCTGTCCAGCTGCCCCTGACGCTCCAGCGACTCTGCGAGCGTAATCAGGTCAATCGGGCTGCCGGACTCCTGCAGGCGCGCCATTTCGGTAAAGATATGGCGGTGCGGACGGGTGTAGAAATCTTCAGACACTACGCGCTCGGCGACGTCGTCCCAGCGTTCGTTATCCAGCATTAAACCGCCCAACACCGACTGTTCCGCTTCAATCGAGTGCGGCGGGACTTTTAACCCTGCGACCTGGAAATCACGCTCGCGAGGTTCAGTCTGTTTGTTGAAGGGTTTGTTTCCTGCCATAGTGAATGGAGTTACCGAGATAAAGAGTGGGTCGAAAGATTACCATATTTTTCTTACGGAGGGAGCATGGCAACGCGCATTGAGTTCCAGAAACACGGCGGTCCTGAAGTGCTGAAAGCGGTGGAGTTCACCCCCACCGCGCCTGGCGAAAACGAAGTGCAGGTGGAAAACAAAGCCATCGGCATAAACTACATCGATACTTATATTCGCGGCGGGCTCTACCCGCCTCCGTCAATGCCGAGCGGCCTGGGCACTGAAGCGGCCGGTATCGTCAGCAAAGTGGGCAGTGCGGTTAAGCACATCAAAGAAGGCGATCGTGTGGTGTATGCACAGTCTGCCCTGGGCGCCTATAGCTCCGTCCACAACGTCCCGGCGGACAAAGCCGCCCTGCTGCCTAACGCCATCTCCTTTGAGCAGGCGGCGGCCTCCTTCCTGAAAGGCTTAACCGTTTACTACCTGCTGCGTAAAACCTACGAGATTAAACCCGACGAGCAGTTCCTGTTTCATGCCGCGGCGGGCGGCGTCGGGCTCATCGCCTGCCAGTGGGCGAAAGCCTTAGGCGCGAAGCTGATCGGCACCACAGGCAGTGCGCAAAAAGCCCAGCGTGCGCTGGACGCGGGCGCGTGGCAGGTGATCAACTACCGGGAAGAGAGCATCGTCGAGCGGCTAAAAGAGATTACCGGCGGCAAAAAAGTACGCGTCGTGTATGACTCGGTGGGGAAAGACACCTGGGAAGCGTCGCTGGACTGCCTGCAGCGTCGCGGGCTGATGGTGAGCTTTGGTAACGCCTCAGGCGCTGTCACCGGCGTCAATCTCGGCATTCTGAATCAGAAAGGGTCGCTGTACGTGACGCGCCCTTCTTTGCAGGGTTACATCACCAACCGGGAAGAACTGGAGGAAGCCAGCAACGAGCTGTTCTCGCTAATAGCCAGCGGCGTGATTAAGGTGGATGTGGCGGATGCACAGAAATACCCGCTAACCGATGCGCAGCGCGCGCATGAGGTGCTGGAAAGCCGGGCGACGCAGGGTTCAAGTTTGCTAATTCCCTGACCCCCAAAAAGAAATTGGGCTTCCCGTGGGAAGCCCTTTCTTTTTTTAGTTCGGCTGTATGTAGGGTACAGCTCGATGAATTCTGTAGCGGCAGCCATAGTGACAGATTCGATAAGTAAATCCTATTCTGTTCTAAGCCATGCTGCCGGAAAAGTTACAAGTATGTGACGAACCCCTCAATACCTTAGTAACGGAAGCGGTTATTGCGCTGATAAGTCGGCAGTTTTGGCGCTTTAATCGCCCGTATTACCCACACCACGGCGATAGCCAGCAGCAGCCACGGCAGCAGTTTGATCGTCAGGGCAAATAATCCGCCGATAAACATAACCACCGTGGCCACAACGAGCGCGGCCAGAATGCCGAGCAGCGAAACGCCCGTGACCATCAGCATGACAAAAAAGCCAATCACAAAAAGTAGTTCAAGCATGGTGCTCTCCCACGAGTTCCCGAATGATGCTGCAATCATTACAAGAATCATGCCAAAGCTAACGTATTGTTCTTAAAGCAAAACGCCCCGCGAGGATTCGCAGGGCGTGGTGAATTTGACGATCTTTTAGCGAAATTATTGCTTATCCGCCACCAGCCGCAGCGCATGTTCCAGCACCTCAATATCGGCACCGGCTTTATGCGCGTTCTCACTGAGGTAGCGACGCCACTGGCGTGCGCCCGGAATACCCTGGAACAGGCCAAGCATATGTCGGGTGATGTGGCCAAGATAGGTACCATTGCTCAACTCGCGCTCAATGTAAGGGTACATGGCACGCACGACGGCAACCGGGTCGGTGTCTGCGCCTGCAACGCCAAAGATTTCGCGGTCGACGGTCGCCAGAATGCCCGGATTTTGATACGCCTCGCGCCCGACCATCACGCCATCCATATGTTCAAGGTGCGCTTTGGCCTCTTCCAGAGACTTGATGCCGCCGTTGATTGACATCGTCAGGTGCGGGAAATCACGTTTCAACTGGTACACGCGCGGGTAGTCCAGCGGCGGGATCTCACGGTTCTCTTTCGGGCTAAGGCCTGAAAGCCAGGCTTTGCGGGCGTGGATGATAAACATCTCACACTCGCCTTTCCCTGACACCGTATTGATGAAATCGCACAGGAATTCGTAGCTGTCCTGGTCGTCAATGCCGATACGGGTTTTGACCGTCACCGGAATGGAGACTACATCGCGCATCGCCTTGATACAGTCCGCCACCAGCTGTGCGTTGCCCATCAGACAGGCGCCGAACATGCCGTTTTGCACGCGGTCGGAAGGGCAGCCGACGTTCAGGTTGATCTCGTCGTAGCCGCGTTCTTCCGCCAGCTTTGCGCACTGGGCCAGCGCGACCGGATCGCTGCCCCCCAACTGCAGCGCAACCGGATGCTCTTCTTCACTGTATGCCAGGTAGTCGCCCTTCCCGTGGATGATTGCGCCCGTGGTCACCATTTCGGTGTACAGCAGCGTATGGCGGGAGAGCTGGCGCAGGAAGTAGCGGCAGTGTCTGTCCGTCCAGTCGAGCATCGGCGCAATGGAGAAACGGTGTGCAGGGAAAGCGGTCTGGTGTTCTGACGACATGGCGAAGTTTTAAGCATCTGGTGGAAAAGGGGCGCTACTATAGCACAGGCTCAAAAAGGATACGATCCGGCTTGATATGATATCAAAAAGTGATATCATCCATTTTAGCTTTGGCGGGGAAGAAAATTAAAATGGAATCTATCAGCTATGAAAACATTGAACGCCCGCCACCAAAAAACATTGCAGTTGATTTTCTCTGTGCCAACGCCCAGTTCTCTGGAATGGCGCAGGATTGAAGCGCTTTTTATCGCATTGGGGGCGAAAGCCTCAGAAGGTAACGGCTCAAGGGTAAGATTCGAAATCAATGGAGTTGTGGCTTCGTTTCATCGTCCTCATCCGGATAAAGAAGCGAAGGTTTATCAGGTTCGCGACGCAATGGCTTTTCTCATCGCAACAGGGGTATCTCCATGATTAATACTATGACTTATAAAGGCTATGCCGCAAAAATAGATTACAGCGACGAAGATCTTTGCTTCGTTGGGCATGTTGCTGGCATAAGAGATGTTATCGGTTTTCATGCTGATAACGTCGCTGCCCTGCGTAAAGCGTTTGAAGAAGCCGTTGATGACTATCTGGCTTATTGTTCTGAGCAGGGCCGAGAGCCTCTGCGACCCGCAAGTGGAAAAATCAGTCTGCGCATCTCGCCTGAGGTCCATTCCGCAATTAACATTGCCGCTGAAGTGTCAGGTAAAAGCGTGAATCAATGGATCAACGATACACTGGCTAAAGCAGCACACGGATAAGTATAAAGGGCACCAGCAGGGTGCCCTTTATGTTAGAACGTCATGCTCAGCTGAGCCCCTGCGCCCCAGGTTTCGTCCTCGCCATACAGACCCATCAGGTCAACATGAACGGTATTGAACGGCGCGAAACCGACACCGCCGGTAAAGACGTTGCTGTCGTTCCCTTTCATATCCGCACGATAACCGGCACGCACCGCCAGCCAGCTCAGCGGAGTCACTTCAGCACCGACCCCAACATACTGCGACGTATCTTCGCTCTTAAAGCCTTTGGTTTCGGTCAGATCGCCATCGGCGGTCAGGGTCACCAGATCGTTGTGCCAGGCAGCGCCCGCGGTCACCAGCGGACGGATCTGGTAGGTGTCTTTATAGCTCACCACTTCCCCCGTACGCCCGTTGCGGATGCGGATATCTTTGGTGTCGATATCGCGCGACATCAGGTTTTGCCCGCTCACGCCGACCGTCCAGTTTTCGCCAAAATCAGCGGCAATACCGGCATCGACGTTAAAGCCGGTATCGTCTGTACGGTAGCGGCTATCGTTCCACTTATTACTGTCGTAATCGTAGATCGAGGTGGTGTAGTTATAGAGCCAGGTTTTTTGCAGTTTTGGCGTCACGCCCACGGAAACCGGAACGCCGCCAAGGTCAAACTGGCGGGCAACGGCAATACCGTAGTCGGAAACAATCGCCGCCCGGCCAGACGCCGTTGAGTTAAGGTTTTGAGTGATCTGGTCCGTGCCGTTTAGCGCCGCATCCAGGGCTACACCGGCAGCAAACACATTGTTTCTTTGAATACGACGCAGATAATCAATATCCTGCTGGTCGATAGACGAGCTCACCCGGCCATGGGCGTACCCTTTTGCCATAAAGGCCACGGAAAGCACATCGTTAGGGATACTCACCGCAAGCCCTGCCCCTGCCGTCGCGCGAGCGGTTTTGCCCTTGAGATAGTCCAGCTCATCAGCCAAATCTTTGGCCGCGCCCTGGAACTGGTTGATGGAGCCTAAAGGATTAGTGATGACCTGAATTGGCGTAAGATTATCAACCACATCCTTGTAGTGATTGATTTTGTCGTTGATGGTATCAATCTCATCCTGAAGATTGTCCTCATCCGTTACCTGCACCCCAACGGACGGCAAAATGACCGTCACGTCATCGTCCGGCTTTGCCTTTGCCAGCAGCGCGGGGTTGATTAACGCCCCACTGCCATAACTGCCCGAAGCAACGCCGGTGCCGCCCATGGCGTCGCTGCGTGATTCTGTCCAGGTATTGGCTGCTCCCGCCTGATTTGCCATAAACACAGAGACGGCAATGCTAACCACCGAAAATTTAAAATGTTTTTTCACAGTATGCCCGTTATAGTCTGTTATGAAATAACCCCTGTCTGTTATCACCCAAACAGGAACGAACTATTGCTGTGAATAAGGAGTAAAAGACCCGCTATTTCTTTCCCTAAGTAAAACTCCCTTACGGCCTGTTATATTTTGTGACGGCCCTCAATATTTATAGAAGAGGAAATTATTTTTTCCCAGGTTTTCCATCGTGCGGCCCAAAAAACTGTGGCGGATGGTCTACCCAGCGATCTTCCCGCGTGGCGGCATAAACCGGATTGAGCGGATAGTAGATGCGGTTGTGCTTCTTGTTGGCCTCCCCCACCACCAGTAGCCGAACCTCTTCCTCGGTGTTGTTGATAAAGGTGTGGCAGACGCCGGTCCCGGCGGGAAAGCCCACGCTGTCTCCGGGTTCGAGTTTCCACAAATAGCCATTAATCCAGGCTTCAGGATAGCCCTCAAGCACGTAGATAAACTCTTCTTCGTCACTTTCTGCATGGGGATAGGACGTCCGACGCCCCGGCGGTAAACGTTCATGATGAATGCCTATACGCCTGAGGCCCAGGCTGCGCGCCAGCGGCGATCCGATGGAAAAAAGCTCGTTACTGTCGGGGTAGGTGGCGTCATCTGGCCCTTCTACGTCGCGCCAGTGCTTGATACAGTCTGGTTTTTTCATGGTTACATTCCCGGTTTGCGATGCGTCAGGTATAGCACAGCCTGGCGGATATCGGTGTTTTTGCCAGAACATGATAAAGTGAGGGTTTTACTTCCCAGAACATCCGAGGTGCTAAATGGATAAGTCCACAAAAGAGCTGTTAGCGCAGGCCGAAAAGCTATGCGCGCAACGCAATGTGCGCCTGACCCCGCAGCGCCTTGAAGTCTTGCGCCTGATGAGCCTGCAACAGGGGGCGATCAGCGCCTACGATCTGCTCGACCTGCTCCGCGAAAGCGAGCCGCAGGCTAAACCGCCCACGGTGTATCGCGCGCTGGATTTCCTGCTGGAACAAGGGTTTGTGCATAAAGTCGAATCCACAAACAGCTATGTCCTGTGCCATCTTTTCGATCAGCCAACGCATACATCGGCCATGTTTATCTGCGATCGTTGCGGCGTAGTGAAAGAAGAGGGAGCGGAAGGCGTAGAGGACATTATGCACACGCTGGCGGCAAAAATGGGTTTTGCCCTGCGTCATAACGTGATTGAAGCGCACGGGCTGTGTTCAGGCTGTGTAGAGGTGGAAGCCTGTCGACATCAGGATGCGTGTCAGCACGACCACTCTATTCTGGTGAAGAAAAAGCCGCGCTAAGGGCAAAAAAAAGGCGGCTTAGAGCCGCCTGTGTGGGTCATTCAGCGCTACCAGCGGTAGTCGTTACGGGTTTCCCAGTCTTTGACTTCGTTTTCCGCCTGATCTTTTGCGTAGCCGTAACGTTCCTGAATTTTACCGACAAGCTGATCGCGCTTACCTTCAATGACGGTCATATCGTCATCAGTCAGCTTACCCCACTTTTCTTTCGCTTTACCTTTGAACTGCTTCCAGTTGCCGCCGATTTCGTCTTTATTCATCATCGTGTCCTCTTAGTTAAGCGTCGGGTCGTAACGTCCGTTACGTTCTTTTCTGCTGGACGTGATAATAATTGTAGCTAAGGATTCGGCGGTTGATTTCATATTCGGAATCTTTAACCGTCACGATATATCGTGACGGGAAGGAAGCCAGGTATTATTTTGCCAGTGGCGATGCCAGATAAAGGCAAGCGAGAGGCCGCGCAGCGAGAGAAAGACCGCAAGCGCCAGCCACAAACCGTGATTACCCAGCCACGGAAGCGTCAGCAGCGTCAAACCAAACCCCGCCGCCGCAACCGCCATACTGTTGCGCATTTCCGCTCCGCGCGTCGCACCGATAAACATGCCGTCCAGCAGATAACACCACACCCCCACCACCGGCAAGGTAACCTGCCAGATGATGTAGTGGTCCGCCAGTTCGCGTAAAGCCGGGATCGAAGTGAGTAATGCAATAATGTCACGGCCAAAACAGGCATAAATCAGTGCAAACGCCAGCGCGACCAGTCCCGCTTGTCGACAGGCTGCCCGCCAGACATCCCTAAGCTGGCCACTTTCCCGCGCGCCGTACGCCTGCCCGGAATGCGCCTCAACGGCGTAGGCGAAGCCGTCCAGCGCGTAGGCGGTAAACGTCAGCAATGTCATCAGGACCGCATTCACCGCGACGATCTCAGGCCCAAGACGGGCACCAAAAACCGTCAATGCGCCAAAACAGAGTTGTAGCAGAAGCGAGCGCAGCATGATGTCACGGTTGAGCGCCAGCAGTTTACGGATATTGCCGCGCCATGCGGTTTTCAGCATTACGAGGGATATCCCGCGCAGAGCCAGCACGCGCCAGACCATCCACAGCCCAATGAGTAAGGTTCCGTATTCGGCAATCGCCGTCGCCAGTGCCGCCCCGCGCACGTCCATATGCAGGCCCATCACCAGCCAGAGATCGAGCACAATGTTGAGAAGGTTTCCCACGACCAACAAAATCACTGGCGCACGGGCGTATTGCACACCCAGTAACCAACCCAGCAGAACCAGGTTTGCCAGCGAAGCGGGCGCGCTGAGCCAGCGGATTTCCAGGAAGCGACGCGCCTGCTCCAGTACCGCCTCGCTGCCACCAACAACATGGAGCGCAAGGTCTATCAGGGGCGTGCGCAGTAAAACAATGAGTACCCCCGCGCCAAGCGCCAGGATCAGCGGCTGCACCAGCGCACGCGCCAGACGTAACGGATCTTTCGCACCATACGCCTGTGCGGTGAGCCCGGTGGTGCTCATACGCAAAAAGAGCAGCAGCATGAACAGAAAGCTGGTTGCCGTCGCGCCAATCGCCACGCCGCCAAGATAAACAGGGGAATCGAGATGACCAATAACGGCCGTATCGACCAGACCCAGCAAGGGCACGGTGATATTGGAGAAAATCATCGGCAGGGCAAGACGCCACAATGCCTTATCAGATGCCGTCAGCAGTGACATGAGAGATACCGGGAAGGGTAAATGAAGCAGGCTACAGCGGAAGCGTAGCCTGTCAGGAAGAGATTACAGCCATTCGCCGTTACGAATCACGCCAACAGCCAGACCTTCAATAGAGAAGCTCTGTTCGCGGAGGTCGACCACAATCGGGGTGAACTCGTTGTTTTCGGGCAACAGCTGAACAGTGTTACCCTGTTTTTTCAGGCGCTTAACGGTCACTTCGTCATCAATGCGCGCAACCACCACCTGGCCGTTTCGCACATCCTGCGTTTTGTGAACGGCCAGAAGGTCGCCATCAAGAATGCCGATGTCTTTCATCGACATCCCGCTAACGCGCAGCAGAAAATCAGCGCTCGGCTTGAACATACCAGGATCGACCTGGTAGTGACCTTCAATATGCTGTTGTGCCAGCAGCGGTTCACCTGCAGCAACGCGGCCTATCAGCGGAATGCCCGTCTCTTCTTCCACCAGCAGGCGGATACCACGCGACGCGCCTGACACAATCTCAATCACACCCTTACGCGCCAGCGCTTTCAGGTGTTCCTCGGCAGCATTCGGAGAACGGAAACCCAGACGCTGCGCGATTTCCGCACGCGTGGGTGGCATACCCGTCTGGCCGATATGATCCCGAATGAGATCAAACACCTCTTGCTGCCTGGTCGTTAATGCTTTCATTCCGCCCCCTGGGTGTATATACAGTTATGCTGTGAGTATATACAGTCAAAGGCGATTTTGGAACCAAAAACTGCACAAAAAACCAGGGACTTAATTATTCCTCGAGCATCATCGGAAATGTGACCAAAGCAGCGTGACCCAGGTAATGGCTGCGGTGATAATCGCCAGCAGGACAGCGGCGGAGCCCATATCCTTCGCGCGGCCAGAGAGCTCGTGAAAATCAGAGCCGATCCTGTCGACCACGGCCTCAATAGCGCTATTGAGAATTTCCACTATCATCACCAGAAGTACGGAACCGATGAGAAGCACGCGGGTAATGGCATCTACATCAAGGAAACAGGCGATGATAACCGCGACGATAGCGGCGACACCTTCCTGGCGAAAAGCAGCTTCATTAACCCACGCGGCACGGAAACCTTTCCATGAATAGCCGGCGGCTTTGATGATACGCGTCAACCCAGTGGTATTATTGGCCATTAAAAGAACCTTTTTTAAAAAAGAGCGTCAGTAACAGGAGCTGCAGCGCGTTTCGCTGCCGCCTGAAGTATGACGGGTAACAACAGAAATTTTGCGCGCTTTCTGTTATCCTTGCGCCGCAATTGCATTATTAACCAGAGGCTTTACATCGTTTATGTCCGGCTGGCCACGAATTTACTACAAATTACTTAATTTACCATTAAGCATACTGGTAAAAAGCAAGTCTATCCCAGCAGAACCCGCGCTGGAACTGGGGCTCGATACCTCGCGCCCTATTATGTACGTTTTGCCTTATAACTCTAAGGCAGACCTGCTAACGCTTCGTGCCCAGTGTCTGGCGCATGATTTACCCGATCCGCTTGAACCACTGGAAGTTGACGGCACTTTGCTGCCGCGCTACGTGTTCATTCACGGCGGGCCGCGCGTGTTTACCTATTACACACCGAAAGAAGAGTCCATCAAGCTGTTCCACGACTATCTCGACCTGCACCGCAGCAATCCTGACCTGGATGTGCAGATGGTGCCGGTATCGGTGATGTTTGGTCGCCGTCCGGGCCGTGAAAAAGGTGAAGAGAACCCGCCGCTGCGCATGCTTAACGGCATCCAGAAGTTCTTCGCGGTCTCCTGGCTGGGACGCGACAGCTTTGTGCGCTTCTCCCCTTCCGTCTCCCTTCGCCGAATGGCGGACGAGCACGGTACTGACAAGATCATCGCGCAAAAACTGGCGCGCGTGGCGCGTATGCACTTCGCCCGCCAGCGCCTGGCGGCCGTAGGGCCACGTCTTCCGGCGCGTCAGGACCTGTTCAACAAGCTGCTGGCCTCCAAAGCGATCGCCCGCGCCGTTGAAGACGAAGCGCGCAGCAAGAAAATTTCCCATGAGAAAGCCCAGCAGAACGCCATTGCGCTGATGGAAGAGATTGCCGCGAACTTCTCTTACGAGATGATTCGCCTGTCCGATCGTATTCTCGGCTTTACCTGGAACCGCCTCTATCAGGGCATCAACGTCCATAACGCCGAGCGCGTGCGTCAGCTGGCGCACGATGGTCATGAGATTGTCTATGTCCCCTGCCACCGCAGCCACATGGACTACCTGCTTCTCTCCTACGTGCTCTATCACCAGGGGCTGGTACCACCGCACATTGCCGCCGGTATTAACCTGAACTTCTGGCCAGCAGGCCCGATTTTCCGCCGCCTGGGTGCGTTCTTTATTCGTCGTACCTTCAAGGGCAACAAGCTCTACTCCACCGTGTTCCGCGAGTATCTCGGCGAGCTGTTCAGCCGCGGCTACTCCGTAGAGTACTTCGTGGAGGGCGGGCGCTCCCGTACCGGTCGTCTGCTCGATCCGAAGACCGGCACGCTGTCAATGACCATTCAGGCGATGCTGCGCGGCGGTACGCGTCCAATCACGCTTGTGCCAATTTACATTGGCTATGAGCACGTGATGGAAGTGGGCACCTACGCGAAAGAGCTGCGCGGTGCGACCAAAGAGAAAGAGAGCCTGCCGCAGATGCTGCGCGGCCTGAGCAAGTTACGCAACCTGGGTCAGGGCTACGTAAACTTTGGCGAGCCGATGCCGCTGATGACGTATCTGAACCATCATGTTCCGGATTGGCGCGAGTCTATCGATCCTATCGAAGCGGTGCGTCCGGCCTGGCTGACGCCAACGGTGAACGGTATCGCGTCCGAGCTGATGGTGCGCATTAACAACGCCGGTGCGGCCAATGCGATGAACCTGTGCTGTACGGCGCTGCTGGCTTCACGTCAGCGTTCCCTGACCCGTGAACAGCTCACGGAGCAGCTGGACTGCTATCTGGACATGATGCGCAACGTGCCATACTCGGTTGATTCGACAGCTCCTTCTGCTACCGCCAGCGAGCTTATCGATCACGCGCTGCAGATGAACAAGTTCGAAGTCGAGAAAGATACGATCGGCGATATCATCATTCTGCCGCGCGAGCAGGCCGTACTGATGACGTACTACCGCAACAACATCGCTCATATGCTGATGCTGCCATCGCTCATGGCGGCCATTATCACCCAGCATCGCCGTATTTCACGTCAGGAGCTGTTGCGCCACGTTGAGACGCTCTACCCGATGCTTAAAGCGGAGCTATTCCTGCGCTGGAGCAAGGAAGAGCTGGCCGTTGAGCTGGATAAACTGACGGAAGAGCTGCGCCGTCAGGGGCTGATCACCGTTGCGAACGACGAGCTGCACATCAATCCGTCACGCTCCCGCACCCTGCAGCTGCTGGCGGCCGGTGCGCGCGAAACGCTGCAGCGCTACGCCATTACGTTCTGGCTGCTGAGCGCGAACCCGTCCATCAACCGCGGCACGCTGGAGAAAGAGAGCCGGACGCTGGCACAGCGTCTGTCCGTGCTGCACGGCATTAACGCCCCGGAATTCTTCGACAAGGCGGTATTCAGCTCGCTGGTGCTGACGCTGCGTGACGAAGGCTTCATCAGCGATACGGGCGATGCCGAGCCGGAAGAGACGCTGAAGGTTTACCAGATGCTGGCTGAACTGATTACCTCAGACGTGCGCTTGACGATTGAGAGCGCCACGCAGGGCGAGTAACACAATGCCGGGTTATGGCCCGGCCTGATGCCCTGGATAATAAAAAAGGCCCGGTAAGCGCTGACGCTACCGGGCCTTTTTTTGCCTTGTTAAATCATTGCATTCAGCTCAGCAGCGTAAAGGCAATCATCCCGACAATCGCACCCGTCGTGCCGAGGATGGTTTCCATCAGCGTCCAGGTTTTCAGCGTTTGCGCTTCGGTGGCGCCGGTAAACTTACCGAACAGCCAGAAGCCGGCGTCGTTAACGTGCGAGACGACAATCGAACCGCCCGCGATGCAGATAGACAGCGCGGCCATCTGGGCACCGGAGTAGTTCAGCTGTTCAATCACCGGCATCACCAGACCCACGGCGGTTAAGCACGCCACGGTGGCGGAACCCTGAATGATACGCACCGCCGCAGCCAGCACGAAGCAGGTTACCGCAATCGGCAGGCCCATTCCGGTCAGTGCTTCACCCAGAGCCGGGCCCACGCCGGAATCCACCAGCACCTGCTTGAACACGCCGCCGGCACCGATCACCAGCAGGATAATACCCGCAGGCTGCAGCGCGGCACCACAGATCTCCATCACGCGGTCTTTCGGCATACCCTGGCGCATCGCCAGGCCGTAAATCGCCACCAGACACGCCACCAGAATCGCCGTGAACGGGTGACCGATGAACTCAAACCATTCGTACGCGGCAGAACCGACCGGCACAAAGCGCGCGGCGATGGTTTTCAGGCCCACCAGCACCAGCGGGAGCAGGATCAAAGAAAGGCTAAAGCCGAATGACGGCATTTTGCCTTCGCCCAGGTGCGGCTCGGTGATGTCGTCCGGGATGTGCAGCTCAACGTAACGGCTGATGAAATTGCCCCACAGCGGACCGGCGATAATCATCCCCGGGATGGCCGCACACAGGCCAATCAGGATCATCCAGCCAAAGTCCGCGTGCATCTGGGAGGCCAGCAGCATCGGCGCCGGCCCTGGCAGCAGAAACGCCGCAGCCGCCGCCACGCCCGCAAACAGCGGAATGACCAGCTTCACGAGGTTAGTGCCGGTATGGCGCGCCATGGAGAAGGCGACGCTGATGAGCAGCACCACCGCCACTTCGAAGAACAGCGGCAGTGCGCAAATCAGACCGGCCAGGCCAATCGCGTAGTGCGCGCGGCTGTGGCCGAAGGATTTGAGCATTTTGACGGCAATCTGGTCGACCGCGCCCGTCTCATGCAGAATCTTGCCAAACATCGCGCCCAGCGCGACCACAATCGCCAGGAAGCCCAGCGTGCCGCCCATCCCTTTTTCCATCGTCGCGGCGATCTTGTCGAGCGGCATACCGGAAAAGAGACCTGCACCAATAGAAACCACCATCAAAGCAACGAAGGCGTGCATACGCGCCTTCATCACTAAAAACAGCAGCAGCAATACCGAACCCACTGCTGTCAAAACTAGCGTTAATGTACTCAAAACTTACTGCCTTTTGTTAATGACCTCGATGGTGCTGGCTACAACACCTTCCAGCGGCTGATCGATATCAACCACTAAGACGTCTTTTTCATCTTCACCCGGCTCCTGAAGCGCTTCGAACTGCGTCACCAGCATCTGGGTTTTAAAGAAGTGGCCTTTACGCGCTTTCAGACGGCTTTCAATCACCCCAAAATCGCCTTTCAGATAGATGAACGAGAGGTTCGGATTGCCGTCGCGCAGCAGGTCGCGGTAGGTTTTTTTCAGCGCGGAGCAGACGATCAGGGAAACTTTGTTGGTGCGCTGCATCGCGAACGCGGCGTCATTCAGCGCCTGCAACCACGGTTTGCGGTCGTCATCGTTCAGCGGTTCGCCGGAGGCCATTTTCATGATGTTGCTGCGCGGATGGAGGAAGTCACCATCAAGAAACGCAGCCTGAAGTTGATGCGCCACTTCGCTCGCCACGGCAGATTTACCGCTACCGGACACGCCCATCAGGACGTAAACGTGGTGATCGTGATTAGTCGTGCTCAAAGGGTGTCCCTCAGTCAATTGTTACGGGTAACAGTTATCGGTAACATTGTCCTGCTGGGGCAAAAGAGAAGCAATATCCAAACGTGCGCGAAGTGAATAAGTGTGAGCTACTTCAAATTTGTCAGTTCAAATAGATCCACCCGGTGACAAGGTGAAACCTAAATCTAACATTTTAGGGGTAACCGTCTCTCCACGAATGCGCGCCAGCAGGCGTTCTGCGCCAATGCGGCCCATGCGTTCACGCGGTGTCAGAACGCTCGCCAGACGCGGCTCCATCACCTGACCAATATCGTGGCCGTGGAAGCCGGCAATCGCCATATCCTCAGGGATCTTCAACCCCAGACGCTGGCATTCGAACGCTGCACCGACCGCAAGGTCATCGTTGGTACAGAAAATACCGTCCAGTTGCGGATACTCGCGTCGTGCCTGACGCATCAGCTCAATACCCGAGGTGTAAGATGAGGACTGCTCCACCATCACGCTGTACGGGGTTAAATTTGCGTCGAGCATCGCCTGCTCGTATCCCTTCTGTTTGATGATAGTACGTTCATCAAGACGCGCACCCAGATAGGCAATATGACGATGACCGCGGGCGATGATCGCCGCTGTCATCTGACGAGCCGCTTCAAAGTTATCGAACCCAACGGCGATGTCGAGGCATGGCGACTGGCTGTCCATGAGCTCCACCACCGGAATACCGGCGACTTCAATCATTTTGAGCGTGCGGGCAGTGTGGGTTCGTTCGGTTAAAATCAGGCCGTCAATGTTCCAGGAAAGCATTGATTCAAGACGTTCCTCTTCCAGTTCCGGCTTGTACCCATAGTGAGCGAGCATGGTCTGGTAGCCAAACGCATCGGTGACGCTTTCAATGCCGCGCAGAACTTCAGCGAAAACCTGGTTGGTCAGGGAAGGAAGCAGAACGCCCACCGCACGGCTGGTCGCATTGGAGAGAATATCGGGTGCGCGGTTGGGAATATAACCCAGTTCATCAAGGGCGGCGGCAATCTTGCCACGCAACGCCACGGAAACCTGTTCCGGGTTACGTAAAAAACGGCTGACCGTCATTTTGGTCACACCGACGCGATCGGCGACATCCTGAAGTACGGGGCGTTTCTTTTTCATCGTCCTGAGAAATCTTGAAGTGAGAGATTTGCTCAGTTTATCACGGACAAAGCTCAACCTTCCCCGTTTAAAGGGAAGGTTGAGAAATTATTTAGACCGGAGGCAGGTCAAACAGCAGGATTTCGCTTTCGCTGTCGGCGTGCACGGAGAGCGCCTGCTCATCCCAGACGGCCAGACCATCGGCGGTGGTGGCTTTGGTGCCGTTGATAGACACTTCCCCTTTCACCACCTGGATCCAGACGCGGCGGTTGGCGGCAATCTGGTGCACGGACTGTTCGTCTTTCGCCAGCGCCCAGCGGTACAGCTCCATATCCTGATGCACTTTCAGGGAACCTTCACGCGCGTCCGGGGACAGCACCAGCTGTTTGCCCTGTTTCGCGTCGAAGCGGCGCTGCTCGTAGCGTGGCGTGATGCCGGTCTCTTCTGGAATGATCCAGATTTGATACAGGTGCAGTTTTTCCGTTTTGCTCGGGTTGTACTCAGAGTGACGCACCCCGGTACCCGCGCTCATAATCTGGAACTCGCCCGCCGGCACCTGCTCTTTGTTGCCCATGCTGTCCTGGTGCTCAACCGCCCCTTCCAGCACATAGGTCAGGATTTCCATGTCTTTGTGCGGGTGGGTACCGAAGCCCTGGCCTGCATCAATCACGTCGTCGTTAATCACGCGCAGCGCGGAGAAGCCCATGAAGTTCGGGTCGTAGTAGTCGGCAAACGAGAATGAATGCCATGAGTCCAGCCAGCCATGATTTGCGTGACCGCGTTCGTTTGCTTTGCGTAAGTAGATCATTGTTTTCACCCTCAGTTCGTTTCGATGGAGTAAGTGTGGACTCAAACGGTCGGGGATCATAGAGGGTGAAAATTGACTCCTCTGTTCAAAAATTATGAACAAGCCCAGAGGAGCCGTTTTTGCTTATTTCGCGAGGGTTACCGTGGCAGGAGAAGCCTGCTCGAATGCCCGTTCAAGGATTTCCAGGTTGGTCAGAACGTCAGATTCCTTGACGTAATTCGGCGCGCCGTTGATTAGGGTTTCATATAGCGCATCGTAGACGCGGCCATAGTCGCCGGTTTCCGGTTTCAGCTCTTCTTTGACCGTTACGCCCTCATCGTTCACGTACTCCAGCACGCCCACGGAATCGTCCGCCGCAAAGCCCGGTTCGCCCGGCATGATGTTGGCCTTCAGGCTGGTCTCCTGCTGGTCAATGCCGTACTTAATGAACGAGCCTTTGGTGCCATGAACGATAAATTTCGGGTAGTCGATTTTCACCAGATGACTGGTTTTAACGATAGCCTTAAGGTCGCCGTAGAACAGCTGCGCCTCGAAGGTGTCGTCCGGGTTGGCTTTATTGCGCAGGCTGCGGATGTCGTAAGCCACGTGGTCCGGGCGGCCAAACAGGGAGATGATCTGGTCCATGGTGTGCACGCCCAGACCATAGAACGAGCCGTCCTGCGGCAGGCCGGGCTGGGTTTCCGCCACCGGGCGGTAGTAATCGAAGTGGCTTTCGATTTCCACAATGTCGCCAAGCTTGCCGCTCTCAATCGCCTTTTTCGCCGTCAGGAAACAGCTGTCAAAGCGACGGTTCTGATACGGGGTAACGGTCAGCCCTTTGCTTTTCGCCAGCGTAAACAGCGCTTTCGCTTCGGCAATGGTCGGGGTGAACGGCTTTTCCACCAGCACGTTCTTGCCCGCTTCGAGCGCGCGTTTCGCATAGTCAAAATGGCTGTCGGCGTGGGTGCAGACAACCACCAGCTTTACCTGCGGGTCATTCAATACTTCATCGAGATCGCTGGTGAAGTGAATGTGGGAGTACTGCGGGGATTGCTCTTCCGGCTTCGCGCGGCGGCGGTAAATATGGGCCACATGCCAGGTGTCTTTACGGTGGAGGACATACGGAAGGTGGTAACGCGTGGTGCTTTTGCCAAATCCAATAAATGCGCAATGTAGTGTCATGGCTCAGTCCTTTTGGAAGGTTACTGAGTTTAACCATAACAAAAAAAAAGCCAGCGAGAAGCTGGCTAAAGTAATACTGGAAGCAATGTGAGCAATGTCGTGCTTTCAGGTTCCCGTAGGGGTCCTCCTGAATGCAAAGCAATAATAATCATTCTCATTCGCACTTGTCCAATACTTTTTGCAAAAAATAGCGGTTGACTCAAATTTTAAAGTCATTGATGTTGGAGGGGACTTTTAACCGACTGAGGAACAAGGAATGAGTGAGATAGTGATACGCCACGCGGAACCGAGAGATTACGATGCCATTCGTCAGATCCACGCCCAGCCGGAGGTGTACCACAACACGCTACAGGTTCCTCATCCCTCAGAGCAGATGTGGCATGACCGGCTAACCGATCAGCCCGGCATTAAACAGCTGGTGGCTTGTATCGACGGGACCGTCGCCGGGCACCTGTGCATTGCCGTCGCACAACGCCCGCGTCGCAGCCACGTTGCCGATTTCGGTATTTGTGTGGGTGCGCAATGGCAAAATCGGGGCGTTGCCAGCGCGCTGATGCGAACCATGATTGATATGTGCGACAACTGGCTGCGCGTCGATCGCATTGAGTTAACGGTATTTGTTGATAACGAACCGGCAATCGCGGTGTACAAAAAGCACGGGTTCGAAATTGAAGGCACCGGCAAGCGCTACGCCCTGCGCAACGGCGAATATGTGGACGCGTACTTCATGGCGAGAATGAAGTGACACACTCCCCTCTCCCCTATGGGGAGAGGGTTAGAGTGAGGGGAATAATCAGTACCCCGCCGTCAAATCATCCACCGAACGCGGATCCGACGCGCCAAACAGCGCGCCGTCTGGCCCCACCATAATGCTCTGGGTGCTGCCCATCGCCTCTTTCACAGCCACCTTCTGTCCGCGCTGCTCCAGCAGCTTGATGGTGTCCGGGCTAAAGCCCTTCTCCACGCGCAGCTCGTCCGGCAGCCACTGATGATGGAAACGCGGCGCATTGGTCGCCTCGGCGACGTTCATGCCAAAGTCGATGCTGTTCACCACCATCTGTAGCACGGTAGTTATGATGCGGCTCCCGCCAGGGCTGCCGGTCACCAGCCAGGTTTTCCCGTCTTTCACCACGATGGTTGGCGACATGGACGACAGCGGACGCTTCTTCGGCCCCACCGCATTCGCATCGCCGCCGACCAGTCCGTAGACGTTCGGCACGCCCGGCTTAGCGGAGAAGTCATCCATCTCGTTGTTCAGCAGAATGCCGCTGTTGCCCGCTACGATCCCGGTACCAAAGGTAGTGTTGAGCGTGTAGGTCACCGCCACCGCATTGCCGTCTTTATCCACCACCGAGAAGTGGGTGGTCTGGTTGCTTTCATACGGCGCCAGCTTGCCGGGGCGGATCTCGCTCGACGGCTTAGCCTTGTTGATGTCGATCTGATCGGCAATGGATTTTGCATACGCCTTGTTGGTCAGCGCCTGCCACGGCACCTTCACGAAGTCCGGATCGCCGAGGTATTCCGAACGGTCGGCATAGGCGCGTTTTTCCGCCTCCGCCATCACCTGCATGGCATCCGCGCTGCCGAAGCCGAACTTGTGCATATCAAAGTTTTCAAGAATATTGAGGATCTGCACGATGTGAATGCCCCCGGAGGACGGCGGCGGCATGGAGAACACCTCGTAGCCGCGATAGGTGCCGCTAATCGGCTCGCGCTCCACCGCCCTGTATTCCGCCAGATCCGCTTTGGTGATAAGCCCGCCGTTCTTCTGCATCTCTTCGGCAATCTGGTCGGCAATCGCCCCTTTGTAGAAGGCGTCCGGGCCGTGCTCCGCAATCAGCTCCAGGCTTTTGGCGAGATTCTTCTGCACCAGCTTATCGCCCTTCTTCAGCGGTTCACCGTCCTTCCAGAAGATCGCCTTGCTGTTTTCGTGATTGGGAATGACTTCACTGCCGTAGGTCTTGAGGTCGTCCGCCAGGGCGTCATTGACCACAAATCCCTCCCGCGCCAGCCTGATGGCAGGCTGCACCACCTTGTTCAGCGGCATCGTGCCGTATTTTTCCAGCGCCAGCGAGAAGCCCGCAACGGTGCCCGGCGTGCCGGAGGCGAGGTGCGAGGTCAGGGATTTTTTGCTGTCCGGGTTCCCCTGGTCGTCGAGGAACATATCGCGGGACGCCTGAGAAGGCGCCATTTCGCGGAAGTCGATGGCCGTGGTTTTACCGTCTTTGGTGCGCAGCATCATAAAGCCGCCGCCGCCCAGATTCCCCGCCTGCGGATGCGTTACCGCCAGCGCATAGCCGACGGCGACCGCTGCATCCACCGCGTTACCGCCCTGCTTAAGAATATCGACGCCCACTTGGGTCGCCAGCGCGTCAACCGAGGCCACCATGCCGTGCGTGGCCCGCACGGGGTGAAAAACATCCTCCTCCACGCCGTAAGAGACGGGAGGAGCGGCGGGCGGGTTGGCCGCCACGGTAAATGTGCCGCCTGCCATCAGCGCGGCGATGGCGACCCAGCGCAAGAAGGTTGGTTTCATCATTATTGTTCTCCAGGTGAAGGGATCCATATTCCCCGCTTAAGCCTGGTTCACAACTCCTAAAAAATCATCGTCATGGTGAAATCAGAGTAAACTTAAGAGAGGCCTCAAGAGGAGGAAATGACAATGAAACGCTTGATGATTCTTGCGGCGCTGATCCCGTTTGCCGCGCTCGCACAGCCACTCAACACCATGAATAACCCGAACCAGCAGGGTTATGTCATCCCGAGCCAGCAGCGTATGCAGACCGAGATGATGAGCCAGCAACAGCAGCAGAAAGGGATGCTCAATCAGCAGCTGAGAACGCAGACCCAGATGCAGCAGCAGAGCCTGCAAAACCAGATGAACGCCAACACCCAGCGCGTGCAGCAGGGACAGGTGCGCGAGCAGCCGCTGCCAAATAAAAACGGCGGGATGTTAGGGGGCGGGATGTCGCAAAGCAGCGGTCAGCAGCATATGCTGCCGACCCAGCAGAACGGCAGTATGCTCAATAAATAAATTTCGGGCCGATCTGGTCAATCGCATCGGTACAGATACTGTCCACGCCCCAGCGCAGCAGCTCGGCTGCGCGCTGGGGTTTGTTAACGGTGTAGACCAGAATATGCAGACCCGCGTCTTTCAGCATTTTCACCCGCGCCTCATCCAGCAGCTTGTGGTTCAGATGGATAGAGACGCAGCCTAAGCGGCCCGTCAGTTCACGCCAGTCCTCACGCCACTCGTCCAGCAGCAGCCCGCGCGGCAGCTCAGGTACAGCTGCCTGTGCGGCCTCCAGCGCGTCGATGTCAAACGACGACAGCAGCGGCGCGGTCATGCCTTCCCACAGCTCGCGCGCGGCAAGGGCAATCACTTTGCCCGTCAGCGGCCCGGTGCCGGTGGTCGGTTTGATTTCGATGTTCGCCATCATGCCGTGCTGGCGACAGCGATCGGCCACTTCCGCCAGCAGGGGCAGCGGTTCGCCTTTGAACTCGCCGCTATACCAGCTTCCGGCGTCCACCTTCAGCAGATCGCGCCACGGCAGTTCACCCGCCACGCCCCAGCCGTTGCTGGTGCGTTCAAGATTGTCGTCATGCAGCAGGAAAATTTCGCCGTCCTTCGACAGCTTGGCGTCGAACTCGATCATCGTGTGGCCGTAGCGCGCGCCGACATCGATCGCCGCCAGGGTGTTTTCCGGGGCCAGCTTACCGCCGCCGCGGTGGGCGACGACGTGGGGGTAAGGCCAGTTGCTCATACTCGTTGTCCTGTTTCACCGTCAAAAAGGTGCAGATGGTTTTCCGGCAGGTGGAGCCACAGCGTGCTGCCCGCTTTCGGGCGCTCCTGATGCGCCAGGCGCACCACAATTTTTTGCTCGCCCCAGCGCCCGTGCGCCAGGTTATCTGCACCCAACATCTCCAGCGTGTCCATCACCAACGGCACGCCGCCGTCCGCCTGAGACGTTAAGCCAATATGCTCCGGGCGGATGCCGAGCGTCATCTTACGCCCGGCGTAGCCACGATAGTACCAGTTGATCGGCAGCGCCATCCCGCTTTCCAGTTCAAAGTGGGTTCCCGCAGCATTGATCCGCCCGTCCAGCAGGTTCATCGCCGGGCTGCCGATAAAGCTCGCCACAAAGCGGGTGGCCGGTTTTTCGTACACTTCCACCGGGGTGCCAATCTGCTCGGCAACGCCTTTGTTCATCACCATTACGCGCTGGGCGAGAGTCATGGCTTCGACCTGATCGTGGGTCACGTACAGTGACGTGGTTTTCAGACGACGGTGCAGCTGCTGCAATTCGAGGCGCATCTGCACGCGCAGCTTGGCGTCGAGGTTAGACAGCGGCTCGTCGAACAGGAATACCGCCGGGTCACGCACGATAGCGCGCCCCATTGCCACGCGCTGGCGCTGGCCGCCGGAGAGCTCGCGCGGGCGGCGCTTCAGCAGGCCGTCGAGTTCCAGAATGCGGGCGGCTTCTTTCACGCGCTCCTCGATATGGCCTTTGCCCATGCCGCGAATTTTCAGCCCCCAGGCCATGTTCTCTTCCACGCTCATGTGCGGATAGAGAGCGTAGTTCTGGAACACCATCGCGATGCCCCTGTCTTTCGGCTCCATCTCGGTGACGCGCTGACGGTCAATCCAGATGTCCCCCGAGGTTACGCGCTCCAGCCCCGCCACCATGCGCAGCAGCGTGGACTTCCCGCAGCCGGACGGGCCGACCATCACGATAAATTCGCCGTCCGCCACGTCGAGCGTCAGCGGCTGAATGACCTGGGTTTTACCGTCCCAGCTTTTGGTAACTGCCTGAAGTTTTAAACCTGCCATCTTATTTCTCGCTATCGACCAGGCCGCGGACAAACGCGCGCTGCATGGCTAAAACAATGACTACGGGTGGGATTAGGGTGAGCAGCATCGCCGCCATCACCTGGTTCCAGAGGGTGGTGCCTTCGCCGGTGGCAATCATGCCTTTGATGCCCGCCACGGCGGTGCCGAGGTTGACGTCCTGAATAATCAGCAGCGGCCACAGGTACTGGTTCCAGCCGTAGATAAAGGTGATCACAAACAGCGCCGCAAGGTTGGTTTTCGACAGCGGCAGCACGATGTCGCGGAAGAAGCGCATCGCCGAGGCGCCGTCGATGCGCGCGGCCTCAATCAGCTCGTCCGGCAGGGTCATAAAGAACTGGCGGAACAGGAAGGTGGCGGTCGCCGAGGCCATCAGCGGCAGGGTTAAGCCCGCGTAGCTGTCCAGCATCTTCAGGTTGGCGATCACCTCCACCGTCGGGAAGATACGCACCTCCACCGGCAGCATCAGGGTGATGAAAATCATCCAGAAGAACAGGTTACGCAGCGGAAAGCGGAACCAGACGATGGCGAAGGCCGACAGCATCGACACCGTGATTTTGCCCACCGTAATGCCGAACGCCATGATGAAGCTGTTGAGCATCATCAGCCAGAACGGCGCGCTGTTGGCGCCCACGCCCTGGGTCCAGATGGTTTTCATGTTCTCGAAAAGATGCCCGCCCGGGATCAGCGTCATCGGCGTGTCGAACACCGCTTTGGTGTCCAGCGTGGCGGCGACAAAGGCCACGTACAGCGGGAACAGGATGACGATAATCCCTAAAATCAGCATGGTATGGCTGAAAATCGTCAGCCCGCGACGGTTCTCAATCATTGGTAGCGCACCTTACTTTCAACATAGCGGAACTGCACCACCGTGAGGATGATGACGAGGAACATCAGCACGACGGACTGCGCGGCAGAAGCAGAGAGATCCAGCCCCGCAAAACCTTCGCGGTAGATCTTATAAATAAGCGTCGTTGTCGCCTGCACCGGGCCGCCCGCGGTGGCCGCGTCAATCACCGGGAAGGTGTCGAAGAAGGCGTAGACGAGGTTAACCACCAGCAGGAAGAAGCTCACCGGGGCGATCAGCGGCAGCGACAGCCTGAAGAAGCGCCGAATCGGCCCTGCGCCGTCAATCGCGGCGGCCTCCACCAGTGAACGCGGGATGGACTGCAGCGCGGCAAAGAAGAACAGGAAGTTATAGCTGATCTGCTTCCACACCGAGGCGAACACCACCAGGAACATCGCCTGACCGCTGTTCTGGGCGTGGTTCCAGTCGTAGCCGAACTCTGCCATGAAGTGAGTAATCAGCCCGCGTCCGGGGTTAAACAGGAAGATCCACAGTACGGCGGCGACGGCGGGGGCCACGGCGTAAGGCAACAGCATCAGGGTCTGATACAGGCGGCTGCCGCGCACCACGTAGTCCACCAGCGCGGCGAAAAACAGCGAGGCAACAAGGCCGCTGACGGTCACCAGCGCGCTGAACCTGATCGTCGTCCAGAAGGAGTCCAGGTAGTAGCTGTCATGGAATAGCGCGGTAAAGTTGTCCAGCCCGACGAACTGGCTGGAGAGCCCGAACGGATCGACGCTTTGTACCGAGTACCACAGCGCTTCGCCCGCAGGCCAGATAAAGAAGATAACGGTGATGACCAGCTGAGGCGCGACCAACAGGTACGGCAGCCAGCGGGAGCGAAACACCGGACGGGATGAGGACATGGAGATTGGGTTCCTGAACAATGCCGGGTGGCGGCTGCGCCTTACCCGGCCTGGATGGGGCACGTCGTAGGCCCGGTAAGCGCAGCGCCACCGGGTGAATCACAAATTACGATTTCGTCGACTGCTCAAAGCGGCGCAGCAGCTGATTCCCGCGCTCTACTGCGGAATCCAGCGCCTGCTGTGGCGTTTTCTTCCCGGTCCACACGCTTTCAAGCTCTTCATCCACGATGGTGCGGATCTGCGGCATGTTGCCCAGACGGAGGCCTTTAGTGAACGGCAACGGCGGCTTGTTCAGCATCTGACGCGTCGCGATGTCCGCACCCGGGTTTTTGCTGTAGAAGCCCTGCTCGCGGGTCAGATCGTACGCGGCTTTGGTGATCGGCAGGTAGCCGGTCTTCTGGTGCCACTCGGCGGCATTTTCCGGCTTCGCCAGGAAGTCGAGGAACTCGGCGACGCCTTTGTAGGTGCCCTTATCTTTACCCTGCATCACCCACAGGCTCGCCCCGCCGATGATGGCGTTCTGCGGCGCGCCTTTTACGTCGGCGTCGTACGGCATCATGCCCACGCCGTAGTTGAATTTGGCGTAGTGGCGGATATCCGCCAGCGAGCCGGACGAGGCGGTGGTAATGGCGCAGTCGCCGTTGTAGAACTTCTCGGTGGATTCGTCTTTACGCCCGAAGTAGCTGAAGTCGCCCTTCTTGTTCAGATCGGCAAGCAGCGCAATGTGCTTCACCTGCTCCGGTTTGTTGAACTCGAGTACCGCATCGGTGCCGTCGAAGCCGTTGTTTTTGGTGGCAACCGGCAGGCCGTGCCAGGCGCTGAAGTTCTCAATCTGGATCCAGCCCTGCCAGCCGCTGGCGTAGCCGCACTTCATGCCCGCCGCTTTCAGCTTCGCGGTGTATTCGGCCAGGTCCTGCCAGGTTTTTGGCGGCTGCTCCGGATCTAAACCGGCTTTTTTGAAGGCGTCTTTGTTGTAGTACAGCACCGGTGTGGAGCTGTTAAACGGCTGGGACAGCAGGTGACCGGTTTTGGAATCGGTATAGTAACCCGCTACGGTCGGCACGAACTGGGATTCATCGAAGTTGATGCCCGCCTCTTTGAACACTTCATACACCGGCTTGATGGCTTTGGAGGCCATCATGGTGGCGGTGCCCACTTCATAAACCTGTAACAGTGCAGGCGCGTTGCCGGTACGGAAGGCGGCGATGCCCGCGCTCAGGCTCTGCTCGTAGTTACCTTTGTACACCGGCACAATTTTGTAATCCGGATGGGTGTCGTTGAAACGCTGCGCCAGGGAGTCAACCTCTTTACCCAACTCCCCTTCCATGGAATGCCAGAACGGAATGGTGGTCACAGCCATTGCGTTCGTCGCAAAAGCCAGACCCAGTGCCAGACCCAAAGCTGTGTGTCGTAACGATGTCATTGTCATCTCTCTTATTGTGCCGGATGCGCGATATCACGCGTTTTATGCTCGCGAGGTAACATGACATGCTCGAATGACAGAAAAATAACTGTTTGTTTACAGATAAGTGACAGTAAAGGGTCAGGGGGATGATGGTTGTGTGAAGGGAATTAGGTGCTTCATTGGGTGCGGTCTGGTGCCCTCACCCCGGCCCTCTCCCACAGGGAGAGGGAGAAAACACTAAAAAAGGCAACTTGCGTTGCCTTTTTGCTTTTATCTAACCGCCTAAATACGCGCTCCGCACCGCTTCGTTCGCCAGCAGCGCGTCGCCGGTGTCTTCCAGCACCACGCGGCCGTTCTCCAGCACGTAGCCACGGTCAGCGAGCTTCAGCGCCTGGTTGGCGTTCTGCTCGACGAGGAAGATGGTCATCCCCTCTTTACGCAGCTGTTCGATGGTGTCGAAGATCTGCTGGATGATGATCGGCGCCAGGCCGAGCGACGGCTCGTCCAGCAGCAGCAGGCGCGGCTGGCTCATCAGCGCGCGGCCAATCGCCAGCATCTGCTGTTCACCGCCGGACATGGTGCCCGCACGCTGAATGCGGCGCTCCCACAGGCGCGGGAAGAGTTCGTACACCCACTTGATGCGGGTCTGGTATTCATCGCGGTGAGCGAAGAACCCGCCCATCGCCAGGTTCTCTTCCACCGTCATACGCGAGAAGACGCGACGCCCTTCCGGGACAATCGCCACCGCCTCACGCATGATTCTGGCCGTCTGCCAGTCGGTAATGTCCTTACCATCGAACACAATCCGCCCGCTGGTGGCGCGCGGGTCGCCGCACAGGGTGCCGAGCAGCGTGGTTTTACCCGCGCCGTTGGCGCCAATCAGGGTAACGATTTCACCCTGATTGATGTGCAGGCTGACGTCGTGCAGCGCCTGGATCTTGCCGTAGTGCGCGTTGACCTTGTCGAACGTTAACATCGCTTTTTCCATCTTATGCCTCACCAAGGTATGCGCGGATCACGTCCGGGTTGTTGCGGATCTCTTCCGGCGTGCCGTTTGCCAGCGGCGTGCCCTGGTTAACCACGTAGATACGGTCCGAAATACCCATCACCAGCTTCATGTCGTGCTCAATCAGCAGGATGGTGGTGTCGTGATGATCGCGCAGCTCGGCAATCAGCTCGTCCAGCTCTTTGGTCTCTTTTGGGTTGAGGCCGGCCGCCGGTTCGTCGAGCATCAGGATCTCCGGCTGGGTCACCATGCAGCGCACGATCTCCAGTCGACGCTGGTCGCCATAGGCCAGGTTGCTCGCCTGACGGTTGGCGTGCTGGAGCAGGCCGATACGGTCGAGCCAGGTGGCAGCGCGATCGAGCGCCTCCTCCTGCGCGCGGCGGAAGGCCGGGGTTTTCAGCAGGCCGGAGAACAGGCCGGTTTTCAGCTGCTGATGCTGTGCCACCAGCAGGTTCTCAATCACCGTCATCTCGCGGAACAGGCGCACGTGCTGGAAGGTACGTACCACGCCCATGCGGGCAATCTGCTGGCCCGGCAGCCCTTCAAGGTGCTGTTCGCGCAGCATGATGGTGCCGCCCGTCGGCTTGTAGAAACCGGTCAGGCAGTTAAAGACCGTGGTTTTCCCCGCGCCGTTCGGGCCAATCAGGGAGACGATCTCTTTTTTATGCAGGTCCAGGTTCACGTTGTTGACCGCCAGCAGGCCGCCAAAACGCATCATCAGACCGTTTACGGATAATAATGGCTGACTCATGCCTGCTCTCCTTTCGCTTCCACATTCTTAAGCTTCAGCTGTGGACGCGTCATCGGCAGCAGACCCTGCGGACGCCAGATCATCATCAGCACCATCAAACCACCCAGCATCAGCATGCTGTATTCGTTAAAGTCGCGCATCAGCTCGCGGGAGACCACCAGCAGGATGGCCGCGAGGATAACGGCGAACTGCGAGCCCATTCCGCCGAGTACCACAATCGCCAGCACAAAGGCCGATTCGGCAAAGGTGAACGACTCGGGGCTGACGAAGCCCTGACGCGCGGCGAACAGCGTGCCGGCGAAACCGGCAAACGCGGCGCTGATGGTGAACGCGGTCAGCTTGATGCGGGTCGGGTTCAGGCCCAGAGAGCGGCAGGCGATCTCATCTTCGCGCAGCGCTTCCCACGCTCGGCCCAGCGGCATGCGCAGCAGGCGGTTGATCACGAACAGGGTGATGACCACCAGCAGCAGCGCCACCAGATAGAGCCAGATCACGCGGTCGGACGGGTCATATTTGATGCCAAAGAAGTTGCTGAAGGTATCCCAGCCGCCTTCGCGGGCGGTACGGCTGAACTCCAGGCCAAAGAAGGTCGGTTTTGGGATCTGGCTGATGCCGTTCGGGCCGCCGGTCACTTCGGTGTTGTTGAGCAGCAGGATACGGACGATTTCACCGAAGCCTAAGGTCACAATCGCCAGGTAGTCACCGCGCAGGCGCAGCACCGGGAAGCCGAGCAGGAAGCCTGCGGCGGCAGAGACCAGCCCCGCCAGCGGCAGGCAGGTCCAGAAGCCCAGGCCGTAATAGTGGTTCAGCAGCGCAAAGGTATAAGCGCCGATAGCGTAGAAACCGCCGTAGCCCAGCACCAGCAGGCCGGACAGCCCCACCACCACGTTCAGACCGAGGCCGAGGATCACGTAAATCATGGTCAGGGTGGCGATGTCCACCGTGCCGCGCGACACCATAAACGGCCACGCCACGGCAGCCACCAGCAGCGCCACGAGGAACAGCTTCTGTTTTACCGTTGTACCGTCGATCGCCGGCAGGACGAATTTCGGTCCGGAGACATTTTTCAGCGTCTTCTGGAACAGCGGGCGCAGCAGCTGGAACAGGAACACCACGGCGGTGCCGATAAAGACCCACTGCCAGCGAATATCAGCTGCAGTATCGACAACGAGTTTGGTGCCATTCAGCTCAAGCTGGACGCCCATAAAGACGCTGGCCAGCACGAAGAACATGGCGGCAGAGAGCAGCGCCATTGCAAAATGCATCGGTTTCATACTTTCTCTACCTCCGGACGGCCCAGAATACCAGTAGGCATCACCAGCAGAACCAGAATCAGCAGGGCAAACGACACCACGTCTTTATATTCGGTGCTCAGGTACGCCGAGGAGAGCGCTTCCGCCACGCCCAGGATCAGGCCGCCAATCATCGCGCCAGGGATACTGCCGATGCCGCCCAGTACCGCCGCGGTGAAGGCTTTCATCCCGGCCATAAAGCCGATGTACGGATTAATTACGCCGTAGAACTGGCCGAGCAGCACGCCAGCCACCGCCGCCATCGCCGCGCCAATCACGAAGGTCAGGGCGATTACGCGGTCGGTGTTGATGCCGAGCAGGCTCGCCATCTTCAGGTCTTCCGCACACGCGCGGCAGGCGCGTCCCATGCGGGAGTAGCGGATGAACAGGGTCAGGGCGAGCATGGCGACAAAGGTCACGACCCAGATCACCAGCTGCATCGTGGTAATAGAGGCAGAGAAGTTTTCGCTGGCCCCCACAATCCACTGGCCGTTAAACAGGCTTGGCAGCGCCACGTCGCGCGAACCTTCGGTCAGGCTGACGTAGTTTTGCAGGAAGATCGACATCCCAATCGCGGAAATCAGCGCAATAAGACGCTTGGAGCTGCGCACCGGCCGGTAGGCCACGCGCTCGATGCTCCAGCCGTAGGCGCTGGCGATCACAATCGCGCCAACAAACCCGGCGGCGACCAGCAGCCAGCTGCTGTCGATGCCCATCATCATCAGCGCGGCGATAATCATAAAGGAGACGTAGCTACCGATCATGTACACCTCGCCGTGGGCGAAGTTGATCATGCCGATAATGCCGTAAACCATCGTATAGCCGATGGCGATCAGCGCGTAGGTGCTTCCCAGCGTGACGCCGTTAAACATCTGCTGCAAAAAGTAGAGAAACTGCTCGGACATATGCAAACCTTTTTATACCCGCCCGGTGAGCCGGGCGGTGGGATAATTATTTGGCGACCGAGGACGAACCGTCGGCGTGCCACTTAAAGACACCAAACTCAAATCCCTTCAGATCGCCTTTCTCATCCCAGTTCAGCGGCCCAATCACGGTGTTCGCCCCGTGTGCTTTTAAATCTTTCACCAGATCCAGCGGCTCTTTGCTGCCGGTACGCTCCAGCGCGGTTGCCAGAGACTGCACGGCCGCGTAGGTGATCCAGACGTATGGACCACTCGGATCTTTCTTCTGCGCCTTGAGCGCATCCACGATAGCCTTGTTGGCCGGATCCTGGTCATAGCGTTTTGGCATCGTCACCAGCATGCCTTCGGCAGAATCCCCTGCGATGTTCGACAGGGAGGCGTTGCCCACGCCCTCTGGCCCCATAAACTGGGTTTTCAGACCGGTGGCGCGCGCCTGGCGCAGCATCTGGCCCATTTCCGGGTAGTAGCCGCCGTAGTAGACGAAGTCGATGTTCTCTTTTTGCAGACGGGCGATCAGCGCGGAGAAGTCTTTTTCGCCTGCGGTAATGCCGTCGAAGAAGACGATGTTCGCGCCGCCCTTTTTCAGGCCGTCCTGCACGGAGCGCGCCAGGCCTTCGCCGTACTGCTGCTTGTCATGAATGATGGCGATACGCTGTGGCTTAACGGTCTCGAGGATGTATTTGGCCGCGGTTGGCCCCTGGGAGGAGTCCAGCCCGGCGGTACGCATGATGTGCTGGTAACCGCGCTGGGTCAGCTCCGGGTTGGTGGCGCCCGGAGTGATCATCAAAATACCTTCGTCTTCGTAGATATCGGACGCGGGCTGGGTGGAGGATGAGCACAGGTGGCCGATGACGTACTGAATCCCGTCGTTGACGATTTTGTTGGCGACCGCAACGGCCTGTTTCGGATCGCAGGCGTCGTCATACTCCACGCCTACCAGCTTGTCGCCCTTGATGCCGCCTTTGGCGTTGATGTCTTTGATGGCCTGACGCGCGCCGTTAAACTCCATGTCACCCCACTGGGCAACAGGGCCGGACATCGCACCGACTACCGCAACTTTAATCTCTTCCGCCATGGCCGCATGCGAGATCGCCAGTGCAACCATTCCCGCGATAAATGTCTTCGCGTTCCTTTTCATCTCAGAATCCCCATTCGTGATGTCGTGTTTATATTTTGTTTTATTATGGTTAAAAAGCATTCTGTACTTTTAATGAACAACGCTATTTTTACCAGTGCCTTTAATGGTTTAGCGCAGTTTTTTGTCAAAAACCAGACTAAAATCTCTATTTTTCAGGAGATTAAGGAAAGATAATATTCTGAAATCAGGCAGAGATAAACAAATAAAAGTGCAGTTTGCAGCATAAAATAACGGTACAAAGCGCCGAATAAATCACTGCCATTCAGGTTAAAATTCTGCTTATTTTTCGATCCATGTGTTTTCACACTGCCCATTGCATTGCTAAAAAACTAATCACCTGGTTAATGAGAATAAAAAGAGGAAGCCGCTGAGTGAATAAATTGAGTACACTGCCTCTACTCAATTTGATTTGGACAAGCTGCTAATGAAACTGACTATCGTGCGTCTGGTGACCTTTAGCGACCAGGATCATATCGACCTGGGCAAGATCTGGCCGGAATATTCCCCTTCGTCGCTGCAAGTCGACGAGAACCATCGCATTTATGCCGCGCGCTTCAACGAGCGCCTGCTGGCCGCGGTTCGCGTGACCCTGAGCGGCACGGAGGGAGCGCTGGACTCGCTGCGCGTACGTGACGTGACCCGTCGTCGCGGTGTGGGACAGTATTTAATTGAAGAAGTGATCCGCGAAAACCCGAACGTAAACTCATGGTGGATGGCCGACGTGGGCGTGGAAGACCGCGGCGTGATGGCAGCGTTTATGCAGGCGTTAGGGTTTACGGCGCAGGAGAGCGGGTGGGAGAAGCGTTTGGGATGAATTGTGCGGTGCGGCATGATGCCCTCACCCCGGCCCTCTCCCACGGGGAGAGGGTGCAAACACTAAAATGGCAACCTTACGGTTGCCATTTGCGTTTATTTGGCGTCTGTCGCCGTTCCGTTAGCATGCCAGTCAAACACGCCGAACTCAAAGCCCTTCAGATCGCCTTTTGCGTCCCAGGAGAGCGGCCCCATCACGGTTTCCACCGTGTTGGCTTTCAGCCAGGTGGCAATCTCAGCCGGATCGGCTGACTGATTCAGACCTGCCTGCAGAGACTGCAGCGCTGCGTAGGTGGTCCAGACGAACGCGCCGCTTGGATCCTGCTTCTTCGCCTTGATGGCATCTACGATAGGTTTGTTCGCTGGCACCTGGTCGTAGTTCTTCGGCTTGGTCACCAGCAGACCTTCGGCAGATTCACCCGCGATGTTAGACAGGGAAACGTTCGCCACGCCTTCCGGGCCCATGAACTGGGTTTTCAGACCCGCCGCGCGCGCCTGGCGCAGGATCTGGCCCATTTCCGGGTGGTAGCCGCCGTAGTAAACGAAATCGATATTCTCTTTCTTCAGACGCGCCACCAGGGTGGAGAAGTCTTTCTCGCCAGCGGTGATCCCATCAAAGAAGACCACGTTGGCATTGCCTTTTTTAAGACCGTCCTGCACCGCACGGGCCAGACCTTCACCATACTGCTGTTTGTCGTGAACAATCGCGATACGCTGCGGCTTCACTTTTTCCAGAATGTACTTAGCCGCCGTTGGGCCCTGATCGGAGTCCAGACCGGTGGTACGCAGGGTCAGCTTGTAGCCGCGCGCGGTCAGCTCCGGTGCGGTCGCAGCCGGGGTGATCATCAGGATACCTTCGTCTTCGTAGATGTCAGACGCGGGCTGAGTAGAAGAGGAACACAGGTGACCGATAACGTATTTGATGCCGTCGTTGACCACTTTGTTCGCCACCGCGACCGCTTGCTTCGGGTCACAGGCATCGTCGTATTTTACGATCTGCAGTTTTTCGCCCTTGATGCCGCCCTTAGCATTAATGTCTGCAACTGCCTGTTCTGCGCCCGTAAATTCCTGGTCGCCGTACTGTGCTACCGGACCGGACATTGCGCCCACCACGGCCACTTTAATATCTGCCTGCGCCATGGTGCTGAATGCCAACGCGATACATCCTGCCAGTAACGCTTTACCCTTCATGTTCATCCTGAGATTCCCCATTATTATGGTTATTACGATTGTTGTGATGTTGTTGTGCAGCGCTTTATTTCAGTTATTGGTGTGCTGTTCGCGCTTTTTCAGCATACTCTGCTAAAACATACCCCATTTTTATGATTTTGGAATAGCTAATTTGAAATGAATATATGATAAGCCCGACAGGATTTACCGCCGGGCTGGTGGCTTTAACGTGTCAGCGACGCGGAGATAATGTCCAGCGCTTTACGGAACTGCGCTTCGGGGATGGTAAGCGGATAAAGGAAGCGGATCACGTTGCCGTAAACGCCGCAGCTCAGGAGCAGCAGCCCTTCGTTCAACGCGCGCTCCTGCACCTGACGGGTAAATTCCGGCGACGGTTGTCCGGATTGCGGATCGTTAAACTCTACCGCGACCATCGAGCCCTGGGCACGGATGTCGGCGATGAACGGGCAGTTTTCCTTCGCTTTGTTGAGCACTTCTACCAGATGATGGCCGAGATGCGCCGAGCGCGTGCAGAGATCTTCCTCATCAATCACGTCCAGCACCGCGTGGGCCGCGGCAATCGCCAGCGGGTTACCTGCGTAGGTACCGCCCAGACCGCCAGGTGCAGGCGCGTCCATCACCTCGGCGCGGCCCGATACCGCTGAGAGCGGCATCCCGCCCGCGAGGCTTTTTGCCATGGTGATCAGGTCCGGCTTCACGCAGTGGTGTTCCATCGAGAACAGCTTGCCGGTGCGGGCGAAGCCGCTTTGCACCTCGTCGGCAATCAGCAAAATTCCGTGGGTATCGCACAGGGCGCGCAGCGCCTGCATAAAATCAGCGGGCGCAATGTTGAACCCGCCCTCTCCCTGAACCGGTTCGAGAATAATGGCCGCCACCTGGTCTGGGGCGATATCCGCCTTAAAGATGCGCTCCAGGCTTTTTAATGCTTCCGCCGTGCTGATGCCGTGCAGATCGTCAGGGAATTGAGCGTGGTATACCGAACCGGGGAACGGGCCGAAACCCAGCTTGTACGGCGCGACCTTACCGGTCAGCGCCATGGTCATAAAGGTGCGACCGTGGAACGCGCCGCCGAAGGTGATAAGGCCGGGGCGTCTGGTATACGCGCGGGCAATTTTGACCGCGTTTTCGACCGCTTCAGCACCCGTCGAGAAGAAGGCGGTTTTGGCCGGGCCGTCAATCGGCACGCGCTGGTTGATGCGCTCGGCAAGCGCCACATAGCCCTCATACGGCACAATCTGGTAGGCCGTGTGGGTAAAAGCGTGGAGTTGTTTTTCGATAGCGGAGATAACTTTCGGATGGCGATGGCCAGTATTCAGCACCGCGATCCCGGCGGCGAAGTCGATGTACTCATTGCCTTCCACGTCCCACACCGTGGCGTTTTCGGCTTTATCAGCATAGAAGTTACACATCACGCCGATGCCGCGCGGCGTCGCCTGTAAACGCCGGTCGTTCAGTTCGTTATTTTTCACCCTGTCCCCCTGAGAAAATCGCCTGCTTAGCGCATCAGTAAGTGTTTGCCAGGGGGGAGAAATTCGCCAGAGCGGGCGCTAAAAAAACAGAACCCCCGAATTTGCATTCGAGGGCTCTCGGTGTACTTCGCGGTAATTACGCTTCGATAGCAGCGCGAAGTTTTTTCATGGCGTTCTTTTCAAGCTGACGGACACGTTCAGCAGAAACGCCGTAGCGGTCGGCCAGCTCCTGCAGCGTGGACTTGTTGTCTTCGTCCAGCCAGCGGGCGCGGATAATGTCCTGGCTACGCTCGTCGAGGCCTTCCATCGCATGGGTCAGCTTGTTCGCGGCCTGATCTTCCCAGTTGTCCTCTTCAATGCCGTCGGCAAAGTTAGAGGTTTTATCCTGCAGATACAGAACCGGTGCCATCGGCTGGCTGTCAGATGCGTCGTCGTCGGAGGACATATCAAAGGTCATGTCCTGCGCGGCCATACGGGATTCCATCTCACGGACGTCTTTGCTGGATACACCCAGCTCGCGCGCCACCATTTCCACTTCATCCTGATTGAACCAGCCCAGACGCTGCTTGGTTTTACGCAGGTTGAAGAACAGCTTACGTTGCGCTTTTGTCGTGGCGACTTTCACGATACGCCAGTTGCGCAGCACGTATTCATGAATTTCTGCTTTGATCCAGTGTACGGCGAAGGAGACCAGTCGCACGCCCACTTCCGGGTTAAAGCGACGTACAGCCTTCATCAGGCCGATGTTACCTTCCTGAATCAAGTCCGCCTGCGGCAGGCCATAGCCCGCATAGTTACGAGCAATGTGAACAACAAAGCGCAGGTGAGACAGGATCAGCTTTTTCGCTGCTTCCAGATCGCCCTGGTAATGCAGCTTTTCAGCAAGCTCCTTTTCTTCCTCGGCCGTTAACATCGGCCAGGTGTTCGCAGCCCGGATGTAAGATTCCAGGTTACCAACAGGGGCTAAAGCTAAAGTTTGCATTTCTTTGGTCATTCATTCCTCTCAATGTTTCTTCTGGTCCAGGCTGTCCCCGTCAGGCAACAACCATGCCAAAGCGTTTGAGCAACGAGATTAGCATTCACTCTTTTATCAGACAGTGATTTTATCCACAAGTTCCAGGTGCAACGGTGAATAAATTACGCACAAAATGTGACATGGAGATGATAACAGGGGAAGAGACAACAGGGACGCTTTCCCTGCAGAGCGAACATCTCGGTGCAGGGAAAGATTATATCACGCTTTTATTAGTCGGGAGTAAAGTGGCGTAAATGTTGAACCGTTGCCAGCCATGCGGCAATCCAGCCGATCATGGAGCACACCAGCAGCAATAGCAGGCACTCATCGAAGCCTAAGCCACTGATATCAAACTTAGTTCCGAAAACCTGCGCCACTTCTGTGACGGCAGACGAAAGCCGCATCACCAAAATTTCTGACAATATCAGTGAAAGAAATGCGCCGGAGAAACCGAGAAGTGCGCCACCGTAGAGGAACGGACGCAGGATGAAACCATCCGTTGCGCCAATCAGTTTCTGCACGTTGATGGTATCGCGACGCGCAAAGATGCTCAGACGCACGCTGTTACCGATGACGAGGAATACCGCCGCCACCATCAGCACGCCGATCATCGCCGACACGCGCCCCACCAGCCCGGTCAGCGCCGCAAGACGGGCAAACCAGCTGTCGTCCATGCGCACTTCATCAATCCCGTTGATGCGTGTGATGCGGTCGCGCAGGGTGTTGAGCGAATCGGTTCCCTGGAAATCCAGCTTCGGGATCACCACCGCCACGGCGGGCAGCGGGTTCTCTTCCAGCATGTCCAGCGCGCCGCCAAAGCCTGACCAGTTACGGAACTCGCCCAACGCTTCTTCACGGGAGAGATAATTCACCTTCTCCACGCCCTGCTCGGCCTGAATTTGCCCGACCACCTGCGCCGCCGCGTTATCGTCGAGCGCTTTATCCAGATAAACGGTGATCTGCGGTGACGGGTAATACTGCGACGCCGCCTGGTTGACGTTCTTATAGACCATGTAGCAGACGCTTGGCAGCGTCAGGGAGATGGCAATCACCATCACCGTCAGGAACGTCGCCAGCGGTTTGCTTTTCAGGTCCTGCAGCGCGCCGTGGAAGGCGTAGCGCACCTGTTCGTTAAACACGTTGGTCTTGCGGGAGGCCGGTTTCGGCGCCGCTTTCTGGCGCTTAGGCGCATTACGATTGCCGTCACCGCCGCCCTGCGGCTTACGGAAACGGTCGAACCGGTTCCCGAACTGCCGAATCTGGTTCATTGCATCACGCTTGTTCACCGTGGCCTCCGTGCAAATGCCCGTCGCTCAGGGTCAGCATGCGGTACGAACGACGGGAAATCAGCCCCATGTCGTGCGTCGCCATCAGTACCGTTACCCCTACGCGGTTGAATTCCTCAAACAGACGCAAAATCCCTTCGGACAGGGCATCGTCCAGGTTACCGGTCGGTTCATCCGCCAGCAGTACGGCAGGCTTGTTCACCACCGCGCGGGCGATGCCCACGCGCTGCTGTTCACCGCCGGAAAGCTGGATCGGGAAGTTCTTCGCTTTGTCCAGCAGCCCGACCTTGTCCAGCGCCGCAGAGACGCGACGGCGGATATCGTCATAGCTGGCGCCGGCAATAATCAGCGGGATCGCCACGTTATCGAAAACGGTGCGATCCATCAGCAGGTGGTGATCCTGGAAAATCATGCCGATCTGACGACGCAGAAACGGCACTTCGCGGTTTTTCAGACGGCTAATTTCGTGGCCGCTGAACCAGATTTTCCCGGCGCTTGGCCGTTCGATCCCACAGATAAGCTTGAGCAGGGTACTTTTCCCCGCGCCGGAATGGCCGGTCAGGAATGCCATCTCGCCTGGCTGCAGGTGGAACGTCACCCCCTGCAGCGCTTGTCTCCCACCGAGATAGGCCTTGCTGACGTGTTCAAAGCGAATCATTGTTAGTCCTCTCGGGCAAATAATGCCTCAATAAAGTCGTCCGCCTTAAACGGACGCAAATCCTCAATACGCTCGCCCACACCGATGTAGCGGATAGGAATGCCGAACTGGTCGGCCACGGAGAAGATCACCCCGCCTTTCGCGGTGCCGTCCAGTTTGGTCAGCGTGATCCCCGTCAGCCCTACCGCTTCATGGAACAGCTTCGCCTGGCTAATGGCGTTCTGCCCGGTGCTGGCGTCGATAGTCAGCATAATTTCATGCGGTGCATCTTCGTCCAGCTTCTTCATGACGCGGACGATTTTCTTCAGCTCTTCCATCAGGTGCGATTTGTTTTGCAAACGCCCTGCGGTGTCGGCAATCAGCACGTCCACGTTGCGCGACTTCGCCGCCTGGATGGCATCGAAAATCACGGATGCGGAATCCGCGCCGGTGTGCTGGGCAATCACCGGAATGTTGTTGCGCTGGCCCCACACCTGGAGCTGCTCAACCGCTGCCGCACGGAAGGTATCGCCCGCCGCCAGCATCACCGATTTGCCCTGCTGCTCAAACTGGCGCGCCAGCTTGCCGATGGTGGTGGTTTTACCCACGCCGTTAACGCCAACCATCAGAATAACAAATGGCGTTTTGCCTTCAATATTAAGCGGTTCGTCAACTTTTGCGAGAATTTCACCCATCTCGTCTTTCAGCAGGCCGTACAGCGCCTCGGCGTCGCGCAGCTGTTTGCGGCTCGCCCCTTCGGTCAGGTTGGCGATGATCTTACGGGTAGTTTCCACGCCCACGTCCGCAATCAGCAACTGCTCTTCCAGCTCTTCAAACAGATCGTCGTCGATCTTCTTGCCGCGGAAAAGACTGATAAATCCGGAACCTAAGTTTTCTTTGGTTTTTAACAGGCTGCGCTTCAGGCGCGCGAAGAAACCTTCTTTGGTCGGTTTTTCCTGCTCCTGAACGATCTCTTCTTCGGCCTGCTCTTCCACCGGCACGACAATTACCGCTTCTTCAGCCGCTTCCGCCGCCAGCGCCTGAGCTTCCAGCTCTTCGTCGGTCAGCTCTGGCTCAAGTGCCGCCTCTTCTTCCACCGCCTCAACGATTTCAACGGTTTCCGCTTCGGCCTGCCACTCTTCGGCAGAAACCTCTTCAGCTTTAACCTCTTCGGGCAGCGGCAGCGCTTCGTGTTCGATAGCGGCCTGCGGCGCTTCGGTAAGGGTTTCTACGATAACCGGCTCTGGCTTCTCGCTCTCCTGAACCTGCTCAGTGACCTCAACCACCTCTTCAGCAAAGGATTCAATCTCTTCTTTGCTGTGCGCTGGTTCTTCCGCTTCGACAATCGCAGCGGTTTCGACAGGCGTTTCAAGCTGTGACTGCTCTTCTACAACCTGTTGCTCTTCGGTTTTCTGTTCTGTTTCTTGCTCTTTTTCACCGAAACCCAACCAGGAAAAGAAGCCACGTTTTTTTTGTTTTGCCATCTGCGACTACACTCCTCGCGGCGCTATATACAGGGAAGCTAAAAAAATGATGAAATAGTCTAACACTTTACTTAATTGACATCACCGCCCGCAATCGCAGGGCTATGGTTAACAGAGCTTTCCTGAGATGAAGAAACCCACCCGCGCCCCGGCCGGACAAATTCGCATTATCGGCGGTCAGTGGCGAGGCCGGAAATTACCGGTGCCGGACAGCCCCGGTTTACGCCCTACAACTGACCGCGTTCGCGAGACGCTGTTTAACTGGCTTGCCCCATCAATGGTAGACGCCCACTGCCTGGACTGCTTCGCCGGAAGCGGTGCCTTAGGGCTAGAGGCGCTATCGCGCTACGCCGCCAGCGCCACGCTGCTGGAGATGGAGCGCGGCGTTGCGCAGACGCTGCAGCAAAATCTGGCGACGCTGAAGGCGACGAACGCGAAAGTGGTCAACACCAATACGCTGAGCTTCCTCGCGCAGCAGGGTACGCCGCATAACGTGGTCTTTGTCGACCCGCCGTTCCGCAAGGGGTTGCTGGAAGAGACGTTATCCCTGCTGGAGCACAATGGCTGGCTGGCGGATGACGCGCTGATTTATGTAGAAAGCGAAGTGGAAAACGGCCTGCCACCCGTTCCCGTTCACTGGGATCTGCACCGCGAGAAGGTCGCAGGCCAGGTGGCTTATCGTCTGTATCACCGTCAGGCACAAGGAGGATCCGATGCCGGTACTGATTAACCTGGGACGCTTGCTGATGCTGGGCGTCTGGGCATTTTTGATTTTGAATCTGGTGCACCCGTTCCCGCGCCCGTTGAACATCTTTGTTAACGTGGCGCTGATTTTCACCTCGTTCATGCACGCCCTGCAGATGGTGATGCTGAAAAACGGCCTGCCGAAAGATGGCCCGCCGATGACCGGCTGGCAGCAGCTGCGGGTGTTTATTTTCGGCGTGTTTGAACTGCTGGTGTGGATGAAGAAGTTTAAGGCGCAGGTGAAGAAGTAAGGTGCGGTGTTATGCCCTCACCCTAACCCTCTCCCACGGGGAGAGGGGACCGATCGCGCATTATTCAGCCCTAAAACCTACAAAACGCGACCCTTTATAGCTCAGCGTGCCTTTCTCTCCCACCGTCAGCTGATGGTATTGCTGCGCCTCCAGGCGGAAGGTCATCTCCAGACCACCGGTTTCCGGCTTAAAGCTGGCTTCATAGCGCATGCCAGTGCCCGCAGGCGTCACCTGCTGCTGGCGAGAGCGGCGGTCATTAAGCGGTTTCTCGCGTTTGTTCGCCACCACTACGCGCTTTTGCATCAGCGGCGCGGCGTCGTTGTCCGCCTTTTCGCGGCGCTGCTGCACGAACCGAAACGAGGCGGCAATGACGATAATCGCCACCACGATAATGAAAAACAGCGGCATCTTGCTCATTGAAACATCCCATCAGATTATGCGGAATTCAGGATACCTCGCCTGCCCCGGCATTGCCAAACGCCCGCTCGCGTCACTACACTGGATCAGAAACTGATTATTCAGCCTCAACAGTTACAGGGAGTTAATATGCTTTGGTCATTTATCGCTGTCTGTTTTTCCGCATGGCTTTATGTCGATGCGTCCTATCGCGGTCCAGCCTGGCAGCGCTGGTTGTTTAAACCCGTCACGCTGCTGTTGCTTCTGCTGCTCGCCTGGCAGGCTCCGATGTTTAACGCCATCAGCTATCTGGTGCTCGCCGGGCTGTGTGCCTCCCTGATTGGTGATGCCTTAACCCTGCTGCCGCGTCAGCGCCTGCTGTATGCCGTGGGGGCATTTTTCCTCTCCCATCTGCTGTATACCATCTACTTTGCCAGCCAGATGACGCTCTCCTTCTTCTGGCCGCTACCGCTGGTGCTGCTGGTGATTGGCACGCTGCTGATTGCGGTGATCTGGTCGCGTCTAGAAGAGATGCGTCTGCCGGTATGCACGTTTATCGCCATGACGCTGGTGATGGTGTGGCTGGCCGGTGAACTGTGGTTCTTCCGCCCGACATCTCAGGCGATGTCCGCGTTCTTCGGCGCGGCGCTGCTGTTAATCGGCAATATCGTCTGGCTGGGCAGCCACTATCGCCGCCGCTTCCGCGCGGATAACGCGATTTCGTCCGCCTGCTACTTTGCCGGGCACTTCCTGATCGTGCGTTCATTGTATATCTAAATAACGCTTGACTCTGGAGTCGACTCCAGAGTGTATGCTGCGGTTAATGAGAAAATTATCATTACCGGAGACTGCCATGTCGACTCCAGAAATTCCAAAAAAAGTCCCACAATTCTCGGCGCTTAAGCTCAGCCCGGTTCCGCCGAAAGACGACTGCTGCTGCGAGGGCGCGTGCGAAACGCAGGTCGACGCGCTGCCTGAAAACGGCAACCGCTACAGCTGGGTCGTCAACGGCATGGACTGCGCGGCCTGCGCCCGCAAAGTGGAAAACGCGGTGAGGCAGGTACCGGGCGTGAACCACGCTCAGGTCCTGTTCGCCACCGAAAAGCTACTGGTCAGCGCCGAAAAAGACGTCAGTAAGCAGGTTGAAGCTGCCGTCAGCAAGGCGGGCTATACCCTGCGCAGCGAAACGGCACCTGCCGAAAAAACCTCTCCCCTGAAAGAAAACCTGCCGCTTATTACCCTCATCATCATGATGGCCCTGAGCTGGGGTCTGGAGCAGATTAACCACCCGTTCGGCAACCTGGCGTTTATTGCCACTACCCTGGTCGGGCTGTTCCCGATTGCCCGTCAGGCACTGCGCCTGGTGAGAAGCGGCAGCTGGTTTGCCATTGAAACGTTGATGAGCGTGGCGGCCATCGGCGCGCTGTTCATTGGCGCGACGGCGGAAGCGGCGATGGTGCTGCTGCTGTTCCTGATCGGCGAACGGCTTGAGGGCTGGGCAGCGAGCCGGGCGCGCAAAGGGGTGAGCGCGCTGATGGCGCTGAAGCCAGAAACCGCCACGCGGGTCAATGAAGGCAAACGTGAAACGGTCGCCATCAACACGCTGCGCCCGGGCGACGTGATTGAAGTCGCCGCGGGCGGCCGTCTGCCTGCCGATGGGGCTCTCGTTACCGCCACCGCGAGCTTTGACGAAAGCGCCCTGACCGGTGAATCCATTCCGGTGGAGCGTGCGGCAGGCGAAAAAGTCCCTGCCGGTGCCACCAGCGTCGACCGCCTGGTGCAGCTCAAAGTCCTGTCCGAGCCGGGCGACAGCGCCATCGACCGTATCCTGAAGCTGATTGAAGAGGCCGAGGAGCGCCGCGCGCCGGTCGAACGCTTTATTGACCGCTTCAGCCGGATTTACACCCCCGCCATCATGCTGGTCGCCCTGCTGGTCACCGTCGTTCCACCGCTGTTCTTCGGCGCGCCGTGGGAGGGCTGGATTTATAAAGGGCTGACCCTGCTGCTGATTGGCTGCCCGTGCGCGCTGGTGATCTCTACGCCCGCGGCGATTACCTCGGGGCTGGCGGCAGCGGCACGTCGCGGGGCGCTGATTAAGGGCGGCGCGGCGCTGGAACAGCTGAGCCAGGTTCAGCATATCGCCTTCGATAAAACCGGCACGCTGACGGTTGGCAAGCCGCAGGTCACCGGCGTCTATCCGCAGGACATCAGCGAAGACGAACTGCTGATAATGGCCGCCGCCGTTGAGCAGGGCTCCACTCACCCGCTGGCGCAGGCGATAGTGCGTGAAGCGCAGAGGCGCGGGCTGGCTATCCCTTCGGCAACCGCCCAACGGGCGCTGGTCGGGTCAGGGATTGAGGCCGTCGTCGACGGCAAAAAGGTGCTGATTGTTGCGGCGGGCGCGTTCTCTCATCCACAGGTTGAGGCGTTAGAGCAGGCCGGGCAGACGGTCGTTGCCGTGATGCAGGACGGCGTGTCGAAGGGCATGCTGGCACTGCGCGACACTCTGCGCGATGACGCCAAAGACGCCGTGGCGGCGCTGCATCAGCTGGGCGTACAGGGCGTGATCCTCACCGGCGATAACCCGCGCGCGGCGGCCGCGATTGCCGACGAGCTGGGGCTGGCGTTTAAGGCCGGATTACTGCCAGCGGATAAGGTCAGCGCGGTAACCGAACTGAACAGCCGCGCGCCGCTGGCGATGGTCGGTGACGGAATTAACGATGCCCCGGCGATGAAGGCCGCCACCCTCGGTATTGCCATGGGCAGCGGCACCGACGTGGCGCTGGAGACCGCCGACGCGGCGCTAACGCACAACCGCCTGACCGGGCTGGCGCAGATGATCGCTCTTGCGCGGGCGACGCGCGCCAATATTCGCCAGAACATCGGCATTGCGCTGGGTCTGAAGGGGATATTTCTCGTCACCACGCTGCTCGGCATGACTGGCCTGTGGCTGGCGGTGCTGGCGGATACCGGGGCGACGGTGCTGGTCACGGCTAACGCGTTGAGATTATTACGGCGGAAATAAAAACGCCCGGTAGCGGCTGCGCCTTACCGGGCCAATAACAACTCTGAACCGTAGGCCGGGTAAGGCGCAGCCGCCACCCGGCAAAAAACGGCGTTACTGCATCCCTAACATCCTCGGCAGCCACAATGATATCGCCGGGATATACGTCACCATCCCCAGCACCACCAGTAGGATGCCGTAAAATGGCAGCATCGCCCGCACCACGGTTTCAATCTTCTGCTTACTCACCGCGCTCGCCACAAACAGCACCGATCCGACCGGCGGGGTGATCAGCCCGATCCCCAGGTTAACCATCATGATCATCCCGAAGTGCACCGGGTCGATCCCCAAAGAGTTGGTCACCGGCAGCAGCACCGGCGTCAGGATCAGAATGATCGGCGCCATGTCCATCAGCGTGCCGATCAGCAGCAGCATGATGTTGAGATACATCAGGATCACGTACTTATTATCAGAGAGCGACGTGAAGAACTCGGTGATGCGCATCGGCAGCTGCATGTAGGTCATCACCGCGCCAAACGCCGCGGCAAAGCCGATTAAAATCATCACGATGGTGACGGTTTTCACCGTGCGGCACATCAGCTTCGGCAGTTCGCTCCATTTGTAGTCGCGGTAGATAAACATGGTGACGAAGAATGCCCACAGGCAGGCCACGGCGGCGGATTCCGTCGCCGTAAATATCCCGGACAAGATCCCGCCGAGGATAATCACCACCGTCATCAGCCCCCACAGGGCATCAAGTAAAATCTTCACCGCCTGCTTAAACGGGATTTTCTCACCCTTCGGGTAACCGCGCTTGTGGGCGAATCCGAGACAGAGGATCATCAGGCACAGCCCCAGCAGCAGCCCCGGCAGCACGCCGGCGATAAACAGCGTGGCGATGGAGACCGTTCCCCCCGCCGCCAGGGAATAAATCACCGAGTTGTGGCTGGGCGGGATCAGAATCGCCTGCACCGACCCGCTGGCCGTGACCGCCGCCGCGTATTCGCGCGGATAGCCCTTCTTCTCCATCTCCGGGATCATCACGCTGCCGATGGACGCTGTATCCGCCACCGACGAGCCAGAAATCGCGCCGAAGAACGTCGAGGCGACGATGTTCACCAGCGACAGCCCGCCGCGGATAAAGCCGACAAACACATAGGCGAAGTTAACCAGCCGTCGGGCAATGCCCCCTTCCGCCATGATCGCTCCGGCGAGGATGAAGAACGGGATCGCCAGCAGGGTAAATTTGTTCACCCCACTGGTGATCTGGATCATCAGCGCCTCCAGCGGTAAATCAATCCACAGCGCACCTGCCACGGCGCTCAGCCCCACGGCGAAGGCCACCGGCATCCCCAGCGCCAGCAAAATGGCGAGGGTGAATAACAAAACAAAAGCATCCATTGTTCACCCCTTAACTGTGATTGCCGATCAGCACGACCGGACGGTTTTCCTGCGCGCCAAACAGCAGGCGTTCAAGCACGAACAGAATCAAAATCGCCGACCCGATCGGCAGCGGCAGGTAGCTTTCGCCGGAAGTCAGGATCGGGAACTCCGCCACCGGCTGCTCCCACAGCTCGACGCACAGCCAGTAGCTGTACCAGCACATCAGACCGGAAATCAGCAGCATCAGCAGATCAACCACACGTACACACAGCTTTTGCAGCGACGCGGGCAGACGGTCGGTGAGCATATTGACCGCAATGTGCGACCCGGCGCGGTAGCTCACCGCCGCGCCGATGAAGGTGAACGTTACCATGCAGATAATGGCGACGGGCTCCGGCCAGGATTCGCCGCGGTTGAGCACGTAGCGTGAAAAGATGCCGATGGGGATGACAATCGTCATCACCAGCAGCGAGACACCCGCCACCGCCATGGCGAGCAGGTACAGACGGTCCATCCACTTCAGGTAGAGTTCGGACATACGTGCTCCGTATTACTGGACGTCAGCGATGGCTTTCATCAGATCCTGATGCTTGTCGCCATACTGGGCGCGCACCGGCTCTGTGGCCTTGATGAATACCGTCTTATCGATATCGTGGAACTGCACGCCGCCCGCCTTCATTTTCGCCAGCGCCTGGTCGTTATACGCATTCCACAGCTTGCGCTGTTCGAACTGCGCTTCACGGGCCAGGGTCAGGATTTTTTGCTGTTCATCAGCGCTCAGCTTGTCCCATTTCACTTTTGAATAGAGCAGCATTTCCGGGGTGATAAAGTGGCCGCTGAGGGTGTAGTTTTTAGCAACCGGCATGTAGTTGTGGGCGATAAAGGTGGGCGGGTTATTCTCCGCGCCGTCGATCACGCCGGTCTGCATGCCGCTGTAAACCTCGCTAACGCCCATCGCCACCGAGTTCGCCCCCATGTCCTTCAGCGTGGCGAGTGCCACCGGGCTGCCCTGCACGCGGATTTTCTTCCCTTTCAGATCTTCAGGTTTGACGATCGGCTCTTTGGTGATCAGGTTGCGGGTGCCGGAATCCATCCAGCCGAGGAACACCAGGCGGGATTTCGGGTTCGCGGTCAGCTTGTCGCCGATCTGCTTGCCGATATCCCCGTCGATCACTTTATGCATATGATCCTCATCGCGGAAAACGTACGGCAGGGTGAAGACTTCGATATCCGGCAGGATGGCGGCAACCGGCGCCATGGAGACGCGGATCATGTCAATCGCCCCCATCTGCGCCTGCTCAATCATCTGCTTTTCATCCCCCAGCACGCCGCCGGGGAAGACCTTAATCTCCAGCTTGCCGTCGGTTTGTTGTTTGAGTTTTTCACCCATGTGCTGAACCGCGACCACGTTCGGGTAGCCTTCAGGATGCACATCGGCGGCTTTGATGGTTTGGGCAGAAACGGTGCAGGCAAAAGCAGACAGGCACAGCGCGGCCAGTAACGGCTTGAGGGTCGTATTCATTGAGTCAGCTCCAGGGTAGCGATGTCAGCGTTAAAACAGTGTTTTATTTTTTTACGCTTAGAAAATAGACTAGCCCGGAAGAAGCGTAGGTGAAGCGCCTCACAAAAGCGCGAATTTATGAAACGATGGTTTAAATTTGTGAGGGCGGTAATGCAGGGTAACGATGCGGCCATACCCGGCGGAGCATGACCGCGCGTCAATCAGGAAAAATAGCTCATGACCAGGCCTAAAAACAGCACCAGTCCGACATAGTTATTGTTCATAAACGCTTTAAAGCAAGCTTCACGTTCGCGTTTTGCAATCAGCTTCTGCTGGTAGGCAAACAGCAGTCCTGCTACCAGTATCGACCAGTAAAATTCCCAGTTCAGCCCGTTCAGGCGCGCAATCGCGACCATCAGCGCCAGTACCGCAACCTGCAGAATGCCAATGATAAGTTTGTCCTGACGTCCAAAGAGAATGGCGGTGGATTTAATGCCAATTTTCAGGTCATCGTCGCGGTCAACCATCGCATATTGCGTGTCATACGCCACGGCCCAGAGGATGTTCGCCAGGAACATCAGCCAGCAGCTAAGCGGTAAGGACTCACTAACTGCCGCAAACGCCATCGGAATCGACCAGCCAAACGCCGCCCCCAGCACCACCTGAGGCAGATGGGTGTAGCGCTTCATAAAGGGATAAACCCAGGCCAGAGCAAGCGCCGCGACGGACAGCAGAATCGTCATGGTGTTCAGGGTTAATACCAGCAGGAAAGAGAGCAGCACCAGAACGATGAACAGTACGCGCGCTTCTTTCCCGGTCACCTGGCCGCTGGGTAGCGGGCGGTTGGCAGTGCGCTTTACGTGGCCGTCAAATTTACGATCGGCATAGTCATTCACCACGCAGCCCGCCGCGCGCATCAGCCAGACGCCGGCAACGAATACGCCCAGGATCCACAGCGGCGGCATGCCCGGCGTGGCCACCCACAGCGCCCATAAGGTCGGCCACAGCAGCAGCAACGCGCCAATGGGTTTATCGGTACGCATTAAGCGGTGATACGCCAACAGCTTATTCTGCGTCAGGGTCCACTCCATTTTTTCTTCCTCTTAGTACAACGGTGATGCCGGTAAAAATAGCTCCGTCAGGATTAACGGCTTACCGCTCAGGCGAAGGCGGGAACGGCGCCCCCACAGTTCGGCATCACGCCCAATTTCAATGAAATCCCTGGTCAGCTCAGATGAGGTGAAAAGATAACGTCCCAGCGGCGTTTTCCCCAGCCGCTGCAGCGCCAGCTCAGGCCCGGATAGGGTAGATTCGGGCACCACCGTCCGCCCGGCAAGCCAAGGTTCGCCATCGGCACAGAGTAAAATTTCACGCAGCCAGTAGCGTTCCTCTTGCGGCAACAGCGGCAGCTCGCTGGCGATCTCATCGCCGGAGACAAACCCTTCCTGTATCAGGGTTACCGTGACCGTTTTACCCTGTTGCTCAAAACGTTTTGTCATGGAATCTTCCAGCAGCAACCAGTCCAGCTGCTGCGGATCAAGCGCAGGTATTTGGTCGAAATAGCGCAGCGCACGCAGTTGCGTTAGCGCGGGGTGTGACATGCCAGACTCTCCGATACATAACGTAATGGCATTGTATCGCAGAAACGGGCAATGAGGGGGGGGCCAAACGTTATTTAACGATCACTATCGCAACATGGGCGCAACAGCCTGGCGAATACGAAAAAAAGTGCGCCCACTCAGGCGCACTAAACTACTAACAAATCAGCACTGTGGGGAACAGTTACCCCTTGCCTTTTACACTGCTGATAAAGGTGGAACGGGCAGTGGTTGAACCTAAACGTTCGGCTTCATCAAGCAGTTTCAGCGCTTTATCGACATCGCCGCGCTTCACCGCCTGCTTAATGGCGTTGTTGAAGTACTCTTCGGTGTCGTTCAGTACGGGCTCGGCTTTCTTCGCCGGGGCTGGCGCTGCTGCGGCGACCGGTGCGGCTGCCGTGGCAGCAGGCGCGGTGTAAGCAGGTGCTGCGGTATTGCCCACGGTCACAGGGCCGTTACCGGAGGAGCCAAACAGCGGGCCGACCAGCACGCTGGAACCGCTGTTCGTTTTCACCTTCAGCTTTAACGTTCCGTCGGTGACGTGACGAGCAATAGGGTCCGGAATATCAGGAATCGCGTTACCGGTGCCTTTTGCGTAGGCTTTAGCCGGATCGAGCAGCGTGGTGGTCTTCTGGAGATCCTGCTCGGTGGTAAAGACCAGCACGTAGAGTTTTTGCTGGCCCAGCGCAGGGGTCAGGCGCATGACGCCTTCCAGACGATCGGCGCTCATCACGCCAGGCTCCTGGTAGGTAAAGTATTCGCTTGGGAAAAAGGCTGATGGCGTCATGTTCTGATCGAGAATCAGCACGTTAGGCGCAAATACGCTCGTCTGCTTGTTGACTTCACTGGTCAGGGTAATGGCCAGTTCACCGATATTGGCGGGTACGCTATACGCAGCAACCGGGCCGGTAATACCCGGAACATTAAGCGACTGGCCGCCCGTTGAGAGCTGGGTGGTCTGGGTTTTAGACTGATCGACAGGCGTCCAGACAAGCTGTTGCAGTGCCGCTGTCGGAATAGCTGGTGCAGATGTTGTGTTTTGCGGAACGAAGTTGACGTTAGCGAGCGTTACGGCAGGCGCGCTTGCCAGCAGCCCTGCGGATAAACAAAGGGCAAGGAGAGTTTTGTTCATTTTCATTGTTATCACCTCAAAATGCACAGGTTCAGCGGTAGCCAGGCAATAGCGCGCCGTCCCAAGGATTGAGGGGCTTGCGCCCCTCAGTTTGGTCATTACGTCAGATTAAGACGGGATTACCACCAGATTTCCATCTGGGCGCCGAAGGACCACTCGTCGTTGTCGCCACGACCGAAGGAGCTTCCATTGAAACCATCTTTGAACGCTTTACCGTAGTTAGCGTTGTTAGATGGGTTACCGTTGTAGTCATAACCCCACTTCTCATCCCACTTGGCGTAGGTTGCGAATACACGGATTGCCGGGCGAGACCAAATGCTGTCGCCTGCCTGCCACTGTTGTGCCAGGGTGATTTTGTACTGGTTGTTGGTTTCGTCAGCGCTTTGTGATTTCACGTTGTCGTAACCCACTTCCAGCAAGGTGCTCATGATAGGCGTCCATTTGAACATCGGACGTACACCCACGGTCCACCACTTGGTCCCGTTGTTGTTATCCCAGTCGATGTCCTGGTACATACCGACATACATCAGGTCCCAGCGATCGCCCAGAGAGATTGCACCGTGGTCGAGAATACGCAGCAGGCTACCGTTGTTGTTAATGTCGTAGGCATAACCCGAGTTAGAATCGATGCCTACACCAGAACCTTGAGACAAGCCTTTACCCTGAGACGTCATTGAGTCAGTGGCATACTGAACCACAAACTTGTTATAGCCCTTCAGCATGCTCTGTGTGTGCTCAGCGGTGAACATCCAACCATCTTTTGAAGCACCATCAACCAGGCGATAATCATCACGCGGGTTAGCACGACCGTAATCAACACCCAGTTCCAGAGTGCCACCTGGGTTGATTTCCATCTGTGCCAGGCGCACGTCAAAGACATCGTTCGCTGTACGAGTGGTGTAATCATAAATACTATTGCTGGCGAAAGAGGATGAACCGCCTGCTTCGGAAGAACGGGTTGCTGCCAGAGAGAGCTTACCAAAACCGACATCGATGTTTTCCAGACCCGCACCAGGACCAGAGATATCCCAGTAGTAGAAGTCGATCATGTGTACGTCATGACGCTGATAGAAGCGCTTACCGGCCCAGATGGTGGAACCTGGCAGCCATTCGATCAGGTTTTTACCCTGCACGTTAGCTTCACGGAACGCCGGGTCAGTGGCTTCCCAGTCGTTCTGCTGCGCCACGGAGTACGCTACGTTGGTGTCGAAGTAGAAGCTCTTGTCGCCTTCTTTCCACACTTCCTGGCCCAGCTTCAGTTCCGCATAGGTTTCACATTCGTTACCAAGACGGTATTTACTTTGGGCACCGGTTGCCTGGAAGCACTGTTGTTCGCCGCCACTACCCGTCCAGCCGATACCGGAACGAGCATAACCATGGAAATCCACGGCCAGCGCCTGAGCAGACATTACGCCCGCTGCGACGGCAACTGCCAGAGGAAGTTTGCGCAGAGTAATCATCATTCTATCTCCTGAGATCATTGCTTTTCTTTGAACACTTCACCTGTCGGTTTCGTGTCTTCTTTTGGGATTGCTTAAACGCCTGGCTCTTTGTGCAGCCGACGACATGCGGTGCCATCCTCACGGAACAGATGGCAGCGCTCTGGCGGCAAGCCGATAGCGAATGTGGCACCCTCTTCTACCAACACCACGTCGTTCTGGCGGTAGACCAGGTTCTGACGGATGGCGGGGATCTGGATATGAATCTGTGTTTCGTGACCAAGCTGTTCGACGACCTGAACTTCACCTTCCAGCGTCACATCCGCAATGTGGCTTGGCAGTAGATGCTCAGGACGGATACCGAGGGACATATTTGCCCCGACCTGTACGTTGGCGCTGTCGACCGGGAGCCAGACCTGCTGGCGGTTTGGCAGCTCCACCTGTACCTGTTCAATGGCTGTCGCCGTCACTTTGACGGGCAGGAAGTTCATCTTTGGCGAGCCAATGAAGCCCGCAACAAAGCGGTCTGCCGGGTAGTGATACAGCTCCAGCGGTTTGCCCACCTGCGCCACGCGACCGGCGTCCAGCACCACGATTTTGTCGGCGAGGGTCATCGCTTCGACCTGATCGTGGGTGACGTAAATCATCGTGCGGCCAAGGCGCTTGTGCAGACGGGAGATTTCAATACGCATCTGGACGCGCAGGGCGGCATCCAGGTTAGAGAGAGGTTCATCGAGCAGGAACACGCGCGGCTCGGCCACCAGCGTACGGCCAATCGCCACGCGCTGACGCTGACCGCCGGAAAGCGCTTTCGGTTTACGCTCCAGCAGGTGCGCCAGCTGCAACACTTCAGCCACCTGCGTGACACGCTGGTTAATGACCTCTTTTTTCGCCCCGGCCAGCTTCAGGCCAAAGGACATGTTCTCGGCAACGGAAAGATGGGGATAAAGCGCATAAGACTGGAACACCATGCCTACGCCGCGTTCGGCTGGCGGGATGTCGTTCATTCGGGTATCACCGATCAGCAGGTCGCCGCTGGTGATGGTTTCAAGACCGGCAATCATACGCAGCAGAGTTGATTTACCACAGCCTGATGGGCCGACAAACACCACAAATTCGCCTTCAGTGATGTCCAGATTGATGTCTTTCGACACCACTACGTCGCCCCAGGCTTTCGTTACATTACGCAGCTGTACGCTCGCCATGCCCTTCTCCCTTCGTTACAACCTGTCACCGACAGAAACATTCAAGATAAGTTCACTATGGGGTATCCATTACTTTCGTGAATCCTCCACCCCCCGCCTTTTTTATGGGGGAGGAGGCGGGAGGATGAGAGAACAGGCTCTGCGACCGCAGCCGGGGGGCTGAGGCGAAATTCGTGAAGCCGCCTGCAAAATTCGGTGGGTTTTTATGTGCGCCAGCACTCATAACTTAAATTTATGCAACGGAGATCACACAAACGGGGGGTGGGGCGTAGGGGTTGGGAGGATGGAAAGAGGATGTCAAATAAGGAGACTGAGTCACGTTGAACCACCTTATGTATCCACGAGCACATCACCAAAAAGGATGGCAGATATGAATATCAAGACTGGCGCACGCGTTTTCGCATTGTCCGCCCTTGCAGCAATGATGGTTTCCGCCCCAGCGCTCGCCAAAATTGAAGAAGGCAAGCTGGTTATCTGGATTAACGGCGACAAGGGCTATAACGGCCTGGCCGAAGTGGGCAAAAAATTCGAGAAAGACACCGGTATCAAAGTTACCGTAGAGCACCCGGACAAACTGGAAGAGAAATTCCCGCAGGTTGCGGCAACCGGTGACGGCCCGGACATCATCTTCTGGGCACACGACCGTTTCGGCGGTTACGCGCAGTCTGGCCTGCTGGCTGAAGTCACGCCAGACAAAGCTTTCCAGGACAAACTGTTCCCGTTCACCTGGGACGCCGTTCGCTATAACGGCAAGCTGATCGCCTACCCAATCGCGGTTGAAGCCCTGTCACTGATTTACAACAAAGACCTGGTGCCAAACCCACCGAAAACATGGGAAGAGATCCCGAAACTGGATAAAGAGCTGAAGGCGAAAGGTAAATCCGCCCTGATGTTCAACCTGCAAGAGCCGTACTTCACCTGGCCGCTGATTGCTGCCGACGGCGGCTACGCGTTCAAGTTTGAAAACGGCAAATATGACGTGAAAGACGTGGGCGTGGACAACGCGGGCGCGAAAAAAGGCCTGACCTTCCTGGTTGACCTGATTAAGAACAAACACATGAACGCGGATACTGACTACTCCATCGCGGAAGCGGCGTTCAACAAAGGCGAAACCGCGATGACCATCAACGGTCCGTGGGCCTGGACCAATATCGACAAGAGCAAAATCAACTACGGCGTGACCCTGCTGCCAACCTTCAACGGCAAGCCGTCTAAACCGTTCGTGGGCGTGCTGAGCGCGGGCATCAACGCCGCCAGCCCGAACAAAGAGCTGGCGAAAGAGTTCCTGGAAAACTACCTGCTGACCGATCAGGGTCTGGGTGAAGTGAACAAGGACAAACCGCTGGGCGCCGTGGCGCTAAAATCCTTCCAGGATCAGCTGGCAAAAGATCCACGCATCGCGGCAACCATGGATAACGCTCAGAAAGGCGAAATCATGCCGAACATCCCACAGATGGCCGCGTTCTGGTACGCCACCCGTACCGCCGTTATCAACGCTGCAAGCGGTCGCCAGACTGTCGATGCCGCGCTGAAAGATGCTCAGGGTCGTATTACTAAGTAAGAAGAAAAACGGCGGGTGGCGCGTGCGCTTACCCGCCCTACGACTACGGCACGATCCGTAGGTCAGGTAAGCGCAGCGCCACCTGACGAAAAGTTTCCACCGTTGTAGAGGAAGAACCCCATGGATGTCATTAAAAAGAAGCACTGGTGGCAAAGCGACGCGCTGAAGTGGTCAGCGATCGGTCTGCTGTGTCTGCTGGTGGGTTACCTTGTTGTTTTAATGTACGTACAAGGGGAATATCTGTTCGCCATCATGACGCTGATCTTAAGCTCTGCTGGCCTGTATATTTTCGCCAACCGTAAAGCCTATGCCTGGCGCTATGTCTACCCGGGCGTGGCCGGGATGGGGCTGTTTGTCCTGTTCCCGCTGATCTGCACCATCGCCATTGCGTTCACCAACTACAGCAGCACCAACCAGCTCGCGCAGGAGCGCGCCACTCAGGTGCTTCTGGATCGCTCTTATCAGGCGGGTAAAACCTTTAACTTCGGCCTGTATCCTGCAGGTGACGAGTGGAAGTTAGCGCTCACTGACGGTGAGAGCGGCAAAAACTATCTTTCCGACGCGTTCAAATTTGGCGGCGAGCAGAAGCTGATCTTAAAAGAGGCCGCGGCCCTGCCGGAGGGTGAACGTGCGAACCTGCGTATCATTACCCAGAATCGCCAGGCGCTGACCCAGCTCACCGCCGTGCTGCCCGATGAAAGCAAAGTGACCATGAGCTCGCTGCGCCAGTTCTCCGGCACGCAGCCGCTTTATACCCTGGCGGACGACGGCACGCTGACCAACAACCAGAGCGGCGTGAAGTACCGTCCGAATAACGACATTGGTTTCTATCAGTCTATAAATGCCGATGGCAAATGGGGTGATGACAAGCTCAGCCCTGGCTATACCGTCACCATCGGCTGGGACAACTTTACCCGCGTGTTTACCGACGAAGGTATCCAGAAACCGTTCTTCGCCATCTTCGTCTGGACGGTGGTCTTCTCGGTGCTGACGGTGATCCTGACCGTTGCCGTAGGCATGGTGCTGGCCTGCCTCGTGCAGTGGGAGTCCCTGAAAGGCAAAGCGATTTACCGCGTGCTGCTGATTCTGCCTTACGCCGTACCGTCGTTTATCTCGATTCTGATTTTCAAAGGGCTGTTTAACCAGAGCTTCGGTGAAATCAACATGATGCTGAGCGCGCTGTTCGGTATCAAACCGGCCTGGTTCAGCGACCCGACCACCGCCCGCTCGATGATTATCATCGTCAACACCTGGCTGGGCTATCCGTACATGATGATCCTGTGCATGGGGCTGCTGAAGGCGATTCCGGACGATCTGTATGAAGCCTCGGCGATGGACGGCGCGGGTCCGTTCCAGAACTTCTTTAAAATTACGCTACCGCTGCTTATTAAGCCGCTGACGCCGCTGATGATTGCCAGCTTCGCCTTTAACTTTAACAACTTCGTGCTGATTCAGCTGTTGACCAACGGCGGCCCGGACCGCCTTGGCACCACCACGCCGGCAGGCTATACCGACCTGCTCGTGAGCTACACCTACCGTATCGCCTTTGAAGGCGGCGGCGGCCAGGACTTTGGTCTGGCGGCGGCGATTGCCACCCTGATCTTCCTGCTGGTTGGCGCTCTGGCGATTGTGAACCTGAAAGCCACACGTATGAAATTTGACTAAGGAGGGTACTGAACATGGCAATGGTACAACCCAAATCTCAGAAGCTGCGCCTCCTCGCGACGCACTTAGGCCTGCTGATTTTCATCGCGGCCATCATGTTCCCGCTGCTGATGGTTATCGCCATCTCCCTGCGTTCGGGTAACTTTGCGACCGGGAGCCTGATCCCGGATGAAATCTCCTGGGAGCACTGGAAGCTCGCGCTGGGCTTCAGCGTGGAGCACGCCGATGGCCGCGTCACCCCGCCGCCGTTCCCGGTGCTGCTGTGGCTGTGGAACTCGGTGAAAGTGGCGACCATCACCGCCATCGGCATCGTGACGCTCTCCACCACCTGTGCTTATGCCTTCGCCCGCATGCGTTTCCCGGGCAAAGCAACGCTGCTGAAAGGCATGCTGATTTTCCAGATGTTCCCGGCTGTGCTGTCGCTGGTGGCGCTGTATGCCCTGTTTGACCGTCTCGGCCAGTACGTGCCGTTTATTGGTCTGAATACCCACGGCGGCGTGATCTTTGCCTATCTCGGCGGTATTGCCCTGCATGTGTGGACCATTAAAGGCTATTTCGAAACCATCGACGGCTCGCTGGAAGAGGCGGCGTCGCTGGATGGTGCTACCCCGTGGCAGGCGTTCCGTCTGGTGCTGCTGCCGCTGTCCGTGCCGATTCTGGCGGTGGTCTTTATTCTGTCGTTTATCGCGGCGATCACCGAAGTACCGGTCGCCTCACTGTTACTGCGCGATGTGAACAGCTACACCCTGGCCGTAGGTATGCAGCAATACCTCAACCCGCAAAACTACCTGTGGGGCGACTTTGCCGCGGCGGCCGTACTGTCTGCCATCCCGATTACCGTGGTGTTCCTGCTGGCCCAGCGCTGGCTGGTGAATGGCCTGACGGCGGGCGGCGTGAAAGGTTAAGTTTCATTTGTTATGCCACTGCAACCCTCAACTTTAGACGTATTGTATTGACCCAACTTGTGACTGTTGTTAGGCGCTCTTCGGAGCGCCCTTTTTTTATTCGCGTTTCAGCCGCTTCGAATTACACAGCCAGAGGGTGATCACCAGCAGCAGGATCGCCGCCGAGTAGATCAGCACGTCGAGCGGGGATTTATGATCGACGATGATCAGCCGCACAATGGCGGTGATGCCAATGTAGACAAAATAGCGCAGCGGGAAGTGAAAGCCGGACTGGAAGTACTTCACAATCAGGGCGATAAATTCAAAGTAGAGAAAGTAGACCACCAGACCTTCCACCAGCGCATATTTGCTGGTTTGCTCAGGGGCGAACAGCACATCCGCCAGATGCACCGTCTCTTTGCCGAGAAAGACGACCAGGATCAGGCCAAGGCTCAGCAGACCGAGGTTCAGCACGGTCTGGAGTATCGTTGAGATAAACTCAACGCGCGGGCGAGTCAGGGATGTCATACAGCACCTCATTCTCCAGGACGAGATTCCTGTATAACGCAAAAATGTGACGGGGATCTATATTTTTTGTTTATGTTTGGCGCATTCGCCCGCTGGCGCTGCGCTTACCGGGCCTACAAAAACCGTAGGCCCGGTAAGCGCAGTGCCGCCCGGCGTGAAGCATCAGCGGAAGTTAATGTTCTTATCGCTGGTCATGTCGTACAGCTGGAACTTACGCCCAAGCTGCTGGCCGCCATCACGCGTCAGCGGTGTCCAGCCCACTGCCGCACGGCTGCGGGTCGGACCGGATGAGAAGAGATCCAGCGGAATCGACACGTAAACCCCTTTGGTGAAGTCCCCTTCCCCGTACTCGTCCGGCGAGACGTTGGTGATGGTGGCGTAGCCGCCCACCACGACGCCGCTGTCGAAGTGTTTGGAGATATCCAGCGTGCCGCCCTTGTCGCCCGCCAGATACTGGCCGACGCTGGCTTTCACCAGCACGTCCTGCGCGAACGAAGGCGTCCAGTAGGCGGTCAGGTGGCCGGTTTTGACGCTGTAGTCGGTGAACTTCATCATGTCCTGCGCGCTGCGCCAGTCACGCTGCTTAACGTAATTGGCATCAATCCCGAACGCCCAGTTGCTGTCGACGGGACGATACAGCACCTCCGCCCCCGCGCCGCCGAACATAGTCTCCAGGTAGCCTCCGTAAACCTGGCCGTAGAAGCCGTTGCCGAAGTACTGGAAGTAGTTGGCCTGCAGGTTATTCACGTAGACATCGTTCTGCACGTATTCACGCACGCGGGTACGCACGCGCGGCAGCTTCGAGTCGTTCGGCGGGTTCGTGTAGTTAAACTTGTCGTAGTTGTTCGCAATGTTGCCGAACAGGCTGCCGGTGGTCAGCAGGTGGTCGGTGACCCACAGATCCGCCGTCGCCATCGCACCCAGCTGATACATGTAGAAGTTTTCCGGCCCGCCGACGGACTGGTTCAGTACCGGATCGATGTGGAAATCAAAGCGCGATTTATCGATATACCAGCCCTGCTCGGTGGTTTCCGGCACGATCGGCTCTACGCGTTTTTGCACCAGCTCGGTTTCATGCCCGAGCGGTTCGCCTTCAAGATGGCGCTTGAGGCTGGCGACATCGGTTTCGGTGGTGACCTGCGGCAGATTCAGGCGGTTCTCCGTCACGCGGATCGTGCGGATCCCGTCCGGGAGATCGTTCATCACGATCCGGTTGGCGCGTTCGATCCCTTCACGCGAGTCGCGGTATTTCACCTGCTCGCCGGTGACGTACAGCGTATCGCCTTTCACCTGAATTTTCGGATCGGCCAGACCGGCGTTGTATTTCAACAGCGTCAGCTGGTTTGCCACCACGGAGTGCTGCAGAATCGCATCCTGCGGCTCCGGCCGGTAGGCAGGCCGCGCGTTATCGTTGTAGTGCGGCCGCATGTCGTTGAAGTTGGTGCGCAGCGTGAAGCCAAACATCACCGTGTTGCCACGCTCGTAGCTGAGGTTAACGTCGGCCCAGTCGGTGACGCGATAAATGGCGCCGACGTTAAACTTGCTCTTCTGCTCAATCTTCCCGGCGAAGTCCTGCGAGTAGTCGTTCCCTTCGTACTCCAGCTTCAGGCGCAGCGGCTGCCACGGCGTCTGGTATTCCACACCACCGAACAGCGAGGCCGGGCCGTGGAACATCTGGTCGCCGTTGATGGAACCGGCTTTCTTGTAGCTGTTATCGCGGTAGCAGTATTTATCGCTGTAGGTACAGAACGGGTTCTTAACGTTGCCGCTGGTGCCGAGATAGCCCCAGCCAAGACCGAGAGAAAAATCAAACGGTCCCCAAGCCTTGCTGGCCACGATGTATTCCGCGTCGAACAGGCCGGTCCCGCCGATATCTTTTGCACCCACGGAGACCTGCGGCATCCAGTAGCTCTCTTCCCACAGGCGCAGCTTGACGTCGAAGGCTTTATCTTTGTAGGTCTGATCGCCGGAGAAGGCGTCTACGCTGCTGTACTGTTTCGTACGCACGTCGGTGTAGCGCAGCGTGGTTTCAAGCCACGGGAAAAGCTGTACGGAGGCGGAATAGTAGCGATACTGGTCGTTATCGCGGTAGTTAAGGCTAATTTCCCCTTCACGCGCCATGCGCGCGGTAGGCGTTTGCAGTAAACCGACGCCACCGAAGTCTGACTGAGACGGGCCAACAGGTGCCGGATACGTTTCTGCATGGCAGGCGGCGCTTACGCAGAGCGCCAGCATGCTGTAGAGATAGGTTCTTTTCATTCTTCCGGTATCCGCTGTGTCAGGGAGTGAAGGATATCGGCGTTAAGCCCGTCATATGCCTTCGTCCAGAAATGGTCGGCAAAACCGACAAAAATGATGCTGCCCGGCATGGGTTCGATATGGCGTTTATTCCAGTACGCCACCGGCGCTTTTTGCGTATGCCCGTCTGGATAAATAATCCATGCGTAGCTGTTATCCGCGCCGCTCAGCAGGCTTTGTTCGTCGAGATAGCTCGCCACGTCGCGGCCGGGCGTAAAGGGCTTTTTACCGGGGCTGCTGATAAGCCCCATCACGGTCACCGTCGTCGGCTTCACCGGAAGCCAGAGGGTGTATTCCCCTTCAAGCGTGGGGTTGCCCTTTTCAGTGACGCGCACTTCATCTGGATCAAGATTGACTTTCTGGCGGCCTGTCACCTTCAGCGTCTGAAGCTGCTGGCGAACGCTGTTAATGGCCGCGGCATCGTCGCCGTCTTCCTGCTCCGCCAGGCTCGTCAGACGGGCCAGCAGGGCACGGTGTTCCTGCTCCGCCTTAACCGTCGCCTGACGCTCGCCGATCACCGCTCCCGGCCACCAGCTGTTGGCAAGCCTTGGCTGCCCGACGAGATCGAGCAGATGCTCGGCGTTGGTTAAGGTTTTGGGTTTTTCACTGTCCGGCGTGTAGACCTTTACCGTTCCTGCGGACCATGCCAGCGGCGCGGCAAGGCTGGCGAGAAGCGCAGCGTGGATGAGCGTTTTCATGATTTCGCCGCCTTGATCAGGGTGGTTTTCACCGGGAAGAAACCGGCACCGAGATACTGCAAGGACTGACGGATCTGCCCATCCTCGTCGATCCAGAAGCGGTTATGCCAGGTGGCCTGGTCGGTGGTGACCTCTTCATCCAGCACGCGAACCTGCGTTTCGTCGCTGCCGACTTTCACGCTGTCCGTACCGTCCCAGCGGAAGGTCGAGCGTGCCGTGGCGTAGCGCACCTGCTTGTGCTCGGTCCAGCCCATCGTGCGCGTCCAGCTTGCGCCGTCGACGATCTGATTTGGCTTGATGAGCGGGTCTTCGGCGAGATTATTCACCTCGAGCAAGTTGTCGCCGCCGAGCAGCGTTTTCACGATTCGGGCATGCTGCGTGACGATGGTGGCCTGATCCTGCGTCACCCATTTCTGCTGCCCGTTTTCATCGAAAGCGAGCACCACAAACAGCTGCGGGCCATCGTTTAGCTGCATGTACTGACTGGCGTACGGCATGTTCTGAAGTTCGTCATCGGTCAGATGAACGCCCGGCGTGCCGAAAAGGCTTTCCCACAGTGAATGTCCCAGCCCTTTGGTGGTGGCTGAGCACGCCTGCAACAGCAGGCAAATCAGAATGATTGCAGGTCGCTTCACGACTCTTCTCCGAAGGGGCGAAATAACCACACCGAAGTGTGGTTATGATTAAAACACCCGGTATTACTGGGTGCTGGTTGTCGTAGTGGTCGTGGTTCCGGTATTGGAGCCATCACCGCCACCGGTTGCCGCCAGCGCGACACCCACGGCTGAACTTACGGTGCTGGTGCTGGCTGCGGTAGAACTTCCCGCAGACGCAGACGTCGCTGCCGACCCTGCTGCTTCCCCGACCTGGACCGGAGCTGCATAGACAGACGTCGCCGCAAGTGCAGATATGGCAAAAATGCCATACAGTACTTTCTTCATAACAATTTCCCTTCAATGAATGAATGGAGATTTGCCCGAAAAGAAATTCAGGCGGAATCGAGTATACACAACTACAGCAGAGGGTTTACCGTGGGGAGAAATAGGGGGACGGTTTTCGGACTAATGGATAAAACAGAAACGAAAAACAAATATTTAAAATAAATAATCGATAAAAATCAATAAATTATAATATATCCTTATTATCTTAGCTCTACGTATTTTCTTAAAATAAACCGCAGCAATTAGCAGGTTAACCGCCTTTTTCAGATTAAACTCAGAGTCAGAATTTGAGTTAACTAACAGACATCAGGAATTATCCGATAAAAAAATGCCGGCATATCGCCGGCATTTTTCATGACATATTAATTACCCACGCCATGCTTTATAACGGTTAATCAAACCATTGGTGGAGCTGTCGTGGCTGTCGATAGCTTTATCGTCATCCAGCTCTGGCAGAATGCGGTTTGCCAGCTGTTTGCCCAGCTCAACGCCCCACTGGTCAAAGGTGAAGATGTTCAGGATCGCGCCCTGAGTGAAGATCTTGTGCTCGTACAGCGCAATCAGCGCGCCCAGGCTGAACGGGGTGATTTCGCGCAGCAGGATGGAGTTGGTTGGGCGGTTGCCTTCGAACACTTTGAACGGCACAACGTGGTCCAGCGTGGCCGGATCTTTACCCTGGTCACGGTATTCCTGCTCAACCACTTCGCGGGATTTACCGAACGCCAGCGCTTCGGTCTGTGCGAAGAAGTTGGACAGCAGCTTCGGATGGTGGTCGGACAGCGGGTTGTGCGTGATCGCCGGGGCGATGAAATCGCACGGTACCATTTTGGTACCCTGGTGAATCAGCTGGTAGAACGCATGCTGGCCGTTGGTGCCCGGCTCGCCCCAGATGATCGGGCCAGTCTGGTAATCCACCGCGTTGCCGTTACGGTCAACGTACTTACCGTTGGATTCCATGTTGCCCTGCTGGAAGTAGGCCGCAAAACGGTGCATGTACTGGTCGTATGGCAGGATCGCTTCGGTTTCAGCGCCGAAGAAGTTGTTGTACCAGATACCGATCAGCGCAAGCAGCACCGGCAGGTTTTTCTCAGGCGCGGTGGTGGAGAAGTGTTTGTCCATCGCATGCGCGCCGGAGAGCAGCTCAACGAAGTTGTCAAAGCCCACGGACAGGATGATGGACAGACCGATTGCAGACCACAGAGAGTAGCGGCCGCCAACCCAGTCCCAGAACTCGAACATGTTCGCCGTATCGATGCCAAACTCGCCTACCGCTTTACCGTTGGTGGAGAGCGCCGCAAAGTGTTTCGCCACGTGCTTTTCGTCGCCCGCGGTTTTCAGGAACCAGTCACGCGCGCTGTGGGCGTTGGTCATGGTTTCCTGGGTGGTGAAGGTTTTGGACGCCACCAGGAACAGGGTGGTTTCCGGGTTCACGTTTTTCAGCACTTCGGCGATGTGGGTACCATCGACGTTAGAGACAAAGTGCATGTTGAGGTGGTTTTTGTACGGGCGCAGCGCTTCGGTCACCATGAACGGGCCGAGGTCAGAGCCGCCGATACCGATGTTAACCACGTCGGTGATCGCTTTGCCGGTGTAGCCTTTCCAGTTGCCGGAGATGATCGCTTCGGAGAACGTTTTCATCTTTTCCAGCACCGCGTTTACTTCCGGCATCACATCTTTGCCGTCAACGATGATTGGCGTATTGCTACGGTTGCGCAGCGCCACGTGCAGCACGGCACGGTCTTCGGTGCGGTTGATCTTCTCGCCGGAGAACATGGATTTGATGGCGTCGGCCAGCTCGGTCTCTTTCGCCAGATCCTGCAGTTTTGCCAGCGTCTCTTCGGTAATGCGGTTTTTAGAGAAATCCACCAGCATCAGGTCGTCGAAGGTCGCGGAGAACTTGTTGAAACGATCGGCATCTTTCGCGAACAGATCCGCGATGGTGACGTCTTTCATTTCATCATAATGTTTCTGGAGTGCCTGCCAGGCAGCGGTCTGCGTTGGGTTGATGTTTTTCATTAGCAATACTCTTCTGATTTGAGAATTGTGACTGCGGTCGATTGTAGCGCCTGCAAATAAAAATTGTGATGGTTTTTATGCCATTGCCCTGGTCTGCATCAAACGCAGGTGAAAAGACCCGAAAAGTATAGCTGCTGTCGAGCCCTTCCGGCGTGGCGAAATGTCGGTCAAAAGGGGGTAAAAAGGAGCATAAAATATGGGCCTGTTATAAGTCCTGTTTCTCAGGGGTACCCCCCCATAAAAAATCCGCATAATCCCAGCATTGACAGGACCTCCCCCGCATTTTATTTATAGGGCCGTATTTTGCGCCTGCACCTGTTTTCGTTTCATTCTTGTGCCAAGGTCGCTTATTCATTCCCTGACACGAGGTTGTTATGACGAGTTTTGTGGTCGCCAAGTTTGGCGGCACCAGTGTGGCCGATTACGATGCCATGAACCGCAGCGCCGATGTGGTGCTGGCCGATCCGAATACCCGCCTGGTGGTGCTCTCTGCATCCGCCGGCGTGACGAACCTGCTGGTTTCTCTGTCTGAAGGACTGGAAGCGACAGAACGTTTCGTGAAGCTGGATGCACTGCGCAAAATTCAGTTCGACATTCTTGAACGTCTGCAAAACCCGAACGTGATCCGCGAAGAAGTGGAGCGCCTGCTGGAAAATATCACCACCCTGGCAGAAGCGGCGTCCCTGGCCACCTCTACCGCCCTGACCGATGAACTGGTCAGCCACGGTGAATTGATGTCTACCCTGCTGTTTGTTGAAATTATGCGCGAGCGTAACGTTCAGGCGCAGTGGTTTGACGTGCGTAAAGTGATGCGCACCAGCGATCGTTTTGGGCGCGCCGAACCGGACGTTGAGATGCTGGCCGAGCTCACCAACCAGCAGCTGGCGCCGCGCCTGGCAGAAGGCATGGTGATCACCCAGGGCTTTATCGGCAGCGAAGCGAAAGGACGCACGACCACGCTTGGCCGTGGCGGCAGCGATTACACCGCCGCGCTGCTGGGCGAAGCCCTGCACGCAACGCGCGTGGATATCTGGACTGACGTGCCGGGTATTTACACCACCGATCCGCGCGTCGTTTCCGCGGCAAAACGTATTGATGTGATTGCCTTTGAAGAAGCGGCTGAAATGGCCACCTTCGGTGCAAAAGTGCTGCATCCGGCAACGCTGCTGCCTGCCGTGCGCAGCGATATTCCGGTCTTCGTTGGCTCCAGTAAAGATCCAAAAGCGGGCGGGACGCTGGTCTGCAAGAAAACCGAGAACCCGCCGCTGTTCCGCGCGCTGGCCCTGCGCCGCCGCCAGACGCTGGTCACGCTGCACAGCCACAATATGCTGCACTCCCGCGGCTTCCTGGCAGAAGTGTTTGGCATCCTCGCGCGCCATAACATCTCTGTAGATTTGATTACCACCTCCGAGGTGAGCATTGCGCTGACGCTGGACACCACCGGCTCCACCTCCACCGGCGACACCCTGCTGACGCAGTCGCTGCTGATTGAGCTGTCTGAGCTGTGCCGCGTGGAGGTCGAAGAAGACCTGGCGCTGGTGGCCATCATCGGTAACAAGCTGTCTCGCGCCTGCGGCGTGGGCAAAGAGGTGTTCGGCGTGCTTGACCCGTTCAACATCCGCATGATCTGCTACGGTGCCTCCAGCTATAACCTTTGCTTCCTGGTCCCTGCCGATCAGGCCGAGCAGGTGGTGCAGAAACTTCATCAGAATTTGTTTGAATAAAATTCGTTAGCACGATAAACAATACCTATAAGCCGGGCACAGACCCGGCTTTTTCATAACTAAACAACACGACAATACTGCAAGGAATTCACTATGTTATCCGCTATCACCCGGCTGTTCCCGCTATGGGCGCTGCTGCTCTCCGTACTCGCGTATTACACCCCTACCACGTTCACGGGCATTGGTCCGTGGGTCACCACGCTGCTGATGCTGATTATGTTCGGCATGGGCGTGCACCTGAAAATCGACGATTTTAAACGCGTGCTGTCGCGCCCGGCGCCGGTGGCTGCAGGGATCTTCCTGCACTACCTGGTGATGCCGCTCGCGGCCTGGCTGCTGGCGATGGCCTTTAAGATGCCGCCCGATCTCTCCGCCGGGATGGTGCTGGTGGGCAGCGTCGCCAGCGGTACGGCATCTAACGTGATGATCTATCTGGCGAAAGGTGACGTGGCGCTCTCCGTGACCATCTCTTCGGTATCCACGCTGGTTGGCGTCATTGCCACACCGCTGTTAACCCGCCTGTACGTGGACGCGCATATTCAGGTGGATGTGATGGGCATGCTGCTTAGCATTCTGCAGATTGTGGTGATCCCGATTGCGCTGGGGCTGGTTATCCACCATCTGTTCCCACGCGTGGTGAAAGCGGTTGAGCCGTACCTGCCCGCGTTTTCGATGGTCTGCATTCTGGCGATCATCAGCGCCGTGGTGGCCGGTTCCGCGTCGCACATTGCCTCCGTAGGCTTTGTGGTGATCGTCGCGGTGGTACTGCACAACACCATCGGCCTGCTGGGCGGATACTGGGGCGGGAAGCTGTTTGGCTTTGACGAGTCCACCTGCCGCACGCTGGCAATCGAGGTAGGCATGCAGAACTCCGGCCTGGCAGCGGCGCTGGGTAAAATTTACTTCTCACCGCTGGCGGCCCTGCCGGGCGCGCTGTTCTCCGTCTGGCACAACCTGTCCGGCTCGCTGCTGGCGGGCTACTGGTCCGGTAAACCGATTGATGAGCAACCGAAAAAAGATGCGCTGAAGCAGGGTTAATTGACGCGGCTTGCTTTACACTGAAGCCTCCCCATCAGGAGGCTTCAGCAATGGCTACACCACGATTGACCCAGAAAGACATGACGGAAGCCGAGCAGCGCGAACTGAAAACGCTTCTCGACCGCGCCCGCATCGCCCATGGCCGCACGCTGACGAACGCCGAAACCAATCAGGTTAAAAAAGAGTACATCGACAAGCTGATGGCGCAACGTGAGGCTGCGGCGAAAAAAGCCCGCAAGCTGAAAAAAGAGCAGGCTTATAAGCCGGATGCAGAGGCGACCTTTTCCTGGTCCGCCAATACATCAACCCGTGGAAGGCGCTAATCAGCGCCCTTTCTTTTTGCGCCCCGGCTGGGTAAAGCGTTTTCCGTTACCCGGCTTGCCCCGCCCTTTCTCTTCCGCCTGCGGTGCCTTCACCACCGGACGTTTAATCGCCTGCGTTTTCGGTTTCGCTTTAGCTTTCGGCTTCGCTTCGGACGAGGAGTTTTCGATAAGCTTGAACAGCTCGATCAGCTCGTCGTCCGTTAAGTCACGCCACTCGCCCAGCGGGATCCCGGACAGGCTGACGTTCATGATGCGCGTACGTTCCAGCTTCGTCACTTCATAACCAAAATACTCGCACATGCGGCGAATCTGGCGGTTTAAGCCCTGCACCAGGGTAATGCGGAAGGCAAACGGCGCTTCTTTTTTGACCTTGCACTTCTTCGTCACGGTGCCCAGAATCGGCACGCCTGCGCCCATCCCGCGAATGAACTCGTCCGTCACCGGCTTGTTCACCGTCACGATGTACTCTTTCTCGTGGTCGTTACCGGCACGCAGAATTTTGTTCACCAGGTCGCCGTGGTTGGTGAGGAAAATCAGCCCCTGAGAGTCTTTATCCAGGCGACCAATCGGGAAGATACGGCTGCTGTGGTTCACGAAATCAACGATGTTGTCCCGCTCACCGTCTTCGGTGGTGCTGACAATCCCAACCGGTTTGTTCAACGCGATAAACACCAGGTCTTCTGCATCACGCGGTTCGATGACCTGACCATTTACTTTAACCACATCGCCAGGGACCACCTGGTCACCGATGGTGGCGCGTTTGCCGTTGAGGAACACGTTACCTTGTTCAATGTAACGGTCAGCCTCGCGACGTGAGCAGATCCCGCTCTCGCTAATGTACTTGTTTAATCGGGTTGATTGAGTTGGCAGCATAGTTTCTCCTGTGAAGGGCGAAATATACCTTAGGTATGGACTGGAAAAAAAGATTAGCCGACGGTAACTGAGACGGGTTTTTAAGTTTGCGAGACGCTTTCAGGATTTTACGTCCTGTCATTTACCCATGTGTTCAAGCCTTTTAGTTTTACTCTCCATGTAGAAATGTTTGTAGTTTATAAATCACAGGGAGTAATATGAAGGAGATTGTTCAGACAGAATCCTTCCGACGCTGGGAGCAAAACTTAAAAGATCGACGAGCGAAGACCATTATCGCTTCCCGCCTCTTTCGGTTGGCAAATGGCTTAGCGGGTGACGTTAAACCCGTGGGAGAAGGTATAAGTGAGCTAAGGATCCACATTGGTCCGGGCTACAGAATCTATTTTAAAGACCAGGGCAATTGCATCATCGTGCTGTTATGTGGTGGTGACAAAAGCAGCCAGGACAGAGACATACTGACAGCAAAAATGCTGAGCAATGTATCCCAATGGCAGGAGTGAATGAGCATGCATAAATTAACACCTTACGATCCCGCCAACGCGCTGGTGGATGACGAGGAAATCGCCGTGTTTATCGCTGATGCACTAGAAACAGGCGACTCGACGTATATCGCTAAAGCCCTTGGGGTTGTAGCGCGAGCCAAAGGAATGTCGAACATTTCACAGCAAACTGGCTTATCACGTGAGCAGCTTTATCGGTCCTTCAGTGATAAAGGAAACCCAACGCTCAAAACCACGCTCGCGGTCATGAAAGCATTGGGCTTTGGGCTAACACTCAAACACGCCGGGGATTAATACTCATCCCGCTCGTCATCTTCATCCGGCTGTTCCATCACGCTATACGCCACTGCGCAGAACAGCGAGTTAAGACGCTTCATATCCCCCAGCAGCCCCAGGTGCAGGGAGCTGGTCTCGATACTTTGCACGTTCTGCTGGTGCAGACGTTCAACGTGGGCGTGCGAGTAGCGGCGGTTAAGAATGCGGAAGCGATGCTTGTTGCGGCGCAGGCGGCGCGCGCTTGGCACGTCGCTGGAGAAGAAGACCAGCATCGCCAGTTTGAGGTTGCTGACCAGCTGCTCGTGCAACGCTTCCAGCTCCTTCAGTCCTTCAACGGAGAACGCCCGACGCGCGGCCAGCGACTTATCAGCAATCTCGCTGCCCATACGCTCAACGATATCGGAGGCCTGCTCAAGGTTGAGCGACATCTCAATGATTTCCGCCCAGCGGCGGGACTCCTCCTCCGCCAGCTCGTCCTGCGGCATGCGCGCCAGGTAGAGCTTGATGGCGGTGTACAGCACGTTGATGTCGTCCGCCAGTTTGCGCAGCTCTTTCTCCTCTCGCGGCTCGCCGTGCATCACCTTTTTCAGCCCTTCGAGCATGGTTTCCATGGCATCGCCCATGCGCAGCGTCTCGCGCGCGGCATTCGCCAGCGCCAGCGCCGGAGTGTCCAGCGCAGAGGTATCCAGGTGCTTCGGCTTAAGGCGCGCGTCCAGCTCCGGTTCATCACGGATAAGACGCTCGCAGAAGCGGGCCATCGGCGCGGCAAACGGCACCATAGCCAGGCAGCGCACCAGGTTATAGAAGACGTGGAAGTAGATCACCAGCTCCGCCTTCGGCAGCGGGAGGTTGTCCATCAGGTTTGCCAGAGGATGGACAAACGGCAGAATAATCAGGCTGCCCACCAGCTTAAACAACAGGCTACCGAGCGCCACGCGACGGGCGGCAGCGTTGGCCGCGCTGTTGTTGAGCATTGCCAGCAGACCAGAGCCGAGGTTGGCACCGATCACCAGACAGAGCGCGACCGGGAAGGAGATCGCCCCGGCGGCGGTGAGCGTGGCCGTCAGCAGCACGGCGGCCAGGCTGGAGTAGCTGATGATGGCAAACACTGCCCCGATCAGCGCATCCAGCATGATGTCACCGGTCAACGAGGCGAAGATGACCTGCACGCCGTTCGCCTGGGTGATAGGCGTCACCGCCTGCACAATCAGTTCCAGCGCCAGCAGAATCAGCCCGAGGCCAATGCCCACGCGGCCAAGCTGCCCGGCCCGGGTCTGCTTGCGGCCAAGAAAGAAGATAACCCCAATGAAAATCAGCAGCGGCGACAGCCAGGAGAGATCGAACGTCAGGATACGCGCCATCAGCGCGGTACCGACGTCAGCACCCAGCACGATCACCAGCGCCGGGGCGAGCGCGACCAGATCCTGCGCCACAAAGGAGGTGACGAGCATGGTGGTGGCATTGCTGCTTTGCACCAGCGCCGTGACGCCAATCCCCGCGCAGAAGGCGAGCGGCTTCTTCTCAACGCTGCCGCTGAGGACGGTACGTAAGCGCGCGCCGAACACGCGCATCACGCCGGTGCGGACAATATGGGTGCCCCATACGAGCAGTGCGACTGCCGAAAGCAGATGTAACAACGTCAGCACGGAAGTGGGTTCTCCTTATCGTTATAGATTTTATGATTAAGTATAAGGGTTTAAACGTAAGAAAGAGACAGGGCACCGTTGAGGTGCCCTGTTTGTTGTAAGGAAAAGTGACGTTAGTCCGCGTCGTAGCCTAAATTCGGTGCCAGCCAGCGCTCTACCTCAGACACGCTCATGCCTTTGCGCAGGGCGTAATCTTCGATCTGATCGCGCTGCAGCTGCGCCACGGCGAAGTACTTGCTGTCCGGATGACTGAAGTACCAGCCCGACACGGACGCGCCCGGCCACATGGCGAACGACTCGGTGAGCTTCATGCCGGTATGCGCTTCCACGTCCAGAAGTTTCCAGATAGTGCCTTTTTCGGTGTGTTCCGGACAGGCCGGATAGCCCGGCGCCGGACGAATCCCCTGGTAGTTTTCGCGGATCAGCTCCTCGTTGCTGAGGTTCTCATTCGCCGCGTAACCCCAGTACACCTTACGTACGCGTTCGTGTAGGTATTCAGCAAAGGCTTCCGCCAGGCGGTCGGCAATCGCTTTCACCATGATCTTATTGTAATCATCGTGTTGCGCTTCAAACGCGTCCGCCAGGGCGTCTTCTTCCAGACCGCCGGTTACCGCAAAGGCGCCGATATAGTCAGCTTTCCCGCTCAGCTTCGGCGCAACGAAATCCGCCAGGCAGTAGTTGGCAAAGCCCACTTTTTCGGTTTGCTGCCGCAGGTGATGGCTCACGGCCAGCACGTGGGTGCGGGTTTCATCGCGGTAGATTTCCACGTCGTCACCCACGCGGTTCGCCGGGAACAGCCCCACCACGCCGCGCGGGTTGAGGGTTTTCTCTGCGCTCAGCCTGTCCAGCATATCGTTGGCGTCTTTAAACAGGCGCTTCGCCTCTTCGCCAACCACCTCATCCTCAAGGATGCGCGGATATTTGCCCGCCAGCGACCAGGTCATAAAGAACGGCGTCCAGTCAATGTAGTTGCGCAGCGTCTCGATGCTGGCCGTCACGTCCTGCACGCCCAGACGATGCGCGACCGGCGGCGTATAGCTTGCCCAGTCAAAGGCCAGGTCGTTATCGCGTGCGGCGGCGAGCGTCACCGGCGGCGTGCGCGGTTTTTTGCGCCCGTGCTGCACGCGAACGGTTTCGTACTCCTGGCGAGTGCGCGCCACAAAATCGTCGCGCTGAGTCTCGGAGAGCAGTGCGGAAACCACGCCCACCGTGCGCGAGGCGTTCTGCACGTAAACCGTCGGTCCGCTGTAGTTCTGCTCGATCTTCACTGCCGTGTGCGCTTTCGAGGTGGTCGCCCCGCCAATCAGCAGCGGAATGGTGAAGCCCTGACGCTCCATCTCTTTTGCCACGTTGACCATTTCGTCGAGCGACGGCGTAATCAGGCCGGAGAGGCCAATCAGATCGGCGTTCACTTCGCGCGCGGTCTTGAGGATTTTATCCGCCGGAACCATCACGCCAAGGTCGATAATTTCGTAGTTATTACACTGCAACACCACGCCAACAATGTTTTTGCCGATGTCGTGCACGTCGCCCTTCACGGTGGCGATAACCATTTTACCGTTGCTGGAGCCCTTCTCTTTGCTGGCTTCGATGAAGGGTTCAAGATAAGCCACTGCCTGCTTCATGACGCGAGCGGATTTCACCACCTGCGGCAGGAACATCTTGCCCTCGCCGAACAGATCGCCAACCACGTTCATGCCGTCCATCAGCGGCCCTTCGATCACCTCAATCGGGCGGGCTGCCTGCTGACGCGCCTCCTCGGTGTCCTGCTCAATGAACTCGGTAATCCCTTTCACCAGCGAGTATTCCAGACGCTTTTTCACGTCCCAGGAACGCCACTCGGCCTGCTGAACATTGGCCGATTCATCCGATTTACTGCCGCGGTATTTTTCCGCCAGGTCGAGCATGCGCTCGGTGGCGTCGTCGCGACGGTTGAGGATCACGTCCTCTACGGCATCGCGCAGTTCGGCAGGCAGATCGTCGTAAATCGCCAGCTGTCCGGCGTTGACGATGCCCATGTCCATCCCATTGCGGATGGCGTAGTAGAGGAACACGGCGTGGATCGCTTCACGCACCGGGTCGTTGCCGCGGAACGAGAACGAGACGTTCGACACGCCGCCGGAGATCAGCGCATGCGGCAGCTCGCGCTTGATGTCTTCACACGCGCCGATAAAGTCCTGGGCGTAGTTGTTGTGCTCTTCGATGCCGGTCGCGACGGCAAAGATGTTCGGGTCGAAAATAATGTCTTCCGGCGGGAAGCCCACCTCTTCGGTCAGAATTTTGTACGCGCGGCGGCATATCTCAATTTTGCGCTCGCGGGTGTCGGCCTGGCCCACCTCATCGAAGGCCATCACCACCACGGCCGCACCGTAGCGGCGCACCATCTTCGCGTGGTGGATAAAGATATCCACGCCCTCTTTCATCGAGATGGAGTTAACGATGCCTTTGCCCTGAATGCACTTCAGCCCTTTTTCGATGACCTCCCACTTGGAGGAGTCAATCATGATCGGCACGCGGGCGATATCCGGCTCACCGGCAATCAGGTTGAGGAAACGCACCATCGCCGCTTCGGCGTCAAGCATCCCCTCGTCCATGTTGATATCGATAATCTGCGCCCCGCTTTCCACCTGCTGGCGGGCGACGTCCAGCGCTTCGCTGTACTTCTCTTCTTTGATCAGGCGCTTGAATTTAGCGGAACCGGTAACGTTGGTACGTTCACCCACGTTCACAAACAGGCTGTCGTCGCCGATGGTCAACGGCTCCAGGCCGGAAAGGCGACAGGCAACCGGCAGCTCGGGCAGCTTGCGCGGCGGCAGCCCGTCCACGGCGTTGCTCATGGCAGCGATGTGCTCCGGCGTGGTGCCGCAGCAGCCGCCGACGATGTTCAGGAAGCCTGACTCGGCCCACTCGCGGATTTGCGCCGCCATGGTGTCAGCATCCAGATCGTACTCGCCAAACGCGTTCGGCAGACCGGCGTTCGGATGCGCGGTAACATAGCATTCGGCGATGCGCGAAAGCTCCTGCACGTACTGGCGCAGTTCGTCTGGTCCCAGCGCGCAGTTCAGGCCGAAGGAGAGCGCGTCGGCGTGGCGCAGGGAGTTATAAAACGCTTCGGTTGTCTGGCCGGACAGGGTACGCCCGGAGGCGTCGGTGATGGTGCCGGAGATCATGATCGGCAGGTCAACGCCCAGCGCCTCAAACTCCTCTTTCACCGCATATATCGCAGCTTTGGCGTTGAGGGTATCGAACACCGTTTCAATGAGGATCAGGTCGGAGCCACCTTCCACCAGCGCTTTAGTCGATTCACGATACGCCGTAACCAGCTGGTCAAAGGTGATATTACGAAACGCCGGATCGTTGACGTCCGGTGAAATCGACGCGGTGCGGTTGGTCGGGCCAAGCACCCCGGCAACGTAGCGCGGCTTGTCCGGCGTGCGGGCCGTCCACTCGTCGGCACAGGCGCGGGCGAGCCTGGCCGCCTCATAGTTGATCTCCGCCGACAGGGATTCCATCTGGTAATCCGCCATGGCGATGGTTGTCGAGTTGAAGGTGTTGGTTTCTACAATATCCGCACCCGCTTCAAAGTAGGCATTGTGGATATCCTTAATCACGGACGGCTTGCTGAGCACCAGCAGGTCGTTGTTCCCTTTCAGGTCGCAGGGCCAGTCGGCGAAGCGCTCGCCGCGGAAATCGTCTTCGCTCAGACGATAGCTCTGGATCATGGTGCCCATGCCGCCGTCCAGCACCAGAATTCGTTCATTTAACTGCGCACGCAGTTGCTCTACTTTGCTGCTCACACTTGCTCCCGACAACGCTCAACAAGGCCAAAAGGCTGCGTTCCATACTGGCACAATCTCGCAGGGTGGAAAAGTCACGCCGCGGTAACATGAGACATGTTCACCATCACTCCTCCGATCAGTCAGGATAACGGTTGCAAATTCACCAAATAAAACGAAAATGATTTCCACGATACAGAAAAAGGAGATCGTCATGGTCGCGACCGTTCCCGCCAAACGCGGCAGAAAACCTGCCGCCACCGCTGCTGCACAACCCGGCGGACAGGTTCAATCCCTGACGCGCGGTCTGAAGCTGCTGGAGTGGATAGCCGAATCGCACGGTAGCGTGGCCCTGACGGAGCTGGCCCAGCAGGCTGGTCTGCCGAACTCCACCACGCACCGCCTGCTGACCACCATGCAGCAGCTGGGCTTTGTCCGCCAGGTCGGCGAGCTGGGGCACTGGGCGGTGGGCGCGCATGCGTTTATCGTGGGTAGCAGCTTCCTTCAGAGCCGTAACCTGCTGGCGATTGTGCACCCGATCCTGCGCAAGCTGATGGAGGAGTCCGGCGAGACGGTGAACCTTGCGGTGCTGGACCAGAGCGACCACCAGGCGATTATCATCGACCAGGTGCAGTGCACGCAGCTGATGCGCATGTCCGCGCCGATTGGCGGCAAGCTGCCGATGCACGCCTCCGGGGCGGGGAAAGCGTTTTTGTCGCAGCTGAGCGAAGAGCAGGTGACCGGGCTGCTGCACCGTAAAGGGCTGCACGCCTACACCCACGCCACGCTGGTGTCGCCGGTGCATCTGAAAGAAGATCTGGCGTTGACCCGCAAGCGCGGCTATTCGTTTGATGACGAAGAACATGCCCTTGGGCTGCGCTGCCTCGCGGCCTGTATTTTCGACGAACATCGCGAGCCGTTTGCTGCGATCTCCATCTCTGGCCCCATCTCACGTATGACCGACGACCGGGTGACCGAGCTGGGCGCGCTGGTGATTAAGGCCGCGAAAGAGGTGACGCTGGCGTACGGTGGGATTCGTTAAACCGCACACAAAACCGCTGCTTGCGGCGGTAAGCGTACACATCCTCCACGTGCCCATTTTTGATCCGCGTTTGTAGCCCGCGCCAGTAGCTGGCGTGGAACAGATCTTCATGCATTTCTTCAAATAACGGCCCGATGCGTGGGTCCGCACACAGCCAGTGGCGAAACTCCTCGGGAAACACATCGCCCGGCGAAACGCTGTACCACGGCTCGCTGGAGAGCTCATCCTCCGGGTAACGGGGCGGCGGGATATCGCGAAAGTTCACCTCGGTCATGTAGCAAATTTCATCGTAATCGTAGAACACCACCCGCCCGTGCCGGGTGACGCCGAAGTTTTTAAACAGCATATCGCCAGGGAAGATATTGGCGGCGGCGAGCTGGCGGATAGCGTTGCCGTACTCTTCGATGGCATCACGTAATGCCTGGCCCTCTGACTGTTCCAGCCAGATATTGAGCGGCACCATACGGCGCTCAATATAGAGATGGCTAATCGCTATTTTATCGCCCAGATCGGTGATTTTCGTCGGCGCTTCCTGCATTAACAGCGACATAAGCGCCGGATCGATCTGCTGCTTATCCAGCACAAAGTTTTCAAACTCCTGGGTATCGGCCATTCGCCCGACGCGATCGTGCTCTTTTACCAGCTGATAGCAGGCGCGGACGTGGGCGGCGGTCATCTCTTTCTGCGGGGCGAATCTGTCTTTTATCACCTTAAAGACCCGGTCGAAGCCCGGCAGCGTGAAGACCAGCATCACCATGCCGCGGATACCTGGCGCTTCGATAAACTGCTCATCCGCCGCGGTGACATAGCGCAGGTATTCCCGGTAACTTTCCGTTTTGGCATGCTTCTGACAGCCAATCGCCATATACAGCTCGGCGGTAGTTTTGCCCGGCAGGATCTCGCGCAGCCACTCCACCAGGGCGGCAGGCAGCGGGGCGTACACCATGAAATAGGAGCGGGCGAAGCCAAACACGATGCTGGCCTCGGCGCTGGTGGTCAGGCAGGTATCGACAAACAGTTCGCCGTCGTCGGTACGGTGAATGGGCAACAGAAACGGCACAATGGCCGTCGGCGTAACAAGTTTGCCCACCAGCCAGGCGGCCTTATTCCGGTAGAACAGCTCGTTGGCCACCTGCAAATGGCTGCGGCTGAGCACCTCCTCGCCGTAGGTTTCACGAAGATGCGCATGGATATAGCCGATATCCCGGAGCTTGTTCTCCCACGGCAGGCGCAGCGGCAAATCCGTTAAGATGCGATGCAGGAGCTTTTCCCATCCGCGATTGGGGAAAAAATCTTTCGCCAGCGGACGCGGAATGGTACGGAAGCGGCGCTCAGGCTGGGAGCTGAAGATAAATAACCGCTCAGGAGATAATGAGCGGTGGTCAAATAACCGGCAATAGACGGAGTTGAAAAAGCTCTCCGCAATCTCGAAGCGAGGGTAGTCGGGTAACAGATGGGTGTAATGCTCTTTCACGCGCAGTAAAAATGCCGCGTCCGGGCTTTTACCGTCGGTAATACAGCGCAGCTGCTCCACCACCAGACCCACATGGTGGTCATAGAGATGAATACGCTGCTTCATGGCCTGCTGAACCGCATGCCAGTCTGCATGTTCGAAGCGCTGCTGCGCGCCGGAGGTCACTTCCAGAAAACGACCATACTGGGCATCAAAGCCCTGCAGAATGGTTTGGGCAATCAGCAATTCCAGGCCACGCGACATATATTCCCCCTCACCCCGTCCCTCTCCCCGGAGGGGAGAGGGGGAAAAGTTTAGAACTGTGCTTCTTCGGTTGACCCCGTTAAGGCGGTAACGGATGAGGCGCCTCCCTGGATGATGGTCGTCACGTTATCAAAGTAGCCCGTCCCCACTTCCTGCTGGTGAGAAACAAAGGTATAGCCGTCTTTACCAGCGGCAAACTCCGGCTGCTGCACCTTCTCAACGTAGTGCTTCATGCCCTCCCCCTGCGCGTAAGCGTGCGCCAGGTCGAACATGTTGAACCACATGCTGTGGATGCCTGCCAGGGTGATGAACTGGAACTTGTAGCCCATATCCGACAGCTGCTGCTGGAAGCTGGCGATGGTTTTGTCATCCAGCTTTTTCTGCCAGTTGAAGGACGGCGAACAGTTGTAGGCCAGCAGTTTGCCCGGGTATTTCGCATGAATCGCATCGGCAAAGCGCTTCGCCAGCGCCAGATCCGGCGTGGACGTTTCACACCAGACCAGGTCGGCGTAAGGGGCATAGGCCAGGCCGCGGCTGATGGCCTGTTCGATACCGGCATGCGTGCGATAGAACCCCTCGCTGGTGCGCTCGCCGGTAATAAATTCGCTATCGTACGGATCGCAGTCAGAGGTAATCAGGTCTGCCGCATCCGCATCGGTACGGGCAATCACCAGCGTCGGCACGCCGAGCACGTCAGCAGCGAGACGCGCGGCAACCAGCTTCTGAATCGCTTCCTGGGTCGGGACGAGAACTTTTCCGCCCATATGCCCGCACTTCTTCACCGACGCCAGCTGGTCTTCGAAGTGAACGGCCGCTGCACCGGCCTCAATCATCGATTTCATCAGTTCGAAGGCGTTCAGCACTCCGCCGAAGCCCGCTTCCGCATCCGCCACGATCGGCAGGAAGTAATCAATAAAACGCGGATCGTTGGGCTCAATGCCTGCGGCCCACTGGATCTGATCCGCGCGGCGGAAGGTATTGTTGATCCGATCCACCACCGACGGTACCGAGTTGGCCGGATAAAGAGATTGATCCGGATACATGCTGGAGGCCAGGTTGGCGTCCGCCGCGACCTGCCAGCCGGAAAGGTAAATGGCTTCTATGCCGGCCTTTGCCTGCTGCAATGCCTGGCCGCCGGTCAGCGCACCGAGGCTGTTGATATAACCCTTTTTGGAGCCACCGTGCAGCAGCCTCCACATTTTCGCCGCACCGTTCTGTGCCAGCGTGCATTCCGGGTTGACCGAGCCGCGTAATTTCACCACGTCCTCCGCGCTGTAAGGACGGCGGATGCCTTCCCAGCGCGGTTGAGTCCACTCTTTCTTTAATTCTTCGATTTGTTGGGTACGGGTTTTCATGTGCAGATGCTCCATATTGTTATGTGGTGAGTTACGCCAGGAAGCGGTAGCCCGGCAGGGTCAGGAAGTCGATTAAGTCATCTGATGTGGTGATTTGCTCCATCAGGCGCGCTGCGTCGTCAAAACGTCCGCTGCTGAAGCGGTGTTCGCCCAGCTCGTCCTGGATGACCCGCATCTCTTCGGCCAGCATCTGACGGAACAGGGCTTTGGTGACCGGCTTGCCGTTGCTGAGCGTTTTTTGATGGTGGATCCACTGCCAGATAGAGGTGCGCGAAATTTCCGCCGTGGCAGCATCTTCCATCAGGCCGTAGATAGGCACGCAGCCGTTGCCGGAGATCCACGCTTCGATGTACTGGACCGCGACGCGAATATTGGCACGCATCCCCTCTTCCGTTCGCTCGCCCGCGCACGGTGCCAGCAGCTGTTCTTCAGCCGTTGGGGCATCTTCTTCGCGCGTGACAAACAGCTGATTTTTGTTATCGCCGAGTACACGATTGAAGACCTCCATCGCCGTATCGGCCAGGCCCGGATGGGCAATCCACGTGCCGTCGTGACCGTTACGGGCTTCCAGCTCTTTATCGGCTTTCACCTTGTTGAGCACCTGATTATTGCGCTCCGCGTCTTTGCTCGGAATAAAGGCCGCCATGCCGCCCATCGCAAAGGCACCGCGCTTGTGGCAGGTTTTAATCAGCAGACGCGAATAGGCGCTCAGGAAGGGTTTATCCATGGTCACGACCTGGCGGTCCGGCAGTACGCGATCGGGATAGTTTTTCAGCGTCTTGATGTAGCTGAAAATATAGTCCCAGCGTCCGCAGTTCAGGCCGACAATGTGGTCGCGCAGGGCATGCAGAATTTCATTCATCTGGAACACGGCGGGCAGCGTTTCAATCAGCAGCGTGGCCTTGATCGTGCCGCGCGGCAGGTTGAAGCGATCTTCCGCGTAGCTAAATACTTCGCTCCACCAGGCGGCTTCCTGCCAGGCCTGCGTTTTTGGCAGATAGAAATAGGGACCGCTACCTTTTGCCAGCAGGTTTTTGTAGTTATGAAAGAAATAAAGTGCGAAATCAAACAGGCTGCCCGGAATGGCTTCTCCACGCCATGTGACATGTTTTTCAGGGAGGTGCAGACCTCGTACGCGACAGATCAGCACCGCCGGATTCGGTTTGAGCTGGTAGATTTTCCCGGCTTCGTTGGTGTAGCTGATAGTGCCGTTGACGGCATCGCGCAGGTTGATCTGCCCGTCGATAACTTTGTTCCAGTCCGGGGCCAGCGAGTCTTCAAAATCGGCCATAAAAACTTTAACGTTGGCGTTCATGGCGTTGATCACCATTTTGCGCTCTACCGGACCAGTGATCTCAACGCGACGATCCTGTAAATCTTCAGGAATGCCGCGGATTTTCCACTCACCACGACGAATGGAAGCAGTTTCCGAAATAAATCCTGGCAACTTGCCGTTATCGATTTCCTGCTGTTGGTGAATGCGTGCCGCCAGCAGCTTATTGCGCTGCGGCGTAAAGCGGGTCACCAGCTCAGTCAGAAACTCTACCGCTTCGGCCGTCAAAACCTGCTGTTCTTGCTCACCATTCGGCTGGGTAAAGGTCAATTCATCGACCGTGGTTGCCTGTTGAGTCATCGTTCTGCTCCTCATCAAAGATCCAAAATCACGCCCCCAATGCGAACGAAAGATCGTTGTGTAGTTTTCGCTCAGCAGAATTAAGACTATCTATAATTTTTCCAAAATCAAAAACAATTTCCATTTTAATTTTAATTACAACGCAACATGATGATTAATATGGAGTTAAAGTTTCCTGGCATGTTGAACGGGATTTCGGAAATAAAAAAGGCACCCGAAGGTGCCTGATCTGAATAGCTGAAACGCTTTAGGATCGTTTAATGCAGACGATTACTCCAGCGTCGGATTCATGTGGCGAAGATCGTACGGCGTAATCTGGTAGACGTAATAGTTGAGCCAGTTAGTGAACAGCAGATTTCCGTGGCTGCGCCAGGTGGCTCCTGGTTTGTTTTGCGGATCGTTTTTCGGGAAATAGTTGTACGGGATATCCGGATTAAGACCCGCTTCGACATCACGGAAATACTCTGATGCGAGAGTATCGGGATCATACTCAGGATGACCGGTAACGAACGCGATACGTTTGTCTTTACTGGCAAACAGGTAGGCATCCCCGTCTTCCGTTTCGGCCAGGATCTCCAGATCGGTGTAATCACGAATCAGCTGGGCCGGAAAATCGGCGTAGCGAGAATGCGGGGCCAGGAAGGTGTCATCAAAACCACGCGTCAGCAGCGCGTGTGGATGAAGAATGTGGTGTTCGTATACGCCGGAGAGCTTTTGAGTGCGGGTTTGCTTGGGAATACCGTAGAGAATGTTGAGTGCGGCCTGTACCGCCCAGCAGACAAACAGCGTTGATGTGACGTGATCTTTTGCCCACTCCAGCACCTGTTTGATCTGCGGCCAGTAAGCAACATCGTTAAATTCAACCAGACCGAGCGGCGCGCCTGTCACAATCAGTCCGTCGAAGTTTTCCCCCCGAATATCTTCGAAGTTACAGTAGAAGTTATTCAGATGCTCAGAGGGCGTGTTACGTGACTCGCGGGCATCAATACGCAGCAGTTGAATATCGACCTGCAGCGGGGAGTTCGACAGCAGACGCAGAAACTGATTCTCCGTCTCAATCTTTTTCGGCATCAGGTTGAGGATGAGAACCTTCAGCGGGCGAATTTCCTGACCTGTCGCGCGTGAAGCCGTCATCACGAAGACGTTCTCTTCACGTAAGAAATTGACGGCTGGTAGCTCGTCCTGCACCCGAATCGGCATAACCTTACTTCCTCACAATATACGTATAAACGTTTAGACATCCAGACAGCTAACGATACCCAGAAATGGTATGAATGTCGAGCCTGCAAGTCGAAGGTGAGAAAGTTTCAGGGAGAGAGAGAAAAACAAAAGCAAAAAACCCCGCACC
>NZ_JADCLB010000009.1:0-56642 GCF_014982245.1 Enterobacter cloacae complex sp. P6RS
TATGTCCCCGGACCGTACAGTGGGAGAGGGGCGTGGTGAGGGCATCAGGCCGCACAACCGGGAATGGTTTTTACGCCGGAATCTGATCGATCTTACTGCTGCGCGACCAGACGCGGTGCGCGGCGAGCAAATCAAACAGCTTCGTCATAAAGGCATCGTCAACGCTATCGCCCTCGACAATGCCGTCCTCACCCTGCTCGGCAACCTTCAGTTGCGCCTTAAACTGACGCGCGTCGCCGGACAGCGCAATGGGCTTCAGGTGCTTATAGGCTTCCAGCAGATAATAGATGGCATCACCGTTGTTGAGCAGGCTGGCAATATCCCCGCACGGCACAATCACCGCATCGACGGTCAGCGACGGCGCGCCGGCAAAGGTCGCCGCCACCGGCAGCACAGAACCATCGTCGGCGGTCACTTCACCCATGCGGGAATAGAGCAGTTTGGCGTGTACGCCCTGGGTTTTTAGCGCCTGCATAATCCCCAGCACGTCGCTGGCGCGGGTTTTGTCGTTCAGCAGGATGGCGACTACGCGGCCCTTAATTGAACCACCCGGCACCGCATACAGGCTCAGCGATGGATCTTTCTTCACGCCGTTAACCTCTTTCGGCGGCGCAAGGTTGCGCTGTTCGTCCGTTAGCGTGATGCCAAGGTTATCCGCCACGCTCTGGGCAAGCTGAATATCAATGTGCGCCAGCTGATCGACCACGCGCTCGCGGATGTAGGTGCGCACCACTTTGCTCAGTTCGAAGCTAAAGCCGCCGATGATGTGCTGTTGCTCAATCGGCGTCTGGCTGTTCCAGAACAGGCGAGGGTGGGCGTAATACTCACCGAACGAGGGGCTGCGCTCGCGAATTTTGTTGCCGTCGATACGCTCCTGGTACGATTCGAATCCGCCGCGTTTCGGCCCCGGCGGGGTTTCTCGCGGCCAGTTGTCGTTGATGGAGTTCGGCTCATAGTTTGCCGGGTTGGTATCAATATCCTGACGGTGCATCCCGTCGCGCTGGAAGTTATGGTACGGGCAGGTTGGGCGGTTAATCGGGATCTCGTGGAAGTTCGGCCCGCCAAGACGGCTAATCTGCGTATCGGTATACGAGAACAGACGTCCCTGTAAGAGCGGATCGTTGGTGAAATCCAGTCCGGGGACGATGTGGCCCGGGTGGAACGCGGCCTGCTCGTTTTCGGCAAAGAAATTATCCGGGTTGCGGTTAAGCACCATTTTCCCCACCAGCTGAACGGGCACCAGCTCCTCAGGGATGAGTTTTGTCGGGTCAAGCAGGTCGAAATCGAACTTAAACTCGTCTTCTTCCGGGATCAGCTGTAAGCCCAGTTCATATTCCGGGAAGTCACCCGCTTCAATGGATTCCCACAGTTCGCGGCGATGGAAGTCCGGATCGCGCCCGGTGAGCTTCTGCGCCTCATCCCATACCAGCGAGGCTTTGCCCGCTACCGGCTTCCAGTGGAAGCGCACAAACGTAGCTTTTCCTTCCGCGTTGATCATGCGGAAGGTATGAATACCGAACCCTTCCATCGTGCGATAGCTGCGCGGGATCCCACGGTCGGACATCGCCCACATCACGTTGTGTAAGGTTTCAGGCTGCAGGGAGACATAGTCCCAGAAGGTATCGTGCGCACTTTGTCCCTGGGGTATGGCCCAGTGGGGCTCCGGTTTTACCGCATGGACAAAGTCAGGAAATTTATGCGCATCCTGAATGAAAAACACCGGGGTGTTATTGCCCACCAGATCGAAAATACCCTCTTCGGTATAAAACTTGGTGGCAAAGCCGCGGATATCACGCACCGTATCTGCCGAACCTGCGCCACCCTGCACGGTGGAGAAACGCACAAAGACCGGCGTGATTTTATCCGGGTCGGAGAGGAAATCCGCTTTGGTGATCGCTTTCAGGCTTTTATAGGGCTGGAAGTAGCCGTGCGCCGCAGAACCGCGCGCGTGAACGATGCGTTCCGGAATTCGCTCGTGGTCAAAATGGGTAATTTTTTCCCGCAGGATGAAATCTTCCAGCAGGGTCGGTCCGCGCGCGCCTGCGCGAAGGGAGTTTTGATCGTCAGCAATGCGCACGCCCTGATTTGTGGTGAGTGCAAAACCTTCGCCGCCTTTACGGTGTGGCTCAAGCGATTTAAGCTTCTCGTTTCCGGTGTCCGGCGATTTCATGCTTCCCGGCGCGGTTGGTTGTTCGCCAGGGGCTGATGGGCCCGGCGAGGGGCGGTGAGAGCCGTCAGCAGGGGCGAGAGAGTCCATACCCGGTTGAGATTCTTCAGTGCCATGAATCGGTGATTGATGTGATTTATCTTTGTTCGACATTGCACGCTTCTCCTTTATCCATTGCTAAAAACCCTATTAAGGATAGAACAATGTCGTGAGATAGCTCGCTAACTAAGCGTTTTTCACATGACGTTATTAACGAAAGGAGCCATCTCACCCACTCGGAGCGCGACGTAAGGCAGCAGGATCGGCTATCATAGAATTTTCCTGCTTCAAGAATTTGCTTTAGTGAATCCGTCGCTTATGAAACCTCTTCGTCAACAAAACCGCCAGGTTATTAGCTATGTGCCCCGCGTTGAGCCCGCGCCGCCTGACCATGCCCTGAAAGTGGATGGTTTTCGTGATGTCTGGCTGCTTCGCGGTAAATATGTGGCTTTTGTCCTGATGGGGGAGCATTTCCGCCGGTCGCCGGCGTTTTCCGTGCCGGAGTCAGCCCAGCGATGGGCGACGCAAATCCGCCAGGATGAAGAGGTTGAAGAATAACAGCCATAAAAAAACCGCCATCAGGCGGTTTTTTTATTTCTATCGAGATTAACGGTGCGCCAGCTCGGCGTCGTCTTCACTTTCCAGAATGGCTTTGTCGGTCTGCTTCAGCCACTGGCTGGTCAGCGTACCGGCAGTCATGGAGCCGCTCACGTTCAGCGCGGTACGGCCCATGTCGATCAGCGGTTCAACGGAGATCAGCAGGGCGACCAGCGTGACGGGCAGGCCCAGCGCGGGCAGCACAATCAGCGCGGCGAAGGTTGCACCGCCGCCGACACCTGCAACGCCGGCGGAGCTGATGGTAACAATCCCGACCAGCGTGGCGATCCAGACCGGATCCAGCGGGTTGATACCCACGGTTGGGGCAACCATCACCGCCAGCATCGCCGGGTAGAGACCCGCGCAGCCGTTCTGACCGATGGTAGCACCAAAGGAGGCAGAGAAGCTGGCGATAGATTCCGGCACGCCCAGACGACGGGTCTGTGCTTCAACGTTCAGCGGAATAGACGCTGCGCTGGAACGGCTGGTGAAGGCAAAGGTCAGTACCGGCCATACTTTGCGGAAGTATTTCAGCGGGCTGACGCCGTTCACGCCCAGCAGGATACCGTGCACCACGAACATAATGCCCAGGCCCAGATAAGAGGCGACAACGAAGCTGCCCAGCTTAATGATGTCCTGCAGGTTAGAGCCGGCTACCACTTTGGTCATCAGTGCCAGAACGCCGTATGGCGTCAGCTGCATGACCAGACGGACCAGCTTCATCACCCAGCTTTGCAGGGTATCAATCGCCGTCAGCACGCGTTCGCCTTTCGGCGCGTCGTCTTTCAGCAGCTTAAGCGCAGCCACGCCCAGGAATGCCGCGAAGATCACCACGCTGATGATAGAGGTTGGGCTTGCACCGGTCAGGTCAGCAAACGGGTTCTTCGGAATGAAGGAGAGGACCATCTGCGGAACCGTCAGATCAGCCACTTTACCCACGTAGTTGGTTTGAATTGCGGTCAGACGCGCCGTTTCAGCGGTACCCTGAACCAGACCTTCGGCCGTCAGGCCAAACAGGTTGGTAACCAGCACCCCCACCAGCGCGGCAATCAGCGTGGTAAAGAGCAGCGTACCAATGGTCAGAAAGCTGATTTTACCCAGCTGAGTTGCGTTGTGCAGACGGGCTACGGCGCTCAGAATAGAGGCGAACACCAGCGGCATAACGACCATCTGCAGCAGCTGGACGTAGCCGTTACCGACAATGTTGAACCACTGAATGGACTCTTTCAGTACCGGACTATCGGAGCCGTAGACGGCGTGTAAGGCCAGACCAAACGCCACACCCATGACCAGACCGACCAGCACTTTTTTCGCCAGGCTCCACTGTTTGTGGCGCGCCTGCGCGAGAAGCAATAGTAATACGACGAACACGACTATGTTCGCGATGAGTGGAAAATTCATCCCCGTTCTCCTGATTTATTATGTGGGATCGGTTTTTCCCGATCCTGTTGGCGGAAGGTTAGCAGAAGTGTGATGTGGCGCTTATATCCAAATGGAATGGTTTATGACAAATGGAATGATTTTGTTGGTTTACTGTTCAATCTGGTGATGAATAAAACGATTGAACTGAAATTGCAGCGAATTGATCATCTGGGAAGACCAGCGGACTGCACTGTTTTCGGGCAAGGTTTGCGGCATCCAGACGGCGTAGGCGAACAGCGCCATGCAAAGCACGCGTTCAAGCTGATTCCCCTTCTGCGGCGCAAGGATCGGAAAACGGAAACGCCAGCGGCAGGGCCATAGCAGCGGCACGCCCGCGGGCGTCAGCATATCGGCGAGGATATGGCTTAAATAACCCAGCACCATGCCCTGAATGGCATCGCCCGGCACTATCCAGCTTTCAGGGACTTTTAAATAGAAAAGCGTGAGCAGGCCAAAAACGGCCAGCAGGCTGTGGGTAAACCCGCGGTGGCCGAACGCGCGGGCGATGGGCTTCGACACCCACTTCAGGCGCTGTCCGAGGAAGGATTTTGGGTGGTCAATATCGGGCAGCAGACAGGTTAAAACGGCGGAAGGGACAATATGCCACCAGTCTCCCTGTGCAAGCACGGGAGTAAGTTCTGCGTTTTTGGCAAATACTGCACACGCAATTGAAAAAAGCAGGTGGCCTTCCGCCGTCATGATAAAACCCACGAAACTGTCAATTTATACAGTATAGGGTTTTTATACAGTGGGCGAAAGAGGTGACGGTGTAACTGTTTGTCACAAACGCGCCTCAGCGCGCCAGCCAGCCGCCGTCGACGGCTAAGGTGTGACCATTCACGTAATCTGATGCGGGGGAGGCTAAAAAGACGACCGGCCCCTGAAGGTCATCCGGTACTCCCCATCGACCCGCCGGGATGCGGTCAAGGATCTCCGCGTTACGCTGTTCGTTATCGCGCAGCTGCTGCGTGTTGTTCGTCGCCATGTAGCCCGGCGCGATGGCATTCACGTTGATGCCATGTAGCGCCCACTCATTTGCCAGCAGGCGCGTGATCCCCAGTACGCCGCTTTTCGAGGCGGTATACGACGGCACGTGAATGCCGCCCTGAAAGGAGAGCATAGAGGCAATATTGATAATTTTGCCGCCCTGGCCCTGGGTGATAAATCGCTTAGCGACCGCCTGAGAGAGGAAAAAGAGCGACTTGAGATTCAGGTTCATGACGTCATCCCAGTCTTTTTCGCTGAACGTCAGAGCCTCCTCCCGGCGAATCGTCCCGGCATTGTTTACCAGAATATCAATTCGTCCCATCTCCGCCACGGCGGTGTCCACGACGTACTGAAGATTTTCCTGCTGGCTCAGATCGGCCCGAATAGCCACAAAACGTCTTCCCAGGGCGGTGACGGCGCTGGCCGTTTTCTCAGGAGCTTTGCGATTTACCCCAACGATATCGCAACCTGCCTGCGCCAGCGCAATAGCCATGCCTTGCCCCAGCCCGGTATCGCACCCGGTGATGAGGGCCACTTTGCCTGAAAGAGTAAAGGTGTCCAGTATCATACGCGCCTCACAAGCTGGTTATCGTCGTGCTGACGTTAAAGATAGGAGGCAGGGATGAGAAAAGCAAACAAAATGAAACTGTGTTTTGTTTTTGTCAGGCAGCATGACGCTGCCTGTAAGAGGAGCGCTATTCGCCGCGCAGGTGTTGAACCGTCAGTTCAGCCAGCGAATTCAGCTTAACGTCGGAAAGAGCATACCGGGGATCGTGGCGGTTTTCTTCATCGGGAACCACAATGGAGCGCATACGCGCGGCTTTGGAGGCCACCATGCCGTTTACTGAATCTTCGAGCGCGACGCAGGTAAGCGGATCAAGACCCAGCTTCGCGGCGCAGTCCATATAGACCTGCGGATGCGGCTTGCTGTAGGGCAGTTTTTCCGCAGAGGCCAGGGCGTCAAAACTGTCTCGCAGCTCAAACATGATCAGCACTTTTTCCAGCATATGCAGCGGTGAAGCGGAAGCCAGGCCAACCTTCAGCCCCTGAGATTTGCACAGCGCGACAGCCTCATGTACGCCCGGTAAGAGCGGCTTGTTCTCCTCCACCAGCGCGATGGCGCGGCTGATAATACGCGAGGTGACTTCGTCGCGATCGGGCCCAACCCACGGCTGTTGGGCGTACCACAGGTCAACGACCATATCAATACGCAGGCCCAGCGTGTCGGGAAGTTCATTACGGCGACTGATATCAACGCCCAGGCTGGCCATCACGTCCAGCTCGGCGCGATCCCACAACGGCTCGGAATCAATCAGTAATCCATCCATGTCAAAAATAGCGGCAAGTATCTGGCGCGGTGTCGACATCACAACGTCTCCTTATCCAGGTGTTCGACAGACGATAAGTGCTAAGCACAGTCTGCAATTTAGCATATTGCTTTTAAAGAGCGGGCGAAATTGATGTCCAGCAGGTAGACTTAGGCTCAAATCACGCGTCTTTATGAAGAGGAACTGATGACGTATCAACAAGCTGGACGCATTGCTGTCTTAAAACGTATTGCAGGCTGGGTGATTTTTATTCCCGCCGTCATTTCTACGCTGATCTCCGTGCTGAAGTTTATGTACGATCACAGCGAAAAACAGCCGGGCATTAATGCGGTAATGCTTGATTTTGCGCATGTCATGATTGAGATGGTGCGGTTTAATACCCCGTTCCTGAACGTCTTCTGGTTCAACTCGCCAACGCCGGACTTTCACCAGCAGCTGAATGTTGGGTTCTGGATTATCTATGCGCTGATTTTTATTGCGATGGCGCTGCAGGCATCGGGCGCACGAATGAGTCGCCAGACCCGTTTTTTACGCGAAGGGGTGGAAGATCAGCTTATCCTTGAGAAGGCGAAAGGGCCTGAAGGAATGAGCCGGGAGCAGATTGAATCCCGCATTGTGGTGCCTCGTCACACCATTTTCCTGCAAATTTTCCCGCTCTATATCCTGCCGGTTATCATCATCGTGGCGGGATATTTCTTCTTCTCACTGCTCGGTTTTCTGTAACGAATTAGGGTGGCGGCAAGGCCACCCGTTTTGTCTTTAAGCCGCAAGCACGCGTTCAAGCGCGCGCTGGGCGTTGACCAGATGTTGCCCGCCAAAAAGAATGGCTCGGTTCATCAGCGTATAGAGCTGATACACGGGCTGGCGCTCAAGGAAGTCCGGCGGCAGGGGGGAGACAGACTGATAGCCATCGTATATTTGCGGCGGTTGTTCGGGATGCAGGGGCAACATGGCCAAATCGCACTCTCTGTCGCCCCAGTAGCAGGCCGGGTCGAAGATATACGGGCCGTTGGGGCCCAGCGCGCAGTTATCGGACCATAAATCACCGTGCAGCAAAGACGCCTGAGGCTGGTGGGAGGCCAGGCGCTGTTGCACATGCTCGACGATGGCATCAATATTGCCAAATTCCAGCCCTTTCTCTGCGGCCAGCTCAAGCTGCCATCCGATGCGCTGCTCGGCAAAGAACGTCGACCAGCGGCGCTGCCAGGCATTGGGCTGCGGCGTGGTGGAAAGGTCGTTGTCAAAGTCGAGACCAAACTGGGGCTGGTCGCTCCACTGGTGCAGGCGCGCTAACTGTTGTCCGAGAATAAAGGCATTATGGGCGTCCAACGGGCGGGCAGGGAGATAGTCCATCACCAGAAAGCTGTAGTCCCGGTCACTGCCCACGGCCAGCACCTCAGGTACCGTCACCGTTTTACTGCGGGACAACAGTTCAAGCTGATCGGCTTCAGCGGTAAAAATCTGGAGCAGCTCTCGCTCGTCGCATTTAACGAACAGATCGCGTCCTGCGTAGCGTAAATGCCACGCGGCGTGAATTTCCCCGCCCGGCAGCTCGTTACGCAGTTCAATTTCACCTTCACCCAATTGCTCATGTAAAAGATGACTGATAGCCTGCCACATGTTGACTCTCCCATGTTGTCTGCCAGATCATAAAGTTAGCGCATAACTGCGGTAAAAAAATACGAACTAACGCACACCTGAGCGGATTAATTTCATGCAGGGCACTTATTGTTCTTTTTTCTGCCAGCGTTCCCACGTCTCCACGGTAATGTCGGCAGGCTTGTCGGTCACGCTTTCCACCAGGCTGGCGGCCAGCGCATGCACCTCTTCTTCACTCAGGGCTGCGATCAGGCCAAACGCCAGGGTGCCTAAATCATGGATATGACCTTCGTCATCCGTTAGCGTGAGCAGGAAATTCGCCCGTGTAAAGGCATTGTTGAGCTCGTTAAGCTCGGTCAGCGATGCTTCATGAAGGCTGATGGTCACGACGTAGCGGGTGATATCACCACTGCTCATAATTCACCTCGTTGTTATCCTGAAAGTTTTTTTAGCATAGTCGATACGCCATATTTGGCGACTTCCACAGATATCCCCCTCCGTCAGGAGGGGGATATATCGGTTAGCTTCGTGACAGGTAATCGACGATTTTCTGCGTATCGGCAAGCGAACACAGGCGCGTTCCCTGATTGATGGTGGCGGCACTCCCCGCCGCGACGCCATAGCGCGTCATCTCCAGAAGTGATGCGCCCTGCGCCAGCTTCAGCGCCATCGCGCCGACCATACTGTCGCCTGCGCCGACGGTGCTCTGGCTCTTCATTGGGGGTGGAACAACCTGCACAAAGCCCGTCTTGTCTACGGCCAGCGCACCCTGAGGACCGAGAGAGACGACAACACGGTGCGCTTTGCCGCTGCGAACCAGTTCTTCTGCGGCAGTACGCACGTCATCCGGCTGGCTAAGTTCGCGATTAACAAGCGCACTCAGCTCTTTCTGGTTAGGCTTAACGAGCTCAAGCTGTCCGGGTTCTAATGCCGCCTGCAGGGCTTCGCCTGAACTGTCGACAATGCAGCGAATGCCGCGATGAAGTACGGCATCAACCAGTGCTGTCAGTTTTTCTGTTTTCACGCCTGGCGGCAGGCTACCGCTGATGACCAGCAGCGAGCCGCTTTCAATGGTTAGCACCTTCTCTTCCAGCTGACGAAACTCATCATCGCTCAGCCTGGCGCCTGGCATAACGAAACGATACTGTTCCCCGCTGGACTCAACGTGGACATGCAGGTTCTGCCGGGTCCAGTCTTTGGCGTCTACGGTATCCACGGCAACCTGTTCATCGGCCAGCAAGGTAACAAGATGCTCCCCCGTGGCACCACCGGCCGGAAAGATGGCAGTCGCTTTACCGCCGAGGTGGGTAATCGCGCGCGCAACGTTAATCCCGCCGCCGCCCGGCTCAAATACGGGTGCGCTACAGCGTAGTTTACCTTCCGGGTAAATCTGCGGCGTTATGGTCGCGGAGTCGAGGGAAGGGGAGAGCGTCAGCGTATAAATAGAAGCCATCATAACCTCCTTTTAGCATGGGTTCTTTTAAGCCTGGCACCGATCGACAGGAAGGCAATGTAAATAACAGTATGATTTTAAAAATGAATGCTGACATAAATGCGATGAGGGATATATAAAATAAAACGCGTTTTGAGATCGTTCTTATTCAAAAAATGAAATAAGAAAATATTGCTATGTTATTTGCGCCTTTTTATAATTTGTTACCTTTCTCTGGACGCCTTGTCATTGATCCTCAAGAAAGTTTCCGAGACCGTGGTGGTCTCTTTTTTTGTTGTACGGACTCCTTAAATAAAATGAAGCTTTTGAAGACAGTACCCGCAGCACTGATGCTGGCGGGTGGCGTTTTTGCATCACTGAATGCAGCCGCCGATGACACCGTTTTTACTGTCATGGACGATCCCTCCACTGCCAAAAAACCGTTTGAAGGTAACCTGAACGCCGGGTATCTCGCCCAATCGGGTAATACGAAAAGCTCTTCTCTGACGGCGGACAGCACCCTGACCTGGTACGGCAATACCACTGCATGGTCGCTGTGGGGAAATGCCAGCAACACGTCCGCTAACGATGAACGCTCATCCGAGAAATACGCGGTCGGTGGACGTAGCCGTTACAACATGACCGACTATGACTACATCTTTGGTCAGGCAAGTTGGTTAACCGACCGCTTCAACGGCTATCGCCAGCGCGATGTGTTCACCGCCGGTTATGGTCGTCAGTTCCTGAATGGTCCGGTACACAGCCTCCGTTTCGAATTCGGTCCTGGTGTCCGCTATGACGAGTACACCAATGGCGAAAATGAAACCCAGCCGCTGGGCTATGCTTCCGGCACGTATGCCTGGCAGATGACCGACAACACCAAATTTACGCAGGGTGTTTCTGTGTTTGGTGCCGAGGATACGACGCTGAATTCCGAAAGCGCTTTGAATGTGGCTATCAATGAACACTTCGGTTTGAAATTGGCCTACAACGTGACCTGGAACTCTTCACCGCCAGAAACGGCACCGGATCATACCGATCGCAGAACCACGATTTCGCTGGGCTATAAAATGTAATCATAGCGGGCCGATGAAAGTGTCGGCCCGTTTTCATTATTATGGTTAACCCGCGCCAATAAATTCTCATCACGCGCAACGGCATTTATTTTTATTTGTACTTAGCCCCAAATCATTGCCGCCCACCGAAATAACAGCATTGCACCGCAGATGGCAACCAGCACCAGCACCATTTTCCAGTGTTTTACGGCAAATCGTTTTGTTGGCATAACCTAATCCTTGTTCGTTGATACGCATAGTCTATCAAACGGAGCCAAAAGATGCGCCTTCCCGGGAGCGATCGAGTTATGCCAACAAGGGGTCGGCTCAGAACCAGTGGAATCGTTCGGCGAGGATCAACACTAAACCTGTTGCGGAAAGGATGTTCAAAATCACAACCGTTCTACTGGATACATTCATGGTATGCACCTGTTGATATAAAAGGCATGTTCAAGAGTAGCCCAGCATGTCTGAAATGCGAGCGCCGGAGAGATGCAATCTGCAAATTTACGCTACGTGCCAGCCCATCATTCTGGCTGCAGAGGGTGCAATCTCCTTGCTGATAGTGTTAACATTACGTCGCTTGCCGTAAATCCGCATTAATCTGAATTCGGCAGGTGCATGATGACGAACCAATTTGACGATTGTTGGTCAGATGGTGTCGTAATCTATTGTCAAATCACGATTATTTTCTTTGTATATGCTCTTATGTGTGGGGCATCACTGCAAATAAGGATATAAAATGCCTGTAATTACTCTTCCTGATGGCAGCCAACGCCATTTCGACCACGCTGTTAGCCCTATGGATGTTGCCCTGGACATCGGTCCTGGCCTCGCGAAAGCGACCATCGCCGGCCGTGTGAACGGTGAGCTGGTTGATGCGTCCGATCTGATTGAAAACGATGCGACGCTTGCAATCATCACCGCGAAAGACGAAGAAGGTCTGGAGATCATTCGTCACTCCTGCGCACACCTGTTGGGTCATGCTATCAAGCAGCTGTGGCCAAACACCAAAATGGCGATCGGTCCGGTTATCGACAACGGTTTCTACTACGACGTTGATCTTGACCACACCCTGACCCAGGAAGATATCGACGCGCTCGAAAAACGTATGCACGAGCTCGCCGAGACCAACTATGACGTCATCAAGAAGAAAGTCAGCTGGCACGAAGCGCGTGAAACCTTCGTCAAGCGTGGCGAGAGCTATAAAGTCTCTATTCTCGATGAAAACATTGCTCATGATGACAAGCCTGGCTTGTACCATCACGAAGAATACGTCGACATGTGCCGTGGACCGCACGTGCCGAACATGCGCTTCTGTCATCATTTCAAACTGATGAAGATCGCCGGCGCCTACTGGCGTGGCGACAGCAACAACAAGATGTTGCAGCGTATCTATGGTACCGCGTGGGCGGATAAGAAAGCCCTGAACGCGTACCTGCAGCGCCTGGAAGAGGCGGCGAAGCGTGACCACCGTAAAATCGGTAAGCAGCTTGACCTGTACCACATGCAGGAAGAAGCGCCGGGTATGGTGTTCTGGCATAACGATGGCTGGACTATCTTCCGTGAACTGGAAACGTTCGTACGCTCCAAGCTGAAAGAGTACCAGTATCAGGAAGTGAAAGGCCCGTTCATGATGGACCGTGTGCTGTGGGAAAAAACCGGCCACTGGGACAACTACAAAGATGCGATGTTCACCACCTCGTCTGAGAACCGTGAATACTGCATCAAGCCAATGAACTGCCCGGGCCACGTTCAGATCTTCAACCAGGGTCTGAAATCCTACCGCGACCTGCCGCTGCGTATGGCGGAGTTCGGTAGCTGCCACCGTAACGAGCCATCAGGTGCGCTGCACGGTCTGATGCGCGTTCGTGGCTTTACGCAGGATGATGCGCATATCTTCTGTACTGAAGATCAGGTTCGTGACGAAGTTAACGCCTGTATTCGTATGGTCTACGATATGTACAGCACCTTTGGCTTCGAGAAGATCGTGGTCAAACTCTCAACGCGTCCGGAAAAACGTATCGGTAGCGATGAGACCTGGGATCGCGCAGAAGCGGATCTCGCCGTAGCGCTGGAAGAGAACGGTATTCCGTTCGAATACCAGCTGGGCGAGGGCGCATTCTACGGTCCGAAAATTGAATTTACCCTGTATGACTGCCTCGATCGCGCATGGCAGTGCGGTACTGTACAGCTGGACTTCTCCCTGCCGCAGCGTTTAAGCGCCTCTTATGTTGGCGAAGACAACGAGCGTCAGGTACCGGTCATGATTCACCGTGCTATTCTAGGTTCTCTGGAGCGCTTCATCGGCATCCTGACCGAAGAGTTCGCGGGCTTCTTCCCAACCTGGCTTGCGCCAGTGCAGGTCGTGGTGATGAACATTACCGATTCTCAGGCAGATTACGTTAAAGAATTGACGCAGAAACTACAAAATGCGGGCATTCGCGTAAAAGCAGACTTGAGAAATGAGAAGATTGGCTTTAAAATCCGCGAGCACACTTTACGTCGTGTCCCGTATATGTTGGTCTGTGGTGATAAAGAGGTGGAAGCAGGCAAAGTTGCCGTTCGCACCCGCCGTGGTAAAGACCTGGGCAGCCTGGACGTAAGTGAAGTGATTGAGAAGCTGCAACAAGAGATTCGCAGCCGCAGTCTTCAACAACTGGAGGAATAAGGTATTAAAGGCGGAAAACGAGTTCAAACGGCACGTCCGAATCGTATCAATGGCGAGATTCGCGCCCAGGAAGTTCGCTTAACAGGTCTGGAAGGCGAGCAGCTGGGGATTGTGAGTCTGAGAGAAGCGATCGAAAAGGCTGAAGAAGCTGGAGTAGATTTAGTTGAAATCAGCCCTAACGCCGAACCGCCAGTTTGTCGTATCATGGACTACGGCAAGTTCCTTTATGAAAAGAGTAAGTCTTCTAAGGAACAGAAGAAGAAGCAAAAAGTTATCCAGGTTAAGGAAATCAAATTCCGTCCTGGTACCGACGATGGCGATTATCAGGTAAAACTCCGCAGCCTGATTCGCTTTCTGGAAGATGGCGATAAGGCCAAGATCACACTGCGTTTCCGCGGTCGTGAGATGGCCCACCAACAGATTGGTATGGAAGTGCTTAACCGCGTCCGTGACGATCTGAGTGAACTGGCAGTAGTCGAATCCTTCCCTACGAAGATCGAAGGCCGCCAGATGATCATGGTGCTCGCTCCTAAGAAGAAACAGTAAGGCCTTCAAGCAGCAAAATCTGTGGAGCCTTCGGGTTTCATAGGTTTTGTTCGCCTATGTTTCGTTTATTTAACAATGCGAAGTGGAAGTTATTAAGATGCCAAAAATTAAGACCGTACGCGGTGCTGCTAAGCGCTTCAAAAAAACCGGTGGTGGTGGATTTAAGCGTAAGCACGCAAACCTGCGTCATATTCTGACCAAAAAATCTACTAAGCGTAAACGTCACCTGCGTCCAAAAGGCCTTGTTTCTAAAGGCGATCTGGGTCTGGTTATCGCGTGCCTGCCGTACGCATAAGCCGTTAACGTTTAATTTTTTACTAAGAATATAGATACAGGAGAGCACATATGGCTCGCGTAAAACGTGGTGTAATTGCACGTGCACGTCACAAGAAAATTTTGAAACAAGCTAAAGGCTACTACGGTGCGCGTTCACGCGTATACCGCGTTGCCTTCCAGGCTGTTATCAAAGCAGGTCAGTACGCTTACCGTGACCGTCGTCAGCGTAAGCGTCAGTTCCGTCAACTGTGGATTGCGCGTATCAACGCAGCAGCACGTCAGAACGGTATTTCTTACAGCAAATTCATCAACGGCCTGAAAAAAGCCTCTGTTGAAATCGACCGTAAGATCCTGGCTGACATCGCAGTATTCGACAAAGTAGCGTTCACCGCTCTGGTCGAAAAAGCGAAAGCAGCACTGGCATAAGCCAGTTGAGAGAGGGGGCCTGGCTCCCTCTTTTCATTTAACACCATCAGAAGATTGACATTTATCCGTGCAGGCTTTTCAATAAGGTCTTACCGGTTTTTACCCAACAAGGTAACGCAAGCATGAATGCTGCTATTTTCCGCTTCTTCTTTTACTTTAGCACCTGACTCCAGGAGGCTAGCGCGTGAAAGATGAAACGAAAAACAGCGCCAGATAAGCCTCCCAATGGAGGCTTTTTTTGTGCCTGAATTTGAGAGAATAACTCCACCAAATCGGTGTCTGCACCGACATAATGAGGAAAATCATGTCACATCTCGCAGAGCTGGTTGCCAGTGCAACAGCCGCCATTAATCAGGCCTCAGATGTTGCCGCGTTAGACAATGTCCGCGTCGAATATCTTGGGAAGAAAGGGCACCTGACCCTTCAAATGACAACCCTGCGTGAACTGCCGCCAGAAGAACGCCCGGCAGCGGGTGCGGTGATTAACGAAGCCAAAGAGCAGGTTCAGCAGGCGCTGAACGCGCGTAAGGCCGAGCTGGAGAGCGCGGTACTAAACGCGCGTCTTGCGGCAGAAACCATCGACGTTTCTCTGCCGGGTCGCCGTATTGAAAACGGTGGTCTGCATCCGGTTACCCGTACTATCGATCGTATTGAAAGTTTCTTCGGTGAGCTCGGCTTTACCGTGGCGACTGGCCCGGAAATCGAAGATGATTACCACAACTTCGACGCCCTGAACATTCCTGGCCATCATCCGGCACGCGCTGACCACGACACTTTCTGGTTTGACGCGACGCGTCTGCTGCGTACCCAGACCTCTGGCGTTCAGATCCGTACCATGAAGGATCAGGAACCACCAATCCGCATCATCGCGCCGGGCCGCGTGTATCGTAACGACTACGATCAGACCCACACCCCAATGTTCCACCAGATGGAAGGTCTGATTGTTGATAAAAACATCAGCTTCACCAACCTGAAGGGCACGCTGCACGATTTCCTGAACAACTTCTTTGAGGAAGATCTGCAGGTTCGTTTCCGTCCGTCCTACTTCCCGTTCACCGAACCGTCTGCGGAAGTTGACGTGATGGGTAAAAACGGCAAATGGCTGGAAGTGCTGGGCTGCGGCATGGTGCATCCAAACGTGCTGCGCAACGTGGGTATCGATCCGGAAGTTTATTCCGGCTTTGCGTTCGGCATGGGCATGGAGCGTCTGACCATGCTGCGCTACGGCGTGACCGACTTACGTGCATTCTTCGAAAACGATCTGCGTTTCCTCAAACAGTTTAAATAAGGGCAGGACAGAACAATGAAATTCAGTGAACTGTGGTTACGCGAGTGGGTGAACACCACGCTGGACAGCGAAGCGCTTTCCAACCAGATCACCATGGCGGGCCTGGAAGTTGACGGCGTTGAGCCGGTTTCCGGTGCCTTCAACGGCGTCGTGGTGGGTGAAGTGGTCGAGTGCGGCCAGCACCCTAATGCTGACAAACTGCGCGTGACAAAAGTGAACGTAGGCGGCGACCGTCTGCTGGACATCGTCTGCGGTGCGCCAAACTGCCGTCAGGGCCTGAAGGTGGCCGTGGCGACCGTCGGTGCCGTACTGCCGGGTGATTTCAAAATCAAAGCGGCCAAGCTGCGCGGTGAGCCGTCTGAAGGCATGCTGTGCTCTTTCTCCGAGCTGGGTATTTCCGACGACCACAACGGCATCATCGAGCTGCCGCTGGATGCGCCAGTGGGCACCGATATCCGTGAATACCTGAAGCTTGATGACAATACTATCGAAATCAGCGTCACGCCAAACCGTGCCGACTGCTTAGGTATTATCGGCGTGGCGCGCGACGTGGCCGTACTGAACCAGACCGAACTCAACGCGCCGGAGATTGTCCCTGTTGAAGCGACCATCAGTGACGTGCTGCCGATTCAGGTTGACGCTGCTGATGCCTGCCCGCGCTACCTCGGTCGCGTGGTAAAAGGCATTAACGTTAAAGCGCCAACCCCGCTTTGGATGAAAGAGAAGCTGCGCCGCTGCGGTATCCGCTCAATCGACGCCGTGGTTGACGTCACTAACTACGTTCTGCTGGAGCTGGGCCAGCCGATGCACGCGTTCGATAAAGATCGTATCGACGGCGGCATCGTTGTGCGCATGGCGAAAGAGGGGGAAACCCTGGTGCTGCTGGACGGCACAGAAGCCAAACTGAACGCCGACACTCTGGTGATTGCTGACCACAGCAAAGCGCTGGCGATGGGCGGTATCTTTGGTGGCGAACACTCTGGCGTCAACGACGAAACGCAAAACGTCCTGCTGGAATGTGCGTTCTTCAGCCCGCTCTCCATCACCGGCCGCGCGCGCCGTCACGGCCTGCACACCGATGCGTCTCACCGCTACGAGCGCGGCGTTGATCCGGCGCTGCAGTACAAAGCGATGGAGCGTGCAACCCGCCTGCTGATCGACATCTGCGGCGGCGAAGCGGGCCCGGTTATTGACGTCACCAACGAAGCGACCCTGCCGAAGCGTGCGACCATTACCCTGCGCCGCAGCAAGCTGGATCGCCTGATTGGTCACCACGTTGCCGACGCGCAGGTGACCGACATCCTGACGCGCCTGGGCTGCGAAGTGACCGAAGGTCAGGACGAGTGGAAGGCCGTTGCGCCATCCTGGCGTTTCGACATGGAAATTGAAGAAGATCTGGTGGAAGAAGTGGCCCGTGTTTACGGCTACAACAACATCCCTGACGAGCCTGTGCAGGCGGGTCTGGTGATGGGCACCCACCGTGAAGCCGACCTGTCCCTGAAGCGTGTGAAAACCATGCTTAACGACAAAGGCTACCAGGAAGTGATCACCTACAGCTTCGTTGATCCTAAGCTGCAGCAGCTGATCCACCCGGGTCAGGAAGCGCTGATCCTGCCAAGCCCAATCTCCAGCGAAATGTCTGCGATGCGTCTGTCCCTGTGGACGGGCCTGCTGGGGACTGTCGTTTACAACCAGAACCGCCAGCAAAACCGCGTGCGCATTTTCGAAAGCGGTTTGCGCTTTGTGCCGGATAATCAGGCAAATTTAGGCATCCGTCAGGATCTCATGCTGGCTGGTGCCATCAGCGGTAACCGCTACGAAGAGCACTGGGACCTGGCAAAAGGCACGGTTGATTTCTACGATATGAAGGGCGATCTGGAAGCGATTCTGGATCTGACCGGTAAATTATCTGAAATTGAGTTCCGAGCGGAAGCGATTCCTGCGCTCCATCCGGGCCAGAGCGCGGCGATTTATTTAGACGGCAAACGCGTTGGTTTCATTGGCGTTGTCCACCCGGAGCTGGAGCGTAAGCTGGACCTGAACGGCCGTACCATCGTGTTCGAGCTGGAGTGGAGCCCGGTTGCAGACCGCGTCATTCCTCAGGCGCAGGACGTCTCCCGCTTCCCGGCGAACCGCCGTGATATCGCGGTTGTGGTCGCTGAAAACGTGCCCGCAGCAGATATTTTGGCCGAATGTAAGAAAGTTGGCGTAAATCAGGTAGTTGGCGTAAACTTATTTGACGTGTACCGCGGCAAGGGCGTAGCAGAAGGTTTCAAGAGCCTCGCTATCAGCCTTATCCTTCAGGATACCAGCCGTACACTCGAAGAAGAGGAGATTGCCGCTACCGTCGCCAAATGTGTAGAGGCATTAAAAGAGCGATTCCAGGCATCATTGAGGGATTGAACCTATGGCGCTTACAAAAGCTGAAATGTCAGAATATCTGTTTGATAAGCTTGGGCTTAGCAAACGGGATGCCAAAGAGCTGGTAGAGCTGTTTTTCGAAGAGATCCGTCGTGCTCTGGAAAATGGTGAGCAGGTAAAACTCTCCGGTTTTGGCAATTTTGATTTGCGAGACAAAAACCAACGTCCGGGCCGTAACCCGAAGACGGGGGAAGATATTCCCATTACAGCCCGCCGCGTGGTGACCTTCAGACCCGGCCAGAAGTTAAAGAGCCGCGTCGAAAACGCAACGCCTAAAGCAGAGTAATATGAACTAACCAAAAAGGCCGCCCACGCGGCCTTTTTTCTTTGCGCTCTCCGGCAAACACGCCGTAAAATCAATTACATCACTCGCTAACAAACCGTACACATGCTTGATTATGCTCATCGCCAGCACCGTTCCGATCGGCGTCGCCTGCTTCTGCTGGCGCTGCTGCTTATTCTTGCCGCGGGTATCAGCCTCTGCGCAGGCGACAGCTGGATCGGGCCTGAAAGCTGGCTGGGGCCTGACGGGCAGCTCTTTGTCTGGCAAATTCGCCTGCCGCGCACCGTCGCGGTGATCCTGGTCGGCGCCGCGCTGGCGCTGTCTGGCACTATTATGCAGGCGCTATTCGAAAACCCGCTGGCGGAGCCCGGCCTGCTGGGGGTGTCGAACGGTGCAGGCGTCGGGCTGATTGCGGCGGTGATGCTGGGCGGGGGAGAACTCTCCGGCTGGAGCATTAGCCTGAGCGCCATTCTCGGCGCACTGCTGATCACAATCATTCTTCTTCGCTTCGCCAGACGGCACCTGTCGACCAGCCGGCTGCTGCTTGCCGGCGTCGCGCTGGGGATCATCTGTAGCGCGCTGATGACCTGGGCGGTCTACTTCTCGACCTCCTTTGACCTGCGTCAGCTCATGTACTGGATGATGGGCGGCTTTGGCGGCGTTGACTGGCACCAGGGCTGGCTAATGGCGCTGCTGGTGCCGGTCATCGCGTGGGCTGCGCTGCAGGCCCAGCCGCTGAATCGGCTCGCGCTGGGGGAAATCTCTGCCCGCCAGCTCGGCATGCCGATTGGTTTCTGGCGTAACGTACTGGTCATTGCCATTGGCTGGCTGGTAGGCGTGAGCGTGGCCCTGGCGGGGGCGATTGGCTTTATCGGGCTGGTCATTCCGCACATGCTGCGTCTTTGCGGCTTCACGGATCATCGAACCTTGCTTCCGGCCTCGGCGGTTGCTGGGGCAGCCACGCTGCTGGTGGCCGACATCATCGCCCGTCTCGCCCTGACGGCCGCAGAATTGCCTGTTGGCGTGGTGACCGCCACGCTGGGCGCGCCAGTCTTTATCTGGCTACTATTAAAAGCTGGACGTTAAATCGACAACCTGAGGAAATGCTATGCAGTCAGATATCCTGAATACCGAAGTGACCACCATTGATGGGGATAACACCACGCTGGAAAGCTACAAAGGCAAGGTGTTGCTCATCGTCAACGTGGCATCGAAATGCGGCCTGACGCCGCAGTACGAGCAGCTGGAGAATATTCAGAAGGCCTGGGAGAAAGACGGTTTTACCGTGCTGGGCTTCCCTTGCAACCAGTTCCTGGGCCAGGAGCCGGGCAGCGAAGAAGAGATCAAAACCTTCTGCAGCACCACTTATGGCGTGACGTTCCCGATGTTCAGCAAAATTGACGTCAACGGTGAAGACCGCCATCCGCTGTATGCGAAGCTGATTGCCGCCGCGCCGAAGGCCGTTGCGCCGGAAGAGAGCGGTTTTTACGAGCGCATGGCCAGCAAAGGCCGCGCGCCGCTCTATCCGGACGATATTCTGTGGAACTTCGAAAAATTCCTGATTGGTCGTGACGGCCAGGTCGTTCAGCGTTTTTCGCCGGATATGACGCCTGAGGACCCGATCGTCATGGAATCTATTAAGCTGGCGCTGGCGAAATAATGTCGCTGCTGATGCAGCTCACGGACGTCGCCGAGAAGGGGCGTCTGGAGCCGGTAACCTGCGACATCAATTCGGGTGAAATCCTGCATCTCGTCGGGCCAAACGGCGCGGGTAAAAGTACGCTGCTGGCGCGGATGGCGGGGCTGACCACCGGGCCAGGGCAGATTACGCTGCTGGAACATGCTTTGCTCGACTGGTCACCCGCCTCGCTGGCCCACCGGCGCAGCTACCTGGTGCAGCAGCAGGTACCGCCTTTTGCGATGCCGGTCTGGCATTATCTGATGCTGCATCTGCACGACAAACAGCATACGGCACTGCTGGAGGAAGTGGCTGCAGCGTTAGGGCTGGAAGATAAACTGTCCCGGCATGCCAGCCAGCTTTCCGGGGGGGAATGGCAGCGGGTGCGTCTGGCGGCGGTCATTCTGCAGATCCATCCCGCGGGCAATCCTCACGGGAGGATGCTGCTGCTGGATGAACCGATGAGCGGTCTGGATGTTGCCCAGCAGGCGGCGCTGGATAGCCTGCTAAGCGCTCTGAGCAGGAAAGGTATCGCCGTAGTGATGAGCAGCCACGATCTTAACCATACGTTACGTCACGCCCATCGCGTGTGGCTCCTGTCGCGCGGCAGGATGATCGCCAGCGGTACGCGGGATCGGGTCCTTACGCCGCCAAATCTTGCCCGCGCCTACAACATGTCGTTCCGCAGGCTGGATATAGAGGGACATAAGATGCTGATTTCTACCGGGCAGGAGTAACCGTTTCTTGCCTGTGAACACAATTGCACGCTAAATTACCAAAAGAACAATAAAAGCAGAGGATTCGTCTGAAAATGCGATTCTGGTTTCTCTTCGTGGCGGCACTCTTTCTTGCGGGATGCAGCAGCCATCGTGCACCGCCGCCTAATCCGCGGCTATCGGATTCTATCACCGTTATTGCCAGCCTTAACGATCAGCTGAGCAACTGGCGCGGCACGCCTTATCGCTACGGCGGCATGAGCCGCGGTGGGGTGGACTGCTCAGGCTTTGTCCTGATGACGTTTCGTGACAAGTTTGATTTACAGCTTCCGCGAGACACGCGCAAGCAGGCGGAAATAGGCACTGAAATTGATAAAGACGATCTCCTTCCCGGTGATCTGGTCTTTTTCAAAACCGGATCGGGAGAAAGCGGCCTGCATGTTGGGATATATGATACAGACAATCAGTTTATTCATGCCTCTACCAGCCGCGGCGTGATGCGCTCTTCTCTCGATAACGTGTACTGGCGTAAAAATTTCTGGCAGGCGCGACGTATTTAGACTGCCCGAACACGTTTCTTATGTCGGCATGGTAACTATTAAACCATGCCGTTTTTCTCAAATAAGCTGATTAAAGTTAAATTTACCTAAATTAGCAACATCCTTATGTGTCTGTTTTATCTAAAACTGGCTATTATTCAGTAACCAGGATAAGATTATTTTAGATTCAGGGATAAATCTGAAAATTAATACGGAACTAATGAAATTAAACTTATTAAAATCAAGACAGTGGAATTGTGTCAGCAATTGCTCCAGGATGTCCTCTCTCATCTTTAATGCGGGGCGAGTGCAATGATTATTACGCTAGATAATGCTTACCAGTCTGAACTGATGCTTCTGCCTGCCCGTAATAGCGCAGGCGAGCTAAAAGGTTTAGAAATACTGGTTAACTTTACTGGCGTCGGCACCGATGTGAGGATCCCCACTGAGCTCGTTATCCCTCGGCTTTCAGCGGCAGAGGAGTTAGCGCTGTTTAACGAAAAACTGCAATTGCTTGATACCTGTAAACTGTTTTTTATTCAGCACCAGTTAATTGCATGGATCAATATTACACCAGCAATTGTTGAGTTTTTATTAAGTAATGGGAATGCTGTTTCAATTCTTGAGCGTTATCCGTTTCTTGAGTTTACTGTTAATGAGAACTATCCAGGTTTAAATAACGGAAAGGACGATCTGCAGCTGGCAAGAATGGCGATCCATTTTCCGCTGGTGCTGGCAAACTTTGGAGCCGGTGCTGCATCGCTCAAGGCCGTCTATGATGGATTATTTAAACGGGTTATTCTTGATAAAGGATTCATCCAGCAGCGTGCTTCTGAGCTTTCTTTCGAGCCTTTTATGCGCGCGATCCTATGGCAAATAACGCCGCACTGCCAGTCGGTGATCGTCTCCGGCATTGACGACCACGGTTTGCTGCAGCGCGTTCTGTCCTTCAATTTTGGTGCCATGCAGGGTGCGCTCTGGCCAGCCGTCTCGGCGGAGCACGTCACGACGCTCGTTCAGCAGCGATAACCCTGCCTTTCGCCCGTGTTTAAGTCCGGGTAAACCCTCTACACTAAAGGCAGGAGGACTTATGACCCTGTCTTTTACTGCTCACTGGCATGACGAGTTGCCTGGCTTTTACACCGCACTCAAACCAACACCGTTACATAATTCACGTCTTATCTGGCATAACGATCGGCTGGCCGATGAGCTGGCCATTCCGCCCGATCTGTTTCAGCGTTCAGACAGTGCTGGCGTCTGGGGAGGCGAGACGCTTCTCCCCGGTATGCAGCCTCTGGCTCAGGTCTATAGCGGACACCAGTTTGGCGTCTGGGCGGGGCAGCTGGGTGACGGCAGGGGGATCCTGCTCGGAGAACAACGGCTTCCCAACGGGGAGACGGTTGACTGGCATCTGAAAGGCGCAGGTCTTACCCCTTACTCACGAATGGGCGACGGGCGCGCGGTATTGCGGTCAACGATACGCGAAAGTCTGGCATCCGAAGCGATGCATGCGCTGGGGATTCCCACCACCCGCGCGCTGTCGATCGTCACCAGCGACACGCCGGTGACGCGCGAAACGGTGGAAAAGGGGGCGATGCTGATGCGCATAGCGCAAAGCCATCTCCGCTTTGGTCATTTTGAGCACTTTTACTATCGCCGCGAGCCGGACAAAGTTCGCCAGCTCGCGGACTTCGCCATTCGCCACCACTGGGCGCATCTGCAGAATGAGGCGGATAAATACGTTCTCTGGTTCCGGGACGTGGTTGCCCGTACCGCCACGATGATTGCGCGCTGGCAAACGGTGGGCTTTGCTCACGGGGTCATGAACACGGACAATATGTCGATTCTCGGCCTGACCTTTGATTACGGTCCGTTTGGTTTCCTGGACGATTATCAGCCGGGGTATATCTGCAACCATTCCGACTATCAGGGGCGTTACAGCTTTGATAATCAGCCGGCGGTTGGGCTGTGGAACCTCCAGCGGCTCGCACAAACCTTATCGCCGTTTATCGACGTTGATGCCCTGAACGATGCGCTCGACAGCTATCAGGACCTTTTGCTGCGGGAATACGGCACGCTGATGCGTAACAAGCTGGGGCTGATGACCCAGGAGAAGGGCGACAACGACATCCTCAACGGCCTGTTTACCCTGATGGCGCGTGAGGGAAGCGATTACACCCGCACCTTCCGAATGCTGAGCCAGACGGAGCAGCACAGCGCGGCCACGCCGCTGCGCGACGAGTTTATTGACCGTCAGGCGTTTGACGACTGGTTTGCACAGTACCGCACGCGGCTGCAGCAGGAGCAGGTAGACGACGCTACCCGTCAGGCGCAGATGAACGCAGCGAATCCCGCGATGGTATTACGCAACTGGCTGGCGCAGCGGGCGATTGAGCAGGCAGAGCAGGGTGAGTACGACGAGTTACACCGGCTGCATCTGGCGTTGCGCACGCCGTTTGCCGACCGGGATGATGACTACGTCAGCCGCCCGCCTGACTGGGGCAAGCGGCTGGAGGTCAGCTGCTCAAGCTAGCGATTTTAGCCGGGCGGCGACGTTGCCTTACCCGGCCTGTTCATCACTGAGCAACCCAGCCGCCATCCATATTCCACGCAGCGCCGCGAACGTTCACGGCGCCGTCGCTGCACAAAAACAGCGCCAGCTCGCCCAGCTGTTCCGGGGTAACAAACTCCCCTGAAGGCTGTTTCTCCGCCAGAAGCTGTTCGCGAGCCTGCTCCGGCGGTACGCCATCCGCGATACGTTTGTCGATTTGCTGCTGCACCAGCGGGGTCAGCACCCAGCCGGGGCAAATAGTATTGGCGGTAATACCCGTGCGGGCGGTTTCCAGCGCCAGGGATTTGGTAAAGCCCACCACGCCGTGCTTGGCCGCAACGTAGGCCGATTTCTCTTTCGACGCGACCAGCCCGTGAACGGAGGCGATATTGATGACGCGCCCCCAGTTTTTATCCCGCATGGCCGGCAGCGCCAGCCGGCTGGTGTGAAACACCGCGGAAAGATTAATGGCGATAATGTCGTTCCATTTCTCCACCGGGAAGGCGTCAACCGGGGCCACGTGCTGGATCCCGGCGTTGTTCACAAGAATGTCCACGCCGCCAAACTGCGATTCGGCGTAGCGCATCATGGCCTCAATCTGCAATACGTCCCGCAGATCCGCATCGTGATAGCCCGGCTTTTTGCCCAGTTGCGCAATCTCTTCCCGTGCCGATGCGCTGTCGCCGAAGCCGTTGAGGATCAGCTGCGCGCCCGCCTTCGCCAGCACGCGGGCGATCCCCAGACCAATGCCGCTGGTTGAGCCGGTGACCAGGGCGGTTTTACCGTTCAGATTCATTTTTCTCTCCTTACACAATGCCGGTCAGATAGAACACGGCAATGACAAAAAGTACTGCCAGACTTTTAATGATGGTGATAGCGAAAATGCCGCCGTAGGCCTGGCGATGGCTCAGGCCGGTGATAGCCAGCAGGGTAATCACCGCGCCGTTATGGGGAAGGGTATCCATCCCGCCGCTCGCCATCGAGGCCACGCGGTGCAGCACCTCAAGCGGGATATTGGCCGCATGCGCGGCGGCGACAAACGAGTCGGACATGGCGGCAAGGGCAATACTCATCCCGCCGGACGCCGAACCGGTGATCCCCGCGAGCACGGTCACGCTGATGGCCTCATTTAGCAGCGGATTCGGAATGGCCGCCAGCGCTTTGGATAACACCAGGAACCCAGGCAGCGCCGCGATAACCGCGCCGAAACCGTATTCCGAGGCGGTATTCATCGCCGCCAGAATGGCTCCGCTCACCGCCGTTCGGCTGCCTTCAGCCAGACGCCCCCGGATATTGCGAAAGCCAAAAATCAGCACCAGCACGATACCGGCGATCAGCGCCGCCTCCACGGCCCAGATGGCGGTGATCTTGCCCACCTCGGTCACAATCGGTTTCGCCAGGCCAGGCAGGGTAAGCTCGTGACTCACGCCGTACCAGCCGGGGATCCAGCGGGTAAACAGCAGGTTCAGTATGCCCACCACCAGCAGCGGAGAGATAGCAATCAGCGGATGCGGGAGATTAATGTTATCCGGCGTCTCGGGTTCATTTTTCAGATCCGTGCCGTAACCTTCATTATTATTGAGCGCCTTCCGGCGCTGGCGCTCCAGCCAGAGCAGGCCAAAGATGATAATAAACAGAGAGCCGATAAGCCCCAGCCACGGGGCCGCCCAGGCGTTCGTGCCGAAGAAGCTGGTGGGGATGATATTCTGGATCTGCGGCGTGCCGGGCAGGGCGTCCATGGTAAACGAGAATGCCCCCAGCGCCACGGTGGCCGGGATCAGCCGCTTAGGGATGCCGCTCTGGCGAAACAGCTCGGCGGCAAACGGGTACACCGCAAACGCCACCACGAACAGCGAAACGCCGCCGTAGGTTAACAGCGCGCATACCAGGACAATCACCGGGATGGCGTGTCGACGCCCGAGGATCTGGATTGCGGCGGCGACGATGGAGCGTGAGAAGCCGGAAAGCTCAATCAGCTTGCCAAACACCGCACCCAGCAGGAACACCGGGAAGTAGAGCTTGACGAAGCCCACCATCTTTTCCATAAACAGGCCGGTAAACGTCGGGCCGACGGCACCCGGATCGGTCAGCAGCACGGCACCGAGCGCCGCGATCGGCGCAAACAAAATAACGCTGTATCCGCGGTAGGCCGCCAGCATCAGCAGTGCCAGCGCCGCCAGGGCTATTAACACACTCATTATGACTCCTCACTTTACTTATTATTCGGATACCAACGAGAGGTTTAACGCTCGACGGTCAGGGCAATGCCTTGTCCGCCGCCTACGCACAGGGTGACGAGCCCTTTTTTGACGTCACGGCGCTGCATTTCGTACAGCAGGGTCACGAGGATTCGGCAGCCGGAAGCACCAATCGGATGGCCCAGGGCGATGGCACCGCCGTTAACGTTGACCTTGTGCTCATCCCAGCCGAGCTGCTGGCCCACCGCCAACGCCTGGGCGGCAAAGGCTTCATTGGCTTCAATGAGGTCCACCTCGTCGAGCGTCCAGCCCGCCCGCGCCAGCGCCGTCCGGCAGGCGCTGACCGGGCCCATGCCCATTACTGACGGGTCAACGCCCGTCACGGCGTAACTCACGATGCGGCCAAGGACAGGCAATCCGCTCTCCCGCGCCTTTTCCTCGCTCATCAGCAGCACCGCGGCGGCACCGTCGTTGAGCGTGGAGGCATTCCCCGCCGTGACGGTGCCTTCCTCGTGCAAAAAGGCGGGACGCAACTGCGCAAGCTGCTCTGCGGTAGTGCCTGGTCGGGGCTGTTCGTCACGATCAATAACCAGCGGCGGCTTTTTACCCTGTTTCACCGTCACCGGCGCTATCTCGGCGTCAAGCCGGCCGGACTCAATGGCGGACGCCACTTTTTGCTGCGAGCGGGCGGCGAAGGCGTCCTGCTGCTCGCGGGAAATGTCATACTCGCGGGCGACGTTTTCAGCGGTGATCCCCATGTGGTAATCGTTGAATGCATCCCACAGGCCGTCGGTAATCATGCTGTCCTTGAGGCCGGCATGCCCGAAACGCAGCCCGGCACGTGCGCCGTCCAGCAGATACGGGGCGTTGCTCATGCTCTCCTGACCGCCGGCGATAACCACCTCCGCGTCGCCGCAGCGGATCGCCTGGGCGGCGAGCTGGACCGCTTTTAAGCCCGCGCCGCACACCAGGTTGACGGTGGTCGCCGGCGTGCTGACGGGCAATCCGGCGCCAATGGCCGTCTGGCGGGCGGGGTTTTGCCCGCATCCGGCCGTCAGCACCTGTCCGAAAATCATTTCATCTACCTGTTCGGCGCTGAGACCACTGTTCTCCAGCAGGTGCCGTACCGTGACGGCCCCAAGCTCAACCGCAGAAAGGGACGAGAGCGATCCGCGAAAACTGCCAATGGGGGTTCGCGTTGCCCCGACAATCATGACCTTTTTCATGCTGACCCCTCAGGTGAAGCGCATCTCGCGCACGTCGTCCGCCACAATGATTTTCCCTGCCGTTTTACGCACGATCTCGTCAATACTGACGCCCGGGGCGTATTCCCGCAGGATGAACGCGCCGTCCTGAATTTCCAGCAGCGCGAGATCGGTCAGGACCCGACGGATACAGCCCGCGCCCGTGAGCGGCAGCGTGCAGCGCGGCAGCAGCTTCGACTCACCGCTCTTTGAGGCGTGGGTCATCACCACAATGATGTTCTGCGCCCCGGCAACGAGATCCATCGCGCCGCCCATGCCCTTCACCATCTTTCCGGGGATCATCCACGAGGCGATGTTGCCCTCCACGTCCACTTCAAATGCACCCAGCACGGTCAGGTCCACGTGGCCGCCGCGGATCATGGCAAACGACTGGGCCGAGTCGAAAATGGCTGCGCCGGTCCGCGCGGTCACGGTCTGTTTACCGGCGTTGATCATGTCAGGATCAAGGGTCTGCTCGTCGGGAAAAGCCCCCATCCCCAGCAGGCCGTTTTCCGACTGCAGCATCACGTCCATCCCGTCCGGAATGTAGTTCGCCACCAGGGTAGGGATGCCGATCCCCAGGTTGACGTAATAACCGTCGCGCAGCTCGCGGGCGACGCGCATGGCCATCTGTTCACGGGTTAACATCGTCACACTCCTTGCGCGCGCAGGGTGCGCTGCTCAATGCGTTTTTCAAACTGGCCGACGATCAGCCTGTCGACGTAAATTCCCGGGGTGTGAATGGCCGACGGGGGCAGTTCACCCGGCGGAACAATCTCTTCCACCTCCACCACCGTGATCCGGCCCGCCGTTGCCATCAGTGGATTAAAGTTTTGCGCGGTATGGCGATAGATGACGTTGCCGTACCAGTCCGCTTTCCACCCCTTGATCAGCGCGAAATCGCCGACGATCGCCTCCTCGAGGATGTAGTGCTTGCCCGCGAACTGGCGCACGTCCTTGCCGGTCGCCACGGGCGTGCCGTAGCCGGTGGCCGTATAAAACGCCGGAATACCGGCCCCGCCCGCGCGCACCTTTTCCGCCAGCGTGCCCTGCGGCGTAAGCTCAATTTCCAGCTCGCCGCTCAGCACCTGCTGCTCAAACAGCGCGTTCTCGCCGACGTAAGAGGCCACCACTTTGCGAACCTGCCGCGTTTCGAGCAGTATCCCCAGGCCGAATCCATCCACGCCGCAGTTGTTTGACACCACGGTCAAATCTCTCACCTGACGGCGTCGGACCTCCGCAATCAGGTTCTCCGGAATGCCGCACAGGCCGAAGCCGCCCGCCAGCAAGGTCATTCCGTCCGTCAGCCCGTCCAGCGCCTGCGCATAGCTGCCGACGCGCTTATCCAGTCCTGCCATAGTCATCCCTCCCGTTAACCGTGCCGGTATCATTAGGGGCGGCGACTCATTTGTTAATTTTGAATTTGTGACCCACTCATTTGGTTTTCTTATTAATTTCCTGTTAACTAATTCTTTTCAATTAGTTAACAGGATGAAAAATGAGAATGAGTGTCAAACAGTTACGCGCGTTTTTAGCGGTAGCTCACACTCTCAATTTCGCGCACGCCAGCGAACGCTTAAATCTCTCCCAGCCGGCCCTGAGCCTGACGATTAAAAGTCTGGAAGACGCGCTCGGCGGCCCGCTGCTGCAGCGGAGCACGCGCAAGGTTGCCCTTACGCAGGAAGGGGAGACGTTTCTGCCGATGGCGCGGCAGCTGCTTGCCGACTGGGATAATGTGGAGGAGGCGATGCACCAGTGCTTTACCCTGCAGCGCGGCAAAATCTCGGTCGCGGCGATGCCGTCATTTGCCGCCAACGTTTTACCGGAGGTGCTCAAGGCGTTTCGCGATCGCCACGCCGGGATCAACGTCACCGTGCATGACGTCATTAACGAGCAGGTGATTGAGATGGTGCGGGAAGGGCGGGTTGAGATGGGGATCGCCTTTGAGCCGGCCCCCACGCACAACCTGCTGTTTACACCGCTGGGGCTCGACAGGTTTGTCGCCATTGTGCCGAAGGACTCCGCGCTCGCGGGCAAAAAGCGGCTGGCCTGGGAAGAGCTACTGACGCTGGATTTTATTACCCTGCAGCGCCCATCGGCGGTACGTCTGATGATGGAGGAGGAGCTGGCCCGAAGCGGCAGAAAGCTGGACGTGGCGCTGGAGAGTCATCAGCTGGTGACGGTAGGTCGCATGGTCGCCAGCGGGCTGGGCGGCAGTGCCGTACCGGCGCTCTGCGAAGCGCAGATGACGGCGCTGGGCGCGGTCTGTATACCGCTGGATAACCCGCCCATTGAAAAGTGCATCGGAGCAATCCATCCGGGGCACACGCAGCTCTCTAAAGCGGCGCATGCCCTGCTGGAAACGCTGAAGGATTTTTACCAGCCCGCTCACGGGGCGAGAAATACCTGCGGTACGGGGTGATCCGGATGGCTGCCGACACGCACCTGCGCGCCGTACCAGCGCGCCAGCGTCCCGGCCTGCAGCACGTCCTCCGGTGTGCCACTGGAGACCAGCCTGCCGTTGTGCAACAGCAGAATGCGATCCGCCCACAGCGCCGCCAGATTGAGATCGTGCAGCACCACGCACACGTGGAGATGACCCCGACGGGTCAGGGATTTCATCAGGCGCAGCAGATGCTGCTGGTGGTAGAGATCCAGCGCGGAGGTGGGCTCATCAAGAAACAGCCAGCCGCGCGGGGCTCCGTCGCACCAGAGTTGGGCCAGCGCGCGGGCGAGCTGGATCCGCTGCTGCTCGCCGCCGGAGAGCGTCGAATAGCGTCTGCCCGCCAGCGGTAGACAGCCCGTTATCGCCATCACTTCCTCAACTACCGACGCTTCAGGGGAGCGAGTCCAGGGCGCGCGTCCCATACCGACCACCGCGTCCACCGGCCAGTCGAATCCGGGCTGTGTATTCTGGCGCATCACCGCCCGGTAGCGCGCGAGGGTATCCGGCGGCCAGTCCGCAAGCGGCGTCCCGGCCAGAGTGCAGCGTCCGCTTGCGGGCTTGAGATAGCCGGTAAGCAGCCGCAATAACGTCGATTTCCCGGCACCGTTGGGGCCAATCAGGGCGACCAGCTCACCCTGAGAGAGGGTAAGCGACACATCGTCTATCAGCGTCCGCTGCCCGGCGTTAAAGAAAATCTTCTCTGCACAATAGCGTTCAGCCATGCGTACCTCCGCGACGAAAGATAAGCCACAGGAACCACGGCGCGCCGAGAAGGCTGGTCAATAACCCGACGGGCATCTCCGCCGGAGAGACCAGGGTGCGCGCCAGCGTGTCGGCAACCAGCAGCAGCAGCGCACCGGCCAGCACCGAGCCGGGTACGACGGCCCGGTGGTCGGCCCCCAGCCACATGCGCATCAGGTGCGGCACCACAAGGCCAATAAAGCCGATCACGCCGCTGACGGCTACCGCCGCGGCAACCAGTAGGGCGCTGCACAGCAGCAGGATCCGCTGTACCATCGCAACATCCACCCCGAGATAGTGCGCCTCTTCATCGCCCAGCTGCAGCAGGTTGAGCGGGGCGGCCAGCCGCCAGATAATCAGCACCGCGGGCACCATCAGCGACGTTACCGCCAGCAGGGTGGACCACTGCGCCTGCCCGAGGCTGCCCATTCCCCAGAGGGAAAGCTGGCGAAGCTGGGCATCGTTGCTGAGCCATGAGAGCACCCCGACGGCCGCGCCGCACAGGGCGTTGATGGCGATCCCCACCAGCAGCAGGCGGGACAGGGAGCCGTGACGCTGCTGGCTGAGCAGGAAGATAATAACGGTTGCGGCCAGCGCGCCGAGGAACGCCGCGAGCATCGGGGCATACAGCATCAGCAGGGCAGGTAACGCGGCGGGAATGACCACCCACAGCGCCACCGCCAGCGCCGCGCCGCTGCTGATCCCCAGCAGACCCGGGTCTGCCAGCGGGTTGCGGAAAAGCCCCTGCATCACACAGCCGGCCAGCGCCAGCGCTCCGCCAATCACCAGCGCCAGCAGTACGCGGGGCAGGCGAATGGTAAGCCAGATCTGACGCATGGCCTCATCGCTGCCGCTCCACAGCAGGCTGACCGGCAGGTGCAGTGCCCCAAACCCGGTCGCGGTGAGCGTCATGATGCTCAGGATCGCAGCCAGCATCCACAACGACAAGGCGATCCGCCGGGACATCAGGGCAGTTGCTCCGCTTTGGCGCGCAGCTGCTGGATGGCATCCGGCGTTCGCACGCTGAAGCCCAGCAGCGCCATATCATCAATCGCCAGCATCTGCCTGTTCCGTCCCGCCGGGGTTTGCGCCAGACCGGGCAGCTTCCACAGGTTTTCTTCGCCGCCCAGCGCGTTCACGCCGTCCTGCGAAATCACCACCAGATCGGGCTGGCTGGCAATGACCCCTTCCTGAGACAGCGGCTGATAGCGGGTGAATCCCTGCATCGCGTTCTGCAGCCCGGCTGCACGGATGGCAGCGTCTGCGCCGGTCTGCTGCCCGGCGGCCATTGCGGTCATTCCCCCGTGGTTGAGGATAAACAGCACCCGCTTGTTGAGGGGTGCGGAGGGCAGGGCCGCCAGCGCCTGACGCAGCGTGTGGCGCAGGGCTTCCCCCTCGGCTTCATGGTGCGTAGCGTTGGCAATCACCCGAACCTTTTCCTCAATGACGCTCAGGTCGTTGCGGCCGGGAACGGTTACTACCCTGACGTGACTTTGTTCAACCTGCTTCAACGCCAGAGACGGCTGCGCCTGGTCGCTGGCCAGCACCAGCGTGGGGCGCATGGACAAAATGCCTTCGGCGTTAAGCTGGCGTAAATATCCCACGTCAGGCAGATCGTTTGCCGCCTGCGGCCACTGGCTGGTGCTGTCGCGCGCGACCAGCGAAGACTGCGCGCCAAGCGCGTAGACAATCTCCGTCACGTCGCCGCCAAGGGCGACAATTTTCTCCTGCGCGGCGGCAAACGCCACCAGAGGCAGGGCGCTCAGCAGGGCTAACCACGTTTTCATGCGGCCAGCCCTTTTGGCGTCAGGGCGTCAATCTGGCTGCGCCACTGGCTCTGCTCCGGCTCACCTTCGGTACGCTGGCCGTAAAGCTGGGCGATTTGCGTGCCGTCGGCGGCAAACAGCTCCAGGCTGGTGACGTGGCCGTCAGCCGTGGGTTTGCGCGTCACCCAGCTCTCTGCGATCGTCTCCTCCAGCAGATGCAGAGTAAAGGCAGGGTTAAAGACGTTCAGCCAGCCTTTCATCGGCACGACTTTTTCCACCGCGCCGGTGAAGATCTGCACGCAGCCGCGGTTGCCGACGAAGACCATGATTTCGTTGCCGTCCCGGCGTGCCGCTTCCAGCAGCTGTGCCAGCGCGCTGTTCTCAACCTTACAGGCCAGGTCGTCGCCCACCAGGCGAAACGCCTGCTGACGGCTGAGATTGTGGCGTTTGAGCAGGCTGAAGAACTGATGCACGTCGGTCATGGCGCGCCACTCCTTGTCCACGAGAGCGGCATCCGCGTTTTCGGCGTGAGCCGGGACATCCCCAGCGCTCAGCTCAAGCGGCGGGTTATCGGCAAAGATAAAGCGGGTCAGCACGTCGCCCCATGCGGTAAGGTCGGTGTTGTCCGTGGTGTAGACCTTCAGCACCGCATCGCCCTGACGATCGAAGAACTGAATGCTCTGTCGCTCGCCGCGGGCGGTGGTTTCGCTGAGGTGAAACGCGCTCGCCCACTGGTTGAGGAACAGGCGCAGATCCAGCGCGCGCGGGTTCAGCACCAGCCCGGCGTGGCCGTTCAGGTGCTGGTTGGTGAAGCTGCCCACCTGCTCGTGAACGGCATACTCGTTGCGGCAGATGCACTTGGTTTCACCCACGGCTTCCAGCGCGCCCAGGATATCGCGGATTTCGCCGCGCAGTCGCCAGGCGTCATGGCCCACGCGGGAAAAGGTCAGTTCCGCTTCGCTGATGTTCATTAACCCTGCGATGTCTCGCGCATACTTACCCGGATTTTCTTCTTTTAGCTCAAGCCAGCGTGCGTAGTGATGCATTGTCTTATCCTTCTGAAGAGTGGCCCCGAAGGGAATTACCACTGATAGCTTACGAAAATCTTGCCGTTACGACCGTCCTGCGGAATACCCTGCGGAGACCAGTACTCCTTATCGAAGGCGTTGCCGAGCACCAGCGTGGTGGTGACGCCCTTGAGCTGCTCCTGGCCCTTATAGCTGACGTAGAAATCGTTAACCGCATAGCCCGGCTGCTTGCTGTAGCTGCTGCTGACGTGGGTTGAGCGATCGGCAAAGGTGCCGATCCAGCCCACGGAGAAACCGCTTTGCGCCACCGGAACGTCCAGCTTGCTGGTGACGGTGTCCGGGTTAATGCTGGAGATGTACTCGCCCGTATCGGTGTCTTTCCCGCGCGTGCGGTTATAGGCCACGTCGAGGCTAAACAGATCGGCCGAGTATTTTGCCATCATGTCCCAGCCCCAGATTTTGGCGTTCGGAACGTTGTACGACATGGTGGTCGCCGCGGCAAAATCGACGGTTGTGGAGATATAGTCTTTGGCTTTGGTATCGAAATAGCTGGCCTTAAACTCCAGCGCATCGTTGGCAAGCATCAGATCGTCAAAGCGCAGGCCAAAACCAAACTCCTGCGTTTCGTTGGTTTCCGGGCGCAGGTTCGGGTTCGGCACCCAGTAGTTGGTGTAGAAGCGGCCAATGGAGAAGTGTTTGGCGTCGTTATACATCTCACCCATGGTCGGCGCGCGGAAGGCCTGCGCGTAAGATCCGAACAGCATCAGCCAGTCGGTGGGGCTGACGGTTAACCCGGCGCGGGAGGACCATTTATCGGCATCGACATCGTCGTAGCCATTGCTGCTGCCGCGGTAGTTGTCATACCGCGTGCCGCCCAGCAAGGTGATCGGCAGATCGCGCAGGGTGATTTCATCCTGCAGCCAGCCGGAGCTGAAGTCGATTTTCGCCTCCGGGAAGCCGGTCGTGGACCCGCCCGGACGCTGCTCCTGACGATAATATTCTCCGCCGTAGGTCAGCAGGTGAGAGGCAAAAGAGTCGCTGAACAGGCGGGTACGGTTTTCCACCTTGCCGCCTTTGGTGGTCTGCTTGCGGAACTCGCCGGTGCTGTCGATGTTCTGGGCATTAATGCGCGCTTCGGACCAGTAAACCTTCGCATCGGCGTTCAGCCAGTCGTATCCTTCCGGCGCAATGTGGTAGCCAACCTGCGCATCGCGCTGGATGGTGGAGCGGTCGGTCATCGGGTTGCTGCTATTGGCATCAGAGGTTTGCGGGTTTTTCGGCTCCTGCGCGGCGTTGTTGTAGTAGCGCAGGGCGCCGCTCAGCGTCTGGGCCTGGTCGATTTTCCAGCTGCCTTTCGCCAGCATATTATTGATGGATTCGTCGTTCGGCGCCGTCGCACCGTCGCTCTGGCGGATATCGCCGCGGTCGCGGCTGGACCACGATACCAGGCCGTCCAGGGTATCGGTACGGCCATAGGCGCTGGCCCCCAGGCCGAGGCTGTGGTCCCCCGTTGCGCCGGTACCAAACACGCGATAACCGCTGTTTTTGCCCGGTTCCAGCAGATCTTTGGCGTCGACGGTGTCATAGGAGATGACACCACCCAGCGCGCCGCTGCCGTAGAGCAGCGCAGACGGACCGCGCACCACTTCAATACGTTTAATCAGCGCCGGATCGAGGAACGTGCTGTTGAGGTGCCCGGTGTCGGTACCCTGGCGCACGCCGTCGACCAGCACCAGAACGCCGCGGCGGTCGTAGCCGCGCAGGTTAACGTCCTGACCGTTGGTGCGGCCGGTGCCGTCCAGCGTCAGACCGGGCACGTTGCTCAGCAGGTCGGCGGCAGAGCTGGCGGTCTGTTTTTCCGGGGCGGTGGCGTCAACCACGCTCACCATCATCGGGGCTTCGAAAGCGCTACGGGCGTTGCCTGTGGCGGTGACGGTTATTTCATCTGCGGCAGCAAACGCGGCGCCCGGCAGGGTGCTGACAATCGCCAGCGCCAGAAGGGACGGGCGTAAACGTGCGGTATGCAGGTGTAGCATAGCAACTCTCCATAAAGTATCGAAAGCGCTGGCTGCCTGGGGATCACCTGGGTGGCTGGCGAAAGTTTTGGTTTATTTTGTGAGGATCAGTTTTCCGGCATTCGTCTGGCGCAGCAGATACTGCTGGCCGTCATGCTCGATAATCACCCGGCCTTCCTCACCCAACAGGCTTTTGCTGTCGATGCGGCGATCGGTGGAAGCAGGGGATGGCGCTGTGTGTGTTTTTACTGGCGTTGCCGCGCTGTTATCGGTCGGTGACATAATGTTTATAAATAACAATCAATGTAACAATGATAATCATTATCAATAAACTGCAAATTCACGGCAAGCGTTTTTGTGAAAATTGTGTGACGGGATCAAATTCAGGAGGAGGAAATGCGGCCTGATGCCCTCACCCGAGCCCTCTCCCACAGGGAGAGGGGCGCGAACCGTAGGTCGGGTAAGCGCAGCGCCACCCGACAATAACATCAGAAGCGAGAATCAACCGCCGCTGCCAGCTTCTCCAGCAGCAGCTCGCTGTCTTCCCAGCTCAGGCACGGGTCGGTGATCGACTGACCGTATACCATCTGCTGGCCGGCAACGATTTTCTGCGTGCCTTCTTTGATAAAGCTTTCGGCCATGATCCCGGCAACGGCGGTCGAGCCGCTGCGGATCTGCTGACAGACCTCATCGCAGACGTCAAGCTGGCGGCGATGCTGCTTCTGGCAGTTGCCGTGGCTGAAATCTACCACCAGATGTTCCGGCAGGTCGAATTCGGCCAGCGTTTCACAGGCGGCAGCGATGTCTTGTGCATGGTAATTAGGCTTCTTCCCGCCGCGCATAATGATATGCCCATACGGGTTACCGCTGGTCTGGTAGATGGTCATATGGCCGTTCTTGTCCGGCGACAGGAACATATGGCTGGCACGCGAGGCGCGGATCGCATCGACCGCAATCCGGGTGTTGCCGTCGGTCCCGTTTTTGAAGCCGACCGGACAGGAGAGGGCTGAGGCCATCTCGCGGTGGATTTGGCTTTCGGTAGTGCGCGCGCCAATCGCGCCCCAGCTGATCAGATCGGCGATAAACTGCCCGGTCACCATGTCGAGAAACTCGGTGGCCGTCGGCACGCCCAGCTCGTTGACCTGCAACAGCAGCTTGCGCGCCAGCTCGATGCCGTGGTTTACGCGATAGCTGCCGTTAAGGTCAGGGTCGGAAATCAGTCCCTTCCAGCCCACCACGGTACGCGGTTTTTCAAAGTAGGTGCGCATCACAATCTCAAGGCGATGCTGGTATTTGTCCCGCAGCCCCTGAAGTCGTTTTGCATAATCCATCGCGGCATCCAGATCGTGGATGGAGCAGGGCCCAATCACCACCAGAAGACGCTTGTCTTCACCATTGAGGATTTTTTCAATGCGGCGGCGGGAGGCCGTCACATGTTCCGCGACCGCGGCGGAAACGGGGTGCCGCTCGGCCAGTTCAGCCGGGGTGACCAGGCTGTCTATGCGCGCCGTGCGGAGTTCATCGGTTTTATTCATGACTTGTCTCAGAAAATTTTTGCTTCATCGGCAGACTACCGGGAAGTGATGGGCATCACATTAAACCAATCCCTGCTGATTTCAAGTTCGGGGCGACACCGCCCCGCTGTTGAAAAGGATGATACATGAATCTGAGTTAATGTACTAGCTTATTAGTACATGCGGCGGTTAAGCCCCATGATGTCGAGAATTTTGGTGGCGATCTCTTCTACCGAATAGTTCGTGCTGTTCAGCCACGGGATCTGGTTTTTGCGGTACAGGGCTTCCACTTCGGAAACCTCCATGCGGCACTGGCGCATCGAGGCGTAGCGGCTGTTCTCGCGGCGCTCTTCGCGGATCGCCGCGAGACGTTCCGGGTTAATCGTCAGGCCGAACAGCTTGTGCTGCAGCGGCTTGAGCGCAGCGGGCAGCACCAGGTTATCCATATCGTCGGCAATAAAGGGGTAGTTTGCGGCGCGGATGCCGAACTGCATCGCCAGATAGAGGCTGGTCGGCGTTTTGCCGCAGCGCGACACGCCGAGCAAAATCACCTGCGCCTGGTCGAGGTTGCGCAGCGAGATCCCGTCGTCGTGCGCCAGGGTGTAGTCGATGGCGGCAATACGCGCGTCATATTTGGTCAGGTTGCCGGGGTTCAGCCCGTGGGTGCGGTGCGCGATAGGGGTCGGGTCAAGCTTAAGCTCGCTCTGGAGCGGGGCCACCAGCGCCTGCACGATATCCTGGCAAAAGCCTTCACTTTGCAAAATGATGTGGCGAATCTCAGGAATAACGATGGAGTAGAACACCAGCGGGCGCACGCCGGTCTGCTGGAAGATGGCGTCAATCTGGTCTTTCACCGCTTTGGCACGGCTCTCATTTTCCACAAACGGCAGCGTGATGCTGTTAATCGAAACGGGGAATTGCGACATCACCGCGTGGCCCAGCACCTCGGCGGTGATCGCCGTACCATCAGAAATATAAAAAACGTGACGATCGACAGCATTATCCATTTTACCCACCCTGAATATCATACCTAATTGTCTGAAAGCATAAATTAAAAAAGTTAATTACACAGCAAAGAAGTTATCTGAATTTAAAATGAAATGATGTTTTTGATTTTCCTGAAAAGCGGATTTCATTTTTCAAATAGCGACTTTATTTTTGTGGTTTCTGGCTGAATATAGAGGAATCATCAGCTTATTGGCTGGTGGGAAACTATCCGAAAAGTTGAAAATTTAAATTGCTTACACGATTCACCGTTTTTTTAGCGCAAATAATTATGCCAGTATAAATACGTAGTCAGGTGTTACTTACTCCGATCAAATATCACAAAAGGATTGTTTCGATGTCCAACAATGGCTCGTCACCGCTGGTGCTTTGGTATAACCAACTCGGCATGAATGATGTAGACAGAGTTGGGGGCAAAAATGCCTCCCTGGGTGAAATGATTACAAATCTGTCCGGTATGGGTGTCTCCGTACCAAACGGGTTTGCCACGACCGCCGACGCGTTTAACCTGTTTTTAGACCAGAGCGGTGTAAACCAGCGCATTTACGACCTGCTGGATAAAACGGATATTGATGACGTCACCGAGCTTGCCAAAGCCGGGGCGCAGATCCGCCAGTGGATCATCGACACACCTTTCCAGCCGGAACTGGAAAAAGCTATCCATGACGCGTACAACCAGCTCTCCGCTGACGACGCGCAGGCCTCCTTTGCCGTACGTTCTTCCGCGACCGCAGAAGACATGCCGGACGCGTCGTTTGCCGGGCAGCAGGAAACCTTCCTGAACGTTCAGGGCTACGATGCGGTGCTGGTGGCGGTGAAGCACGTGTTTGCTTCCCTGTTCAACGACCGCGCCATCTCTTATCGCGTGCATCAGGGCTATGACCATCGCGGCGTGGCGCTCTCCGCGGGCGTGCAGCGCATGGTGCGCTCGGACGTGGGTTCCTCCGGCGTGATGTTCTCCATTGATACCGAATCCGGCTTCGACCAGGTGGTGTTCATCACCTCCGCGTGGGGCCTGGGTGAGATGGTCGTGCAGGGCGCGGTGAACCCTGACGAATTCTACGTACACAAGCCTACGCTTGCCGCGGGCCGTCCGGCGGTGGTGCGCCGCACCATGGGCTCGAAAAAAATCCGCATGATTTATGCCCCAACCCAGGAGCATGGCAAGCAGGTTAAGATTGAAGATGTGCCGCAGGAGCAGCGCGACCGCTTCTCCCTGACCGACGCCGAAGTGCAGGAGCTGGCGAAGCAGGCGGTGCAGATTGAGAAACACTATGGCCGTCCGATGGATATCGAATGGGCGAAAGACGGGAACACCGGCAAGCTGTTTATCGTTCAGGCGCGCCCGGAAACCGTTCGCTCTCGCGGCCAGGTGATGGAGCGTTATACGCTGCACGCGCAGGGTAAAATCGTGGCGGAAGGCCGCGCCATCGGTCACCGCATCGGTGCCGGTCCGGTCAAAGTGATCCACGACATCAGCGAGATGAACCGTATTGAGCCAGGCGACGTGCTGGTGACCGACATGACCGACCCGGACTGGGAACCGATCATGAAGAAAGCGTCGGCCATCGTCACCAACCGCGGCGGCCGTACCTGCCACGCGGCGATTATTGCCCGCGAGCTGGGGATCCCGGCGGTTGTCGGCTGCGGTGACGCCACCGAGCGCATGAAGGACGGGCAGAACGTGACCGTCTCCTGTGCCGAAGGCGACACCGGCTACGTCTACGCCGATATCCTTGACTTCAGCGTGAAGAGCTCCAGCGTGGATACCATGCCGGATCTGCCGCTGAAGATCATGATGAACGTGGGTAACCCGGACCGCGCGTTTGACTTCGCCTGCCTGCCGAACGAAGGCGTTGGCCTGGCGCGTCTGGAATTCATCATTAACCGCATGATCGGCGTTCACCCGCGCGCGCTGCTTGAGTTTGACGACCAGGACGCGAAGCTGCAGAACGAAATCCGCGAGATGATGAAAGGTTACGACTCGCCGAAAGAGTTCTACGTCGGCCGTCTGACCGAAGGGATCGCCACGCTGGGCGCAGCGTTCTACCCGAAACGCGTGATCGTGCGTCTGTCTGACTTTAAGTCTAACGAATACGCTAACCTTGTGGGCGGCGAGCGCTACGAGCCGGAAGAAGAGAACCCGATGCTGGGCTTCCGCGGGGCCGGACGCTACGTGTCCGACAGCTTCCGCGACTGCTTCGCGCTGGAGTGCGAGGCGGTGAAACGCGTGCGCAACGACATGGGGCTGACCAACGTCGAAATCATGATCCCGTTCGTGCGTACCGTGGATCAGGCGAAAGCGGTGGTGGACGAGCTGGCGCGTCAGGGCCTGAAGCGCGGCGAAAACGGGCTGAAGATCATCATGATGTGTGAGATCCCGTCCAACGCCCTGCTGGCCGAGCAGTTCCTGGAGCACTTCGACGGCTTCTCTATCGGCTCGAACGACATGACTCAGCTGACGCTGGGCCTGGACCGCGACTCCGGCGTGGTTTCTGAGCTGTTCGACGAGCGTAACGAGGCGGTGAAAGCGCTGCTTTCCATGTCCATCCGCGCGGCGAAGAAGCAGGGTAAATACGTCGGGATTTGCGGTCAGGGACCATCCGACCATGAAGACTTTGCCGCCTGGCTGATGGAAGAGGGGATTGACAGCCTCTCCCTGAACCCGGACACGGTAGTGCAAACCTGGCTGAGCCTGGCGGAACTGAACAAGTAACGGCAACACGATCGCAAAAAGGCGAGGATTTTATTCCTCGCCTTTTTTATTTCACCTCTAATTTGCTCCCCATCACAAATAATCTAAAAAACCAAATATCATAATTTGTCTGTTAATTAAGACAATTGTTAGTGCGCAACGCGTTGCTAATACTTGAGCCTTACTGCGCATTTCCCTTCAGATGATGCGCAACTGGTTGAAATACGTTTTAACCTGATAAAAAGGCAAACAACAATGACACTTTCCTCTGTATTGCGTACCAAAGATAAAATAGGTTATGGCTTAGGTGATATGGCCAGCGCGCTGGTCTGGCAAACGGCCACATTATTTCTTGCTTATTTCTATACCGACGTTTTTGGTTTGCCTGCCGCGATCATGGGTACTATGTTTTTAGTGGTGCGCGTGGTTGATGCGTTTGTCGACCCGTGTATTGGCGCGCTGGTTGACCGCACGCAGACGCGTCACGGCCGTTTCCGTCCCTGGCTGCTGTGGTTTGCTATTCCCTTTGGCGTAAGCTGCCTTATTACCTTCTACGTACCGGACGTCGGGCCGACGGCAAAAATTATTTATGCCTGCGTGACCTACGCGATTTTAAGTCTGATTTACTCCGCCATTAACGTGCCTTACTGCGCCATGCCGGGCGCGCTGACGCTGGATCCGCGCGAGCGTCACTCCCTTCAGTCCTGGCGTTTTGGCCTGTCATTTATTGGCGGGTTGATCGTAACGGTTATCGCTCTGCCGCTGGTCTCATTGTTGGGCCAGGGCAACGTGCAGAAAGGCTATTTCTTTGCCATGAGCCTGATGGGGCTGCTGGGAATTGTGCTGTTCTTTTGCTGTTTCCTGATGACCCGCGAGCGTTATTCCCCGCGCAATGATACCTCCGGCTCCATGCTCACCGATTTAAAACTGCTGGCCGGTAACAGCCAGTGGCGCATTGTGTTTGTGTTTAATATTTTGCTGTTAACGGCGGTGGTGACGCGCGGCTCTGCCACCATGTATTACGTCAACTATGTACTGTTGCGCCCGGAGCTGGTTTTTGCCTTTATTGTTTCTGGCATGGTGGCCTCGCTAAGCGGCGCGTTATTATCTGAACGCCTGCTGGGGAAATTTGACCGCGTACGCGCCTATCAGTGGACGATAATGTCCTTCGTCATTTTCGGCGCGCTGATTTTCTTCCTGCCGCCTTCGCAGGTGTGGCTAATCTTTGGCCTTAACATCGTCTTTAGCTTTATTCAAAACCTCACAACGCCGCTCCAGTGGACCATGTTCTCTGATGTGGTCGACTACGAAGAGCATCGTAGCGGCCGCCGTCTGGACGGGCTGGTCTTCTCTACCGCACTGTTCGCCATCAAGTTTGGCCTTGCGCTGGGTGGGGCAGTGGTCGGCTGGGTGCTCGGCATGGTGGATTACGCCCCGGGCCAGGCAGCCCAGGCGCCGCACGTGCTCTCCACCATCAACGCGCTGTTCACCCTTATTCCGTGCGCGCTGTTCCTCTGCATGGTGGCGCTGCTTTCCATCTACAAGCTCAACAGCCGGCTGGTGGATTCCATCGCCCGGGAGCTGGCCAGCAAGCGTGAGGTAAGACCCGACGCGGGGCAGCTCAGCCCGGCAACCCCTTCCGTACTACAGGAGTAAAATATGACTGCTATCTATAAGGACGCGGGACGTCCCGTGCACGAGCGCGTCGCTGATTTACTGGCGCGCATGACCCCGGAAGAGAAGTTCGCCCAGATGCACGCCTACTGGCTGATCCTTGATGAAAACGGCAACCACCGGGAGCGCAGCGATTTGAGCGATGAATTTGCTGGCGTCAGCGAGCAGGCGGCGCTGAGCGAACGGCTAAAACTGGGCGTCGGGCAGATCACCCGTCCGCTCGGCACCCACATCGTTGACGCGAAAACCGGGGTGCGCGCGGCTAACCGCCTGCAGCGCATGATGATGGAAGAGACGCGGCTTGGCATTCCGGCGTTGTTCCACGAGGAGTGCCTGGTGGGGCTGCTGTGCAAAGACGCCACCCTGTTCCCGTCCTCGCTCAACTACGGCTCGACCTGGGACCCGGAGCTGGTGCAGCGCGCGGCAGAGCAGATCGGTAAAGAGGCGCGTTCCGTCGGTTGCCAGCAGGGGCTGGCGCCGGTGCTGGACGTTTCCCGCGACGTCCGGTGGGGGCGAACCGAAGAGACCTTCGGGGAAGATCCCTGGCTGGTGGGCGTGATGGCAACCGCCTGGGTGAAAGGGTTACAGGGCGACAAGCGCGATCTGCTGGCGACGCTCAAGCATTACGTGGGCCACTCGTTCAGCGAAGGGGCGCGCAACCACGCCCCGGTGCATCTTGGTTTTAGCGAGCTGAACGACACCTTCCTGCTGCCGTTTGAAATGGCGGTCAAGCTGGCAAACGCCGGTTCGGTCATGCCCGCCTACCACGACATCGATAACCAGCCGGGGCACAGCGACAGCTTCCTGTTGACCACCGTCCTGCGCGAACAGTGGGGCTTCGACGGCATTATTGTGGCGGACTACGGCGGCGTCAGCCTGCTGCACCAGCACCACGGGATTTCCCACGACGCAGCGGAGTCTGCCGCGCTGGCGTTTAACGCCGGGCTGGACGTTGAGCTGCCGAAAGATGACTGCGCACGCCATCTGGCGGAAGCGGTAGAGCGCGGGCTGATCTCTATGGCGAAAGTCGATGAGATCGTGGCGCGTACGCTGACCGAAAAATTCCGTCTCGGCCTGTTTGAGAACCCGTATGCCGATGAAAACGGCATCGATCTGCAAAATGAGATGACCCGCCAGGTGGCGCGGGAGGTGGCGACAAAATCGATCACGCTACTGGAAAACAACGGCATTCTGCCGCTGAACGGTAAACCCCGCGTGGCGGTAGTTGGGCCGACGGCAGACGATCCGCTGGCGTTACTCAGCGGGTATAGCTTCCCGGTGCATCTGATCATCAGCGATATGGTTGAGGAAACCTCGCAGGTGACGACCCCGCGCGCGGCGCTGGAGCAGTACCTGGGTGCATCGAACGTGCGCTACGCGAAAGGGTGCCACATTATTGAAAAACGGATGGCGGGTGCGCCGGTCTTCCCGGGCGACAGCGGCGGCAAGCCAATGCAGCAGTCTCCGGTGTCGCAAAGTACCGCACTTATCCCCGAGGCGGTCAGCGCCGCACAGGAGAGTGACGTGGTGGTGGCCTGCGTGGGCGATCTCGCCGGGCTGTTCCAGAGCGGCACGGTAGGGGAAGGCTCCGATACTGACTCCCTGAATCTGCCGGGCGTGCAGCAACAGCTGCTGGAGGCGCTGGTGGCGACGGGCAAACCGGTGATCGTCGTAATGACCGGCGGGCGTCCGTACAACCTTCAGGGGCTGGAGGAGAAGATTGCCGCGCTGATGATGGCCTGGGCGCCGGGACAGGAAGGGGGCTGGGCGATTGCCGATGTGTTAACCGGTCGCGCGGAGCCGCAGGGCCGGCTGGTGGTCAGCGTGCCGAAAAGCGCCGGGGCGATGCCGTTCTACTATAACCACAAGCTGAAAAGCGGCGGCACGCCGTTCGCGTTCCATTTCGGTGCGCGTTACCCGTTTGGTTTCGGCCTCGGCTGGACGCAGTTTAGCTGGGGCACTGCCCGCGTCGCTGAAAGCAGCGTGCCGGTCGACGGTGAGGTGACGCTGAGCGTGGATATCACCAATACCGGCGAGCGCAGCGGCAGCGAGGTGGTGCAGGTCTACGTGCGGGACAAGGTCGCCACCCAGGTGCGCCCGCTTCAGGAGCTTAAGGCCTTCCAGCGCGTCACGCTCTCGCCGGGCGAAACCGCCACGCTCACCTTCACGCTGCCGGTTGAGATGTTCAACTTTACCCGCCGGGACGGGAAACGCATCGTTGAGCCGGGCGAGTTTGAACTGCAGATTGGCGCATCGTCGGCGGATATCCGCCAGGCGGTGGCGGTCAATGTGACGGGGGAAACGCGGGTGCTGCCTGCTGAGTGGCGGATGCTCAGTACCTGTGAGGTTAAGCGCGCGTAGTCAGGATAAAAAAAAGCCCATCGTGGGAGATGGGCAAAGACTACACACAGCAATTCGTTGTTTCACTCAGGGGATTTCCATGCTTATAAATCAAGGTGTTGATTTATAACCGTGAGCTAATAGTAGGCATTGTAATTTTTAGCGTCGATCAGATTCGTCTCAATAGTTAAAGAGACGTAAAGATTTCTTGAGAATAATAGCGGACTTAGTGCTGAAATGGCGGGTCTGACCAGTGTGCAACGAATAAATACTTTAGCGGTGTTAAAGTATTGTGCGGGATAATGTAGGCCGGGTAAGCGTAAGCACCACCCGGCAACAAGGCTTAATGGGTATTCTTTTCTTCCAGCTCGTCCAGCTCGCTCAGAATCACGTCCGGGTCGGTTCCAGGCGGCGGCACTTCATGAACCCAGGCGGAGAACAGACGCCAGGTAACGGCGAGCAGCACTGGGCCAATGAACAGACCGATCATCCCGAATGCAATCAACCCGCCGATAACCCCGGAGAGGATCAGGATCAGCGGCAGGTCTGCGCCCATGCGGATGAGGATGGGGCGAATCACGTTATCCATGGTGCCAACCACGCAGCTCCAGACCAGCAGAACCGTTCCCCACGTGGTATCACCCGTCCAGTAAAGCCAGATAATGCTCGGAACCAGCACCAGCAGCGGCCCCAGTTGCGCAAGGCAGGTCATCAGCATGACTACGGTAAAGACGGTGGCGTACGGTACGCCGGAAATCGCCAGGCCGATACCGCCCAGCACCGCCTGCACCAGCGCCGTCACCACGACGCCCAGGGCGACCGCGCGCACGGCCTGCGCGGCCAGCAGCACCGCGGCGTCACCCCGTTTTCCCGCCAGGCGGGTGGCAAAGTGACGAACGCCTAAAGCCACCTGCTCACCGCGCCAGTAAAGCAGGGCGCTGAAGACCAGCATCAGGGTACAGTGCATCATAAAGCGGCCGATATGTGCGGCCTGACCGACAAACCAGGTGGTGGTGGTGCCAATATACGGACGCACTTTCGCCATCAGCGCGCTGCCGCCCATCTCCAGCAGGCTATGCCAGCCGCTGTAAAGTTTAGCGCCCACGACCGGAATGCTGTTCAGCCAGCCGAGGTCCGGCAGCGTCAGGTCGCCGCTTGTCACGGCGCGGATCACCGGGCCGCTGGAGTCGACAAGGCTGTTTACCAGCAGCGCAATTGGAATAATAAACAGCAGGAACAGCAGCAGCGTCATCACCAGCACGGCCAGCCCGCGGCGGCCAAACAGCAGTTTCTGCAAGCGCAGCAGCAAAGGCCACGTGGCGACGACAACGGTCGCAGCCCAGGCGAAGCCGAGAATAAAAGGTTGAACAATCCACAGACACGCAATAATCATGAGGGCCAGGAACAGCACCGACAGCAGAATTTGCGCAACATCCCTGGGCTGGCGAAGATTGACCATAAATGAAATTTTCCTTAAAAGAACGCCAGTACCACTGGCGGGAATGGAAAACCGCGTCTCTCTTATCATTAGCGATCGCAGCGGTTTTTGACAGGCGAATTCTGCCTGTAATTCAGCAGAGATTATAAGAAAAAAATGTGATAAAACTTTTAAGATACACGCAAACGATTCCCACAACTCTAATTAGGGTCGACAGTAATGATCCCACAGATTTCTCAGGCACCTGGCGTCGTTCAGCTGGTGCTTAATTTTTTGCAGGCACTGGAGCAACAGGGTTTTACAGGTGATACCGCCACGAACTATGCCGACAGGCTGACGATGGCAACCGATAACAGTATCTACCAGCTTCTTCCCGATGCGGTCGTTTTCCCTCGTTCCACGGCCGACGTGGCGCTTATCGCCCGGCTGGCAACGCAGGAGCGGTTTGCCTCTCTGGTCTTCACGCCGCGCGGCGGTGGCACCGGAACCAACGGTCAGGCGCTGAACCAGGGCATCATTATTGATATGTCGCGCTATATGAACCGCATCATTGAGATCAACCCCGAAGAGGGATGGGTGCGGGTTGAGGCGGGCGTTATCAAAGATCAGCTTAATCAGTACCTCAAGCCTTACGGCTACTTTTTTGCCCCTGAACTCTCCACCAGCAACCGAGCAACCATTGGGGGGATGATCAACACCGATGCCTCCGGGCAGGGGTCGCTGGTCTACGGTAAAACCTCCGATCACGTGCTGGGCGTGCGGGCAGTATTGTTAGGCGGCGATATCCTTGATACCCAGCCGATGCCGGTCGAACTGGCGGAAACGCTGGGTAAAGATAACACCGCCAGCGGGCGCATCTACCGCACCGTGCTGGAGCGCTGCCGCGACAACCGCCAGCTTATTCTCGACAAATTCCCCAAACTGAACCGCTTCTTAACGGGCTACGACCTGCGCCACGTGTTTAACGACGACCTGACGCAGTTTGATTTAACCCGCGTGCTGACCGGCTCCGAAGGAACGCTGGCGTTTATTACCGAGGCGCGGCTGGATATCACCCGCCTGCCGAAGGTGCGTCGCCTGGTGAACGTCAAATATGACTCCTTCGACTCCGCGCTGCGCAATGCGCCGTTTATGGTGGAAGCGCAGGCGCTGTCGGTGGAAACCGTCGACTCTAAGGTGCTGAATCTGGCGCGGGAAGATATCGTCTGGCACTCCGTGCGCGAGCTGATTACCGACGTGCCGGACAAAGAGATGCTTGGCCTCAACATCGTGGAATTTGCCGGTGATGACGCGGAGCTGATTGAAAGCCAGGTGACGACGCTCTGCCAGCGCCTGGATGAGCTGATTGCTCATGGCGAAGGCGGCGTGATTGGCTGGCAGCTTTGTCACGATCTGGCCGGTGTAGAGCGTATTTACGCCATGCGTAAAAAAGCCGTGGGTCTGCTTGGCAATGCGAAAGGGGCGGCGAAGCCGATTCCGTTTGCCGAAGACACCTGCGTGCCGCCCGAGCATCTGGCGGATTATATCGTCGAGTTTCGCGCCCTGCTGGATAGCCACGGCCTGAGCTATGGCATGTTCGGCCACGTGGATGCCGGGGTGCTTCACGTGCGTCCGGCGCTGGACATGTGCGACCCGCAGCAGGAGATCCTGATGAAGCAGATCTCCGACGACGTCGTGGCCTTGACCGCCAAATACGGCGGTCTGCTGTGGGGGGAGCACGGGAAAGGGTTCCGCGCGGAATACAGCCCGGCGTTCTTCGGGGAGCAGCTTTACGCGGAGCTGCGCAAGGTCAAAGCGGCGTTCGACCCGGATAACCGCCTCAATCCCGGGAAAATCTGCCCGCCTGAAGGGGTAGACGCGCCGATGCTCCAGGTGGATGCCGTTAAGCGCGGTACGTATGACAGACAGATCCCGATTGCGGTGCGCTCGTCCTGGCGCGGCGCGATGGAGTGTAACGGCAACGGCCTGTGCTTTAACTTTGACGTGAAAAGCCCGATGTGCCCGTCAATGAAAATCACCAGCAACCGCATTCACTCGCCAAAAGGGCGTGCGACGCTGGTGCGCGAGTGGCTGCGTTTGCTGGCGGACCGTGGCGTCGATCCCCTGAAGCTGGAGCAGGAGCTGCCGGAAAAACGGGCCAGCCTGCGCTCGCTGATTGAGCGCACCCGCAACAGCTGGCATGCCAATAAGGGCGAGTATGATTTCTCCCATGAGGTGAAAGAGGCGATGTCCGGCTGTCTGGCCTGTAAAGCCTGCTCTACCCAGTGCCCGATTAAAATCGACGTGCCGGAATTCCGCTCGCGCTTCCTGCAGCTCTACCACACCCGCTATCTGCGCCCGGTGCGCGATCATCTGGTGGCGACGGTGGAAAGCTACGCGCCGCTGATGGCGCGCGCGCCGAAGACCTTTAACTTCTTTATCAATCAGCCGCTGGTGCGCAAGCTTTCCGAAAAGCATATCGGCATGGTCGATCTGCCGTTGTTGTCGGTGCCGTCGCTGCAGCGCCAGCTCGTCGGCCACCGCTCGGCGAACATGACCCTGGAGCAGCTCGAAGCGCTTACTCCTGAGCAAAAAGCGAAGGTGGTGCTGGTGGTCCAGGATCCGTTCACCAGCTACTACGACGCGCAGGTGGTCGCTGACTTCATCCGCCTGGTTGAAAAACTGGGCTATCAGCCTGTAGTGCTGCCGTTCTCGCCAAACGGCAAGGCGCAGCACATTAAAGGCTTCCTGAACCGCTTTGCGAAAACGGCGCAAAAAACCGCTGATTTTCTCAACCGGATCGCCGAACTTGGGATGCCGATGGTTGGCGTCGATCCGGCGCTGGTGCTTTGCTATCGCGATGAATACAAGCAGACGCTGGGTGATAAGCGCGGCGATTTCCACGTCATGCTGGTGCACGAGTGGCTGCCGGCAGCCCTGGAAGAGAAGGCCATTCAGGAGGCTGGCGGTGAACCGTGGTATCTGTTCGGACACTGTACGGAAGTGACGGCGCTGCCCGGCGCCCCGGCGCAATGGGCGTCTATTTTTGCGCGTTTCGGCGCGAAGCTGGAGAGCGTCAGCGTGGGCTGCTGCGGTATGGCGGGCACCTACGGCCACGAGGTGAAAAACCACGCCAACTCGCTCGGCATCTATGAGCTGTCGTGGCATCAGGCGATGCAGCGATTGCCAAGAAACCGCTGCCTGGCGACGGGCTACTCCTGCCGCAGCCAGGTGAAACGGGTTGAGGGTAACGGCGTACGCCACCCATTACAGGCTTTACTGGAGATAATTGGATGATCTGGAAACGTGCCGTCACGCTGCAGGCGCTAAACGCCATGGGCGAGGGGAATATGGTGGGGCTGCTGGATATCCAGTTCACCCGCATTGGGGAAGACGATCTGGAGGCGACGATGCCTGTCGATAGTCGCACCCATCAGCCGTTTGGCCTGTTGCACGGCGGGGCTTCCGTCATGCTGGCGGAAACCCTGGGCTCCGTCGCGGGATATCTCTGCACCGAAGGCGAACAGAAGGTGGTCGGGCTTGAGGTGAATGCCAACCACATTCGCTCGGTGCGCAGCGGGCGCGTGCGCGGTATCTGCCGCGCCCTGCACGCTGGCAGCCGCCACCAGGTGTGGCAGATTGATATTCTCGACGAGCAGGATCGCCTGTGCTGCTCGTCGCGTCTGACGACGGCGGTCGTGTAAAGTTTTCAGATGAATTGCCTTTGGTCAAAAACTAGCCAGTGTGTTGTGATATACTGGTCAGGATTTGTACATAAGCGAGGACATCATGGATACTGAAATAACCCCAACACAGCTGGCAATTGAATATTTACGTCGCGATAAGAGCAACCTGTCTCCGGCGCAGTACCTGAAAAAGCTGAAACAGCTTGAGCTGGAGTTCACGGATCTGCTGGCGCTCTCTTCGAATGAACTGAAAGAAGAGATCTACTTTGCCTGGCGGTTGGGCGTTCACGTCCATTGAGTGAGTGTTGTTGAACAGGCCGCGAGTGCGGCCTTTTTTGTGTCTGACATTCAGTATTTAGCGGGGAGCTTGTTGATTTTGATAAGCCTGCCTTCTTCCATTTCGATAAATCCGCCGGTTTTCAAATCCGCCAGAATGCGCATCACGCCGCTGCGGGAGAGGTGGGTTTTATCGCGGATATAGCGTTCAGCGGTTATCGTTTTGCGAAAAGTGTCTTCTTCGCGCATCAAATCGATTAACTGTCCACGAATAATCTCATAGGCAGAGGGCGCAATTCGATGAAGCATGTTTTTATAGAGGCGATTGGTAACATGCATAATATGTTGAGATAGAATATTCCAGAGATTGTGGGTTTCCACAACTTCCCGCGCTTTTTCTACCGAGATAACACCCGTCAGCCCTGGTGTAATGACTTTACAATACTCATCAAAAAAGACGTCCGTCACATTGCCTATCCCAAACAAAGCGGGGGCCTGCACAGTGAACAACAGGGTCTCATCATCCCGGCGGTAGGAGGCCACGCTTCCCTCCAGTATGAGGTAGCACATGGCCTCACCATGAATTGTATGCTCTAAACGTTCTCCGACGACTGTCGTATGAAAGACAGCAAAGGGACGCAGATGTGCAATTAGTTCACTCGCGAAAGGTGATGAGCGATAACGATCATCTGCGATGTCCTCAAAATCTGGCATAGATAACGGCCTTACTGTTTCATTGTATTATCGAAACATTATAGCGCCGACAGGGCTTTCAGGCTCTAACTCAGCAAGGTGTTATCAATACTTTAACGGTAAATGATTTATCTCCTGTAGAACCCCACGCTGCATCGTAATGTATCCGCCTGTTCTGAGTTCGGAGAGGATCCGCATGATGCCGCTACGTGAAAGCCATGTACGGCTCTTAATGTAATTTGCCGCAGTAGTATGTTCCCGAATGGACTCGGGTTCCTGCATAAGCTCCACGAGCTGAGTGCAGATAATATCGTATGCGGACAGCTGCGATATCATCGCGCAATGCTCGTACACCCGGGAAGCCGAATACATTAGCAGCCTAGCGAAGTGTTCCCACAAATTGTCATTCGCAATGATCTGATTGAAGCTGGCGAGCGCCAGCATACCAATCTCAGATGTTTCTAACGCCCTGACGTACATATGGCCGTTGGTATGCTGGTTACTGACGCCCAGAACAAAGGGAGCCGACTCAGAGTTGAGAATGATGCCATCCCCTCGACGGTGCAAGGCAACGCTGCCGCTTAACAATAAAAAGCAATAGCGTGCTTCGTCGCGATAATAGTGTATAACCTCACCTTTCTCGATTACCATCCGCTCTGAGAATGGCACCATGTGATTAATGAGTAATTCAATTGCGGAGAAAGGTTTTGTCGCTAAGGCGGAGATCCGCGCCTGAGGGGATAACGTCTCTAGCCTGGTATTCATAGTTAACCTCTTTTTTAACCGGTGCAGTTGAGCATGCGCACATAGCCGCATTATCTAAAACGTTAAGCACCAGGGAAATATACCCGACCGGTCTAAATTTAGACCGTTAAAGTAATAGTTATTATAAGTGCTTGATTTATTTATTAGCGAGTGACTGGTCTATGTTTGGACTGGTTTTTTATTTGAATGTAAGAATTTTCTTGGGCTTTGATTCTGTATGTGAAGTTATTAAAAGGTTAATGTTTTCTTTATAGAGTTAAGGTCTACAGTTGGACTGAAAATTAAATTGTCTTTTATCGGGCATTTTAATAAATTTCGTTTCAGCCAGTGAACAGCATTGAAGCTCCTGTCTTGTTTGTAGACGTTGTCTGTTATTTAAAGGGAGAGGGTTCAACGTTATGCTTACGGCACTTTTAAAACCGGCACATATAAATGGTCGAATAAACCATAGGGATGATGTTGCCGAAATGATAGTTATAAATAAAGTTACTAAGGATATAAATCATGAAAAAGAATATTATTGCTGCTGCTTTCGCTGCGACTGCTGCTCTGACCATGTCTAATGCATTCGCTTCTGCTGGTACCGTTAATTTCACCGGTGAAATCATCGATGCAGCGTGCACCGTTGACGCGGGTTCTGTAAACCAGACCGTTGATCTGGGCCGTTACAGCAAATCTGAATTTACCGCTGCTGGCGATAAAGCCGCTGCAACTAAGTTCTCAATCGTTCTGACCGACTGCCCGGCAACCGTAACAGGCGCAACCATCAAGTTTGACGGCTCTGCGGACCCAGCAAACTCCAACCTGCTGGCTGTAACCGGCGGCGCAACGGGCGTTGCTATTAACCTGATGACGGCTGACAGCCAGGATCTGCCGCTGTCGGGCGTTAACTCCCACGTATACAGCCTGTCTGAAACTGTACCAAACACCCTGGACTTCTTTGCTCAGTACGAAGCAACGTCTGCAACTGTGGGCGTAGGTCCAGCAAACGGTGTAGCGAACTTCTCCGTTAGCTACCAGTAATCTTCCTGACCGGAAAAATATATGAGGGCCGGTATACGGCCCTTTTTTATCGAGGTGTAAAATGAATTTTCTTAGCAAAACTTTAATTGCCTGCGCAGTGATTTCAGCAAGCGTGTCCGCCGCCAATGCGGGTGTTATTATTGGCGGAACGCGTGTCGTCTATGATGGCAATAAAAAAGAAGCTTCCATTGATGTTAACAACCCGGATAAGACGCCGTACCTTATTCAGTCATGGGTTGAGACATTAAATGGAGGCGCTGAGAAAGCTCCTTTTATTATTACTCCTCCGTTGTATCGACTCGATGGCGGCCAGCAAAACATTGAGCGTGTCGTGGTGACCGGCAACTTGCCGCAGGATAAGGAAAGTCTCTACTGGCTGAATATTAAAGCGATACCGTCAGCGCCCAAAAAAGATAATACGCTGCAAATAGCGATTAAAACGCGCATTAAGCTGATATACCGTCCTGCAGGCTTAAAGTCTCAGCAGCCGCAGGAGTTAAGTCATCAGTTAACCTGGCGTCGAAATGGTAATCAACTACAGGTTACCAACCCAACCAGCTATGTCATTAACTTTAATGAAATCAGTCTGGGCGGTAAAAAAATTGAAAATGTTTCGTATGTACTTCCTGGGGAATCAATGAATTTCACGCTGCCTGCTGGCGCTAACTCAACCTCTGTTAATTATAAAGTCATTAATGATTATGGAGCGGTGAGTGACGTGCAAAGCGCAAGCTTGTGAAAATAATTGTTTTTGGAATGTCGTTTCCAAGGTGACGTGAATGATGATAGTAAGGGAATATAATAATTTTAAACCTGCGCGATTGGCTTTACTGATTGCATTTGCCCTCGCGGGTTCAATGCAGAATGCCCTGGCGCGCGATTACTTCAACCCGGACCTGGTTGAGCTGGATAATCCGCAAAATGGGGGTAAAGCCGATCTCGCTGCGTTTGAAGCGGGCTCGCAGGCGCCGGGAACTTATCACGTCGATGTGATGCTGGATAACGAACTTGTTGATACGCGTGATATCGAATTCAAAACCTCTGGTGCCCCCAACGATGAGGGGAAATTAGAACCTTGTCTGACCGTGGAGCAGCTGAAAGAGTGGGGCGTAAAAACCGAGCTTTTCCCGGCGCTGGCGGTGGACAACGAACGTTGTGCGAACCTGAACGCGATTCCTTCCGGATCCACTGAATTCCAGTTTGGCGCACAGCGTCTGCTCATCAGCATTCCGCAGGCGGCGATTTCTCGTCAGGCGCGCGGATACGTTCCACCAGAACAGTGGGATGACGGAATCACGGCTGCGCTGCTCAACTTCAGCCTGAGTGGCGCCAACAACCGCTCGCGCAACGGGAGCAGTGATACCAGCAACACGCAGTACGCTAATTTGCGTCCGGGAATCAACATCGGGCCATGGCGTCTGCGCAACTACACCACCTGGTCACGGGATGAAGATGGCAAGGACAAATGGGACAGCGTTTATACCTACGCCCAGCGCGCGATCGTTCCGTTAAAAGCGCAGATGACCCTTGGGGACAGCACTGCGCCCGCTGATGTTTTCGACAGTATGCCGTTCCGCGGTGCGCAGCTGGCCTCCGATGATGATATGCAACCCGATTCACTCAAAGGGTATGCACCCGTCGTCCGCGGTATCGCGCGTACAAATGCGCAGGTCATTGTCCGTCAGAATGGGTATGAGATTTACCAGACCTACGTTACGCCTGGTGCCTTCGAGATCACGGATATGTATCCGACCGGGGGGGCAGGCGATCTGCAGGTAACAATTAAAGAGGCCGACGGTAGCATTCAACAGTTTACCGTTCCCTATGCGTCTTTGCCCGTACTGCAGCGAGAAGGGCGATTAAAGTACGCCGTCACGGGTGGGCAATATCGTTCCTATAACGGTAGCGTAGACAAGACACCGTTTGCGCAAATTACGGGCATCTATGGCTTACCGTATGGCTTAACGGCGTACGGCGGTGGTCAAACGTCGAGCCACTACCAGTCGGTCGCTGCCGGTATGGGCAAGAACATGGGAGATCTCGGCGCAGTTTCTGTCGATGTCATCCAGGCATGGTCTACCCCACAAAATCTGCCGAGCGATAGCGGCCAGTCCTGGCGTGCGCGCTACAGTAAAAACTTTGTCGAAACCGGCACTAACTTTGCTATCGCAGGCTACCGCTATTCGACCAAAGGCTTTTACGGTATGCAGGAAGTGCTTGATTCCTATGGCGATACGGGTTCATTGCAGAACCGACGTCGTAACCGTATGGAGCTGACAATGAACCAGTCTCTAGGCGGTTCATTAGGCTCGATTATGGTGAGCGCCGTTCGCGAAGATTACTGGAATTCCGGGCGAGCCATGGAGTCCTGGAGTCTGGGGTATAACAATTTCTGGAACGGAATCAGCTACGGTTTAACGTATACCTCAACGCGTAACGGGACGCCTGGTACCTATGGTAACCCTACGAGCTATGACAAAGACCAGATGGTGGCGTTTAACATTAGCGTGCCGCTGGATAAATTCTTGCCGCAGACGTGGGCAAACTACAGCGTCAATAACAGTAAAAATAGCGGAACCACCCATACGCTAGGTATCAACGGGACCGCGCTGGAAAACAATGCCCTGAACTGGAGCGTTCAACAGGGGTATGGCAGCAATAATGTCGGATACAGCGGCAACGTGAACGGTGATTACAAGGGTACCTATGGTGAGGTGACGGCAGGGTACAGCTACGACCAGAACAATGAGCGACTGAACTATGGTATTCAGGGGGGTGTCATCGCGCATGCTGACGGCGTGACGTTATCGCAACCGTTGGGAGAAACGAACGTCCTGGTAAAAGTCCCGGGGGCGAAAGGTCTGACGGTGCGAAACCAGACGGGCGCGAAAACGGACTATCGGGGATATACAACGGTAAACAACGTTAACGTCTACCGGAAGAACGATATCGTAATCGATCCACAAAGCCTGTCCGATGATGTCGAACTGGATCTCACGACCCGGACCGTTGTACCTACGCGTGGGGCTGTTGTTCGCGCTGAATACACTGCCAACGTGGGTCAACGCGCATTATTTACGTTATTGCGTGGTAACGGAAAGCCTGTTCCATTTGGGGCGATTGTTAGCGTCAACGGCATTAAAAACAGTGGATTTATTGTCGGCGATAGTGGACAGGTTTATCTCACAGGCTTAGGCGAGAATATTGACCTTATTGCGCAGTGGGGTGAGGGTAGTGATAAGCAGTGTAAAGCCTCATACATTTTAAAACCTACCGATGTTAAAAATAACATCGCGGTTGTTAATACTGTCTGTCGATAGGTAAGAAAATGAATGCATACAAATATCTTTTTCTGTTATTTTTTACATTAATATCTGTTAAAAGCTTTGCTGGAACCTGCACGAATAATTCTGGTCAACAAGCCTTTCTTATAGATTTTGGTCAAGTAACTGTGGCGCGCAGCGTGACTGCGGGAACAACCGTTGCTACCAAGACGGGTACGTTTAATGTAAATTACACATGTCCTGATAACACAGTTCCCTATGTTGAATCGGTGAACAATAATACTCCGCTCGGGAATAATCTCTATGATATAGGCATTAGTGGATTTGGGGTGCGTTTTTCAGTTTACAGAGCGGGCGGTATCTTTGACCATTACTTTCCAAATACGGTTTATTCTACTGGTAGTAATTACACGTATACTTATCAAATTGATCTGGTAAGGACATCCAATACAGCCAAATCCGGATCACTTGCTACTGTACAAATTGCAAACGCGTCAATTACAAACCAGTTTTTCATTGCGACCTGGAATGTTACTGGCGGATACATTAATTATCTGCCCTGTGATATGAGTACTTCGTCGCTGAATTTCCCTATAGGCACTATTCCCGGCTCGAGTTTTGGTACTTCAGTAGGAACAACGCCAGCAAATGCGCAAGCAACTAATACACTGGCATTATCCTGCAATACCGGCGCGAATGTTAGTATTTCGTTAATTGGTGTGCAAAACCCTGATGTTTCCAATACAAGCGTTTTAGCTTTATCAGGCCAAGGGGGGGCGGGGGTAGCGAAGGGTGTGGGGGTGCAAATGTT